>DAHUXA010000003.1 GCA_027307405.1 Hyphomicrobiales bacterium | reverse complement strand
ACTACGAAACCTGGGTGCCCTCGGACAAGATGATGGCGCCGGCCGCTGAGTTCTTCAAAAAGTATCAGGCGCGCGCTGGGGCCGAAGGCGTCGATCCGCTCGGCTACTATCTCGGCGGGTGGGGCTACGCCTACATCAACTTACTGGGTGAAGCTGTAAACGCTGCCAAGAGTGTCGAGGACGACAAGGTCGCCGAGGCCCTGCGCAAAGGTACGCACAAGACCATCATGGGCGACTGGAGCTACGGCCCGGGTGGCGAATGGACCAAGTCCGGCATGATGCAGGTGCAGTATCACGGCATCAAAGAGGGTGCCGGTCTGGAAACCTGGAAGGGCATGGGCTACCAGACCGTGCTGACGCCGAAGGAATTGGCGACCGGCAAGGTGATCTATCCCTACGAGAAGGCGAAGTGATTTAGATCTTCGCGGTAAAACTAAAAACGGCGCGGGGAGCACCCTGCGCCGTTTTTGTTTGTTTGTCATTCCCGGTTCGCGCCTTCGGCGCACCCCGGAATGGCGCGCACCATTACATCCCCAAATAGAATTGCCGGATCAAATCGTTATTGTTGAGTTCGTCGGCGGAGCGGCCCTCGAAGGCGATCTTGCCGTGCACGATGACATAGCCGCGGTCGGCGATGCGGATGGCTTGGGTAAAATTTTGCTCGGCCATAAGTACCGTGAGTTGGTAGTGGTCTTTGAGTTGTTTGATGGCATCGATGGTGCGGGCGACCAATAGTGGCGCCAAGCCAACCGAAGGCTCATCCACCAGAAGGATACGCGGCGCCAGCATCAGCGCGCGTGCAAGCGCCAGCTCGCCGGCGCTCGGCGAGACGCGGAAAAGCCTCGAAAGCGAAGTCGAGATTGGTCTTGATCTGCGCGCGCGCCTTGGCGCGGAAAGCACCGAGCAGCAGATTTTCTTCGACGGTCAACTTCGGGAACAACCGGCGCCCCTCTGGCACAAGCGCGATCCCGAGATCAACGATCTGCTCGGTACTCAGACCGATCAGATTGTGTTTTTCACCATCAATTTCGGCAACGATACGACCAGCCGTTGGACGAACGATGCCCATCACGCACTTCATCAACGTGCTTTTGCCGTTGCCATTGGTTCCAAGCAGAGCGACGGTTTCGCCCGCTTTCACGTTGATCGAGACATCCTCGATCACCCGCACAGCGCCGTAGGCGGCATTCACGTTTTCGATGGTGATGCTACTGGCCAAGATAAGCCCTCACCACTTCGGGATCGCGCACGACGTCTTCCGGTTTACCGTCGGCGATTTTCTTGCCCGACACCAATACCGCCAGGCGCTGCGAGAAGCTCATCACGGCGCTCATGATGTGTTCGATCAGAATGATCGTGATGCCGCGCTCGCTCAACCGTACCAACAGCGTCAGGATGTCGTCGATTTCCGAGTGTGAAAGGCCGGCCATGGACTCGTCGGCGATTAGCAATTTCGGCTCAGCCGCCATGGCGCGTGCCAGCTCGAGCTTGCGCATTTCGACTTGTGTGAGGTCCCGCGGCATGCGCTTGGCTTTCTTTGCCAGACCCACCATCTCCAGCAGATCGTGGCAGCGCGCGTCGAGATCGCCGGCCGAGCGCAGTGGTCCCACACGGGCGTGGACCGTGTAGAGCAGGGGAATGCGCAAGTTGTCGGCCAGCGTCATGCTGTGAAACGGGCGCGGCAGCTGGAAGCTGCGCGCAACGCCGCGGTGAGTGCGTTCGTGGGCGGCGAGACCGTCCATGACGTTGCCGTCGAAACGAACGCTACCAGACTCGTTCTGCAAGGTGCCGCAGATGCAATTGACCAGCGTGCTCTTTCCGGATCCGTTCGGGCCAATGAGGCCGAGCCGCTCGCCCGGTTCGACTTCGAGATCGATGCCGTCCAGCGCGACGAAGCCGCCGAACCGCTTACTGATATTGTCCACATGCAAGAGCGCGGTCATGACTGCTTCCTACGCAAGCGTTCCTGCACAAGCCCGATCAACCCGTTAGGTGCGATAATGACGAAGGCAACGAGCATCAGGCCGACGATCAGCAGGTTCACAGCCGAAGAAATGGTTACGGTGGCGTATTGCTGCGCTGAGCCGAGCAGGATGGCGCCGACCAAGGGCCCGACCCAGCTTGTGGTGCCGCCGATCATCGGCATCGCGATTGAGTTTACTGCATATTCGAGGCCGAAGGCTGACGCCGGTTGCAAGTAGCCGATGTAGTAAGGAAACGGCGCGCCGGCCATACCCATGAATGCGCCCGACAACGTGGTGGCGATCAGTTTGAGGCGCAACGTCGGCACGCCGCAGGCTTCCGCCGCCAATTCGTCGTCGCGAATGGTGGCGAAACCGAAGCCGAGCTGAGAGCGTTCGATCACTCGCGCGGTTGCCAGCGCGATCACCGCCAGCAGCAGCATCAGCGCGAATAGGTATTCGATGTAGTTGATCTCGATGCCTGCGAATTCGAGGTTGTCGGGACGGATAATGTAGGCGCCACGTGAGCCCCCGACGAAGTCCCAGTTGACGATCAGAGTCTGCAGCACCACTGCCATCGCCAGGGTGGCGATCGCGAAGAAAGAGCCGCGCAGCCGCAAAGTCAGATATCCCATGCCGAAACCGACAACACCCGAAACGAGAGCGCCAAACAGAATGAGGACGGGGATCGGCAACGGGAAGATGTGGTGGAGCACATTAGCGGCGCCTTCGGGAAACCAGGCGTCGATTTCGGCATCGAACTTGATCAGCGCAACCGAGCTGTAAGCGCCGAGCGCGAAGAAGGCGGCCGAGCCGAAATTCACGTAGCCGCAGTAGCCACCAAGGATGTTCCAGGCGGTTGCCAGCACGATGAATTGCAGGATCGTATAGGAGGCGAAGAAGAGATAATCGACATGGAACCAGTGTGCGAAGGCCATAACCAGCGCACCGGTCGCGACCGCGGTTAGGGAGAATTTTGCGGTGCTCATCGCCTTCATCGTCCCAGAAGTCCCGCTGGCCGGAAGGCAAGCGTGAGCAGGAGAAAGCCGAAGGCTACCGCCGGCGCCCACGATGGTCCGTAGAAGGTCGCAGTTAGACTTTCAACGACACCGAGCAGCAAGGCGGCAATCAGAGTTCCGGGCATGCTGCCAAGTCCGCCCAGAACGCAGATGGCAAATACCCGGCCGATATATTCACGCCCGACCGAGGGTTCGACCGGTTGAATGATGATCAGCAGCGCGCCGGCAACCGCCGCGGTTGCAATTGAAATGCCGAAGGCGATGCGCTTGATGCGAATCGGGTCAACCGCCATCAGCTGTAACGCAAGTTGATCCTGCGATACCGCCATGATGGCGCGGCCGGTAAATGTGCGAGTTATGAACAGCTCGATCGCTGCAAACAGGCCCAGTGCTGCAAGGCAAGGCACCAGCATGCGCAGCGGCAGGTCGACTATTCCGAAATGCAGGCTCGGACCGATATAAGAAGCTTCGACGTAGCGATAGTCGACGCCAAACACCAGGATCAGCGTCACCTCAGTGACGAACAACAATCCGAAAAAGAACGCGAGGCCGCGCAGCGATTCCTGTCCTCGCCGTTCAAACGACAGATAGTAAACCTGATAGACGAATGCGCCGAGCGCGAAAAAGATTGGCAGCATGATGATGCTGACCACGATCGGGTCAACGCCAAAATTGATATTGACGAAATAGGCGATATAGGACCCCAGAATAATGAAGCCTGGATGCGCAATATTGACGATGTCGAGCATACCGAAGGAGATCGACACTCCGGCGGTGACGGCAGCATAAAAGCCGCCAAGCAACAGCCCTGCGACGATGGCGTTGAATAATAGATCGAAGGAAATATCCATACGCGCTTGAACCGGCATCGCTGCCATGGCGCACTCACCAACGGATAAGCCGTACGGCGCGATGCGCGGCGACGATCAATGTGTTGCCGGCGTTACTCCCCTCTGAAGCTCAGCGTTTTTTTGTTATCACAAAGCCGTGGTCCCGCCACCATGCGGATTGTTGCGGCAGTTTGCAGGAAGGTCGGCAGCTTGGCTAGCCCATTGAACGATCGACCGAACCTTTGCAAGCGCGACAAAATAAACGCCCGCCCACTGGGCGGGCGTCTCGAAATTCCGTTGGAATTAGGCGGCTGCCGATTGCGGCCGCACGCCGGCAGGCAACTGCATCGGCTTGTTGGCGCTGTCCTTGAACTCGACGGTCATGAAGACCATTTCGCGGTCGCCGAGATTTTCAAGATCATGCACCTTGAACTCGCCTTTGCCGTAAGTCTCGTGTCGCGTCTCGCCCGGTTGATAGGTGTATTCGACAGTGGTGCCATCGTGCACATGCTGGCGGCCGCGTCCACCGGACACGGAGGTCCAGAAATAATCGAGCACATGGCGGTGGAAGCCGATACGTTCGCCAGGGGCGAGTCGGATAATCCATACGCGCGTACGCTCGTTCTCCGACAGCAACGTCGAGCCGACGCAAGGGTTCGGATTTTTGTTCTCGCGCTCGAACTCAGCGGCAATATCGGTCGGCCACTGCGACTTTTCCTTTTTCTCGGCGGGCTTGTCGAGCATGGTCAGGGCCATGGGAATTCCTCCAAAGCTGTTGGCCGTCATATATAGGATAAATGGGTAAACGAAAAGATCGGGACTGATCAATTGGCCGGGACTCGCTCACAACGCGCAATAATCGTTGGCGGCTCGATGAGCGGCTTGCTCTGCGGGCTTTTGCTGCGCCGGGCAGGGTGGGCAGTCGATATCTACGAGCGGGTCGATAGCGAGTTGTCAGGCCGCGGTGCCGGGATCGTGGCCCAATACGAACTGATCGAACGATTGCGTGGGCTTGGCCTCGCCACTGACGAGCTTGGCGTCCATATTACAACCCGCAAAATTCTCGATGCACAGGGGCGGCTGACACATGAAATCGAATGCCCGCAGGTACTGACCGCCTGGGAACGGGTCTACCGTCTGCTTCGCGATGCCTTTCCGCCCGATCGCTATCATCGTGGGCGTGGCCTCGCGAAATTTACACAAGATGCCAACAAGGCTCTGGCGCATTTTTCCGATGGCGAAATTGTTGAGGCGGATTTGCTGGTTGGTGCCGATGGCATCCGTTCGACGGTGCGCCAGCAATGCCTGCCTGACGTGACACCGCGCTATGCGGGCTACTGCGCATGGCGTGCACTGATCGCTGAGAGCACATTTCCGCCGGATGTACACCGTGAACTGTTCGCGTTCATGACTTTCGGTTTGCCGCCAGGCGAGCAATTTCTTGGCTATCCGGTGGCGGGGCCTGACAACGATCTCCGTCCCATGCACCGTCGGTACAATGTGGTCTGGTATCGGCCTGCGGATGAGATGACCAAGTTGCGCTGGTTGCTGACCGACGAGCGCGGGGCAACTCACGCAATTTCGATCCCGCCGCCGATGATCCGCCGAGAGGCCATTGCTGAAATGCGCGCCGACGCTGAGCGCCTGGTGGCTCCGCAATTCCGGCAGGTTGTGCGGCTGATCGAGGAGCCGATTCTCCAGCCAATTTACGATCTGGAATCGCCGCGTATGGCTTTCGGCCGGGTAGCGGTCGTGGGCGACGCAGCCTTCGTCGCGCGACCACATGTCGCGGCCGGGGTTTCCAAGGCGGCTGATGATGCAGCGGCATTGGCGGAGGCGCTTCAAAAGGAGGTTGATGTCGAGATTGCGCTAAAACGCTTCGAGGCGGCACGACTGGCGCAGAATCACCGCATCATCGAAAGGGCGCGCCATCTTGGCGCCTACTTGCAGGCCAGCCGCACGCAAGAAGAGCAGGCGCGCGCCGGCCGCCACAGCACCGATGCGGCGGTGATCGCAGAGACCGCCGTGCTGGATTTTTTGTATGTGTGACACTCATCTTCATGGCCGGGACGAGGACGGCCATGACGAGGTGGTTCACAGTCCCAACATCTTCTTCGCATTGCCGCCGACGAGCGCAGCGCGCGTCTGGTCGTCGAAGCTTGGGACCGACGCGATATGACCAATCGGATCGTTTTCCAGCATGTCGAAAGGATAGTCAGTGCCCATGATGACGTGGTCGAGACCAAACGTATCGACCAGTGCCTTCAATTGCCCCGGCGTGAACACGACGGTGTCGACGTAGACCTTCTTCAGGTAGCTCGTCGGCGGTTTTGGCAAATTGGCGTGACAATCCGAGCGCGCACCCCATGCGTGATCGATGCGGCCGGAATAGGCACCGAGGTAACCGCCGCCGTGCATGGCGAATATCTTCAAATTCGGATGGCGGTCGAGGACGCCGTCGAAAATCAGATAGTGAAGGGCGAGCGTGGTTTCGAACGGGTTGCCGATAATATTGTTGAAATAGAACCGCGATAGACGCTGACCTTCAGTGAACCCATTAGGGTGGATGATCACCAACGCTCCCAGTTCCTCAGCCTTTCTCCAGAATGGCGCAAAGGCAGGGTCGGACAGTTCCTTGCCGGCGACATTGGTGAGGATTTCGACGCCCCTGAACTTGAGCGTCTTTATGCAGTGCTCGAGTTCTTTCGCGGCTTCGTTGCCATCCTGCATCGGTACTGTGCCGCACGGAATGAACCGATCCTTATGACGCGAATCAAATTCGGCAACGCCCTCGTTGATCATGCGCGCGGCCGGTACTGCGTGCTCGACTGCAACGGTGTGATAGCACTGCGGTGGCGGCGGCATGACGAGCTGGACGTCGACGCCCATTCTGTCCATAACCGCAAAGCGCTCGTCATAACCGGTCATGCAGCCCCGGATATCGGCTTCCTGCTTGGCGTTGATCGCTTTGGTATCGGCCGAGGCGAAGTGCGCCAGCGGAATGGTGCTGACGTCAAGGTGCGGCTTGATGAATTCGGCAGCGCGCGGCACGGCAATGTGCGTATGAGCATCGATGGTCGTGCTTTTCGGCCTTACGTCGCGCCCCGGCTTGCCGTGCTTGCGCGCAGCGGTGTCCGCGTATTTGTTCCAGATGTCAGCCATTTCCAGCCTCTCGTTTGTCATCCGCGAAAGCGGATGATCCAGTAACGTTTGCGCTTTCGATTTTCAACGCAGCGGAATCAAAACACCCCAAGGTGCTGGCGCAAATCGACGCCATCCTTTTCCAGTTTTGCCGGGGTGGAAACGACCGCGACACGGCCGGTATTGAGAATAACGATATCATCCGCAACATCGAATACCAGTTTTGGATTTTGCTCGACCAGCACAATCGACAGCCCGCTTTCCTTAAGCTTGCGGATGGTCGCCATGACTTCAGCGACGATCTGCGGCGCCAGCCCTTCCGATGGTTCGTCCATCAGCAGCACACGCGGATTGCCCATTAATGCGCGGCCGATGGCCAGCATCTGCTGTTCACCGCCCGACAGATGCGCGGCGATTTGATTGCGGCGTTCGGCAAGGCGCGGAAACATCCCGAACACAGTATCCGCTGCCCAGGGTGCGTGTTTGCTGCCGGCATCAGGCTTTCGGGCCGCGACGACCAGATTCTCACGCACTGACAGACTCTTGAAGATGCGGCGTCCCTGCGGCACCAACGCGACACCGCGTGCGGCAATCATTTCGGGTGACATCCCGCCCACCGGCTCGCCGAACACGGCAACTTCGCCGCGCCGCGGCGGCAGAAGGCCCATGGTAACGTTCATGCAGGTCGACTTGCCGGCGCCGTTGCGGCCGAGAAGACCGAGCATGCGGGCTTCGCCAAGTTCGAACGACACGTCGCCGAGGACATGGCTGTCACCATAAAACGCGTCAATGTGGCTGAGGCTGAGCGCGCTAGTGGCCAAGGTAAACCTCCCGCGTGCGCGGATCTGCAACCACTTCGGCACGGTTGCCCTCGACGATCACCTCGCCGAAGTGCAGAAGCGTGATGCGTTCGGCGAATTCCAGCGCCACGTCCATGTTGTGTTCGATCATCACGACGGTGATATCGCGCGGGATAGCCAGCAGCAGTTGCTTTACGTCCCGGCGCTCGTCGATCGACAAGCCGGCGAACGGCTCGTCGAGCAGCAGCACTTTCGGGTTTTGCGTCAATGCCATCGCAATCTCGACGCGTCGGCGCTCGCCGTAGGACGTCTGTGCCAACGGCCGGTTTGCGATATGCGCGAGGCCGACCTTTTCCAGCGCCGCATGCGCGTGCTCGACAAAATGGCCTTGCCGCTTAAGGTCGATCAGAGGATTCCAGCGCGCCGGTGACAGGCCGAGCAGAGCCAAGGTCACATTGTGGATGATCGTATCGCGCGCGAACAGCGTGATGATCTGATATGTTCGTGCCATGCCGAGATGAGCGCGGCGGCGGCTTGGCACATTGGTAATGTCCTGTCCGAACAGATGGATTGTTCCGGAATCGGGGGTCAGTTCCCCGGTGATCAGGTTGAACAGAGTCGTTTTGCCGGCACCGTTGGGTCCGATGATCAGCCGCCGTTCACCCGGCTCGACATTGAGATTCACATTGGTCGTCACGTGCAAGCCGCCGAACGATTTGCAAAGGCCTGTGACGTTGAGCGCGGTCATGGCTTTGCCTCCGCGCTGCCCGGGGTCACGCTCGCGCCGCGTTCACGTTGGCGCCACGCCAGCCGCCACAGGCGCGCAGTGCCGGGCACCAGACCTTCGGGCATCAGGATGACGATGGCGACGAAAATGGCACCGAGCAGGAAATTCCATCGCTCGATGAATCCGCTCACCACAGTCTTGACCACAACGACCAATGTGGCGCCGACGATCGGCCCGAGCAGTGTTCCGGCACCGCCGGAGATCACCATCAGCAGCACTTCCGCCGAGGCAGTCAGCGCCAGCGTCTGCGGACTGATGAACTGTGTGTAGTAGACAAACAGAATGGCGGATATCGAGGTCAGCAGACCGGAAAACAGGCAGGCGTAAAAACGGATTGCCCAGACGTGATAGCCGAGCGCGTTCATGCGGCGCGGCTGGTCGCGTGTGCCCATCAGTGCGGCGCCGAGCGGCGAACGCACGAACACTGTCATCGCCGCAAGTGACAGCATAAAAATGACAAGGCTCGCATAATAAAATGTATTCACATCGGACATCGAGAATCCGAACAGCTCGGGGCGGGACTTCAGGCTAAGCCCGTTGTCGCCGCCGGTCAGGCTTATCCAGCGATAGGCAAGGCCCCAGAGGATTTCGCCTAGCGCCAACGTGATCATGATGAAGCCGATGCCGGTCGAACGCAGCGACAGCGCCGCGTAGATCGCCATCGAGGCCACCCCAATTACCAACGCGACCAAAATCGCCAGTGGGTGGCCAAAACCGAGCTGCAGCATGTAACCAGCCGCGTAGGCGGCCACGCCGAAAAGACCGGCATGACCGAGCGATACCAGTCCGGCGTAGCCCACCAGAACATTCAGTCCCAGCGCAAAGATGGCGTAGAACAGGATCTGGCTGGCGACGTTGATGTAATAGACGCCAGGCATCCAGTACGGCACCGTGGCCAGCGCGGCGAATGCGACAACGAGGGCCAGGAATCGTATCGTCACGGCACGTGCCTGCCGAAAAGGCCCTGCGGGCGCAGCAGCAGGACGAGCAGCATCGGAAGAAAGAGGACGAAATATGCGAGTTCAGGCAGCAGAGCCTGGCCGAAATTGTAAATGAAGCCAACGATGATGCTGCCGACAAAAGAGCCGAGCAGGCTGCCAGTCCCGCCGAGGATGACCACCACCAGCGCCAGTGGCAACATGTCCTGGTCGAGGCCGGGGTATACGGACAAAATCGGCCCGCCGACAATGCCGGCGAAGGCCGCGAGACCGGCACCGAGCGCGAATACGATGGTGAACAGCTGCGAGACACGGATGCCGACCACGCGCGCCATGTCAGGATCGTCGACGCCGGCACGGATCATGGCGCCGAGGCGTGTGCGGTCGAGCAGGAGCCAGAGACCGATGGCAACAATGATGGCGATGACAATGATCGCCAGTCGGTAATTCGGGAATACGAGCGCACCGAACCGCTGGAAACCGGCGAGTTCTGATGGTGTCGCCACCGACAGCGGATCACCGCCCCAAACCATCAGACAGAAATCGGCAGCCATGAAGGAGAGGCCAAGTGTGACCAGTACCTGTGCCAGTTGTTCGCCCGGTAGGCGGCGCAGCAGGAGGCGCTCGGCGAGCGCGCCAAGCAGAGCCACAGCAAGTGTCGCGAGCAGCGCTGCCAGCCAGAAATTGAGCTTCACGCCGAAAACGCCGATGACGAAGGTCGCGCCGATATAGGCGCCAAGCATGAACAATGAGCCGTGCGTCAAATTCGGAATGCGCATCAGCCCAAAGATCAGCGAAAAGCCCGCTGACAGCAGAAACAACAGCCCACCGAAAGTGACGCTGTTGACCGTCAGCACCAGCCAAAAGCTCATAACCGCAGTTTTCCCGCGCTCGAAGAGTCCGTATCCGCGGGCGCCTCACGACGCGCCCGCGGCGTTGCCGTCAACTATGATTTGAGCGGCGGATAGTTGCGCGAATAGACCGGCTGCTCGAGGAATTTCTTCTCGTCGTAGGTCCAGAACTGACTCACATTGTGGTAGGTCTTGACTGTCTTGTTAATGAGCTTGCCATTCGCCTTTTCGAGATGTCGAACATAGAAATCGCCGATCACATTGCCGAGATGGTCGAATTTGATCGGTCCACGTGGCGTATCGGTGAGAGTCACCGCCTTCATCGCCTTCATTAATTCGGCCTTGTCGTCCGACTTTCCTCCAGTCTTCTGCAGGCCGGCCTCGACCACCATGCCGTTCACGTAAAGACCGGCGCAGTAGAAGCCCGGATCGACGCTATATTCCTTGTTCATGGCGGCGACGAAACGCTTGTTGCTCGGCGTGTCGAGATCAAGCGTGTAAGGACAGCAGCTATAGAGTCCGATCGCCTCATCGCCAAACGAGCGCAGCAACGCGTCGTCACCGCCGGTCTCGCCGGTCACCACCGGATACTTCAGCCCGGCAGCTGCGTATTGCTTCAGGAAGCGCAGCGGATTTGAACCCGCAAAGCCTTGGCATACGCCATCGACGTCCTGAATCTGTGCGAGGTAGGGTGTGTAGTCCGGAGTGACAATCGGCGGCCACAACTTGTTGACAATCCGGCCCCCGTTGTCTTCGAACGTCTGCTGGAATCCACCCATCTGTTCGTAACCGAAGGCGAAGTCCTCAGAGATCGTGATAATGCGTTTGAGCTTCAACTCCTTGGCGGCAAAGTCCGCCATCGGATGCATTGCCTGCGACGAGGTCGCTGACGCGCGCAAGAAATAGGGATTCGGGCGGCGTTGCGTCATGTCCTCAGCGGCGGCAAGGCTGAGGCATGGCGTCTTCTGCTGTGCGATGTAGTCGGTGATGGCAAGCAGTTCGAAGGCGGCAAGCGGCCCGACGATCGTGTCCACCTTATCGCGCTCGATCAGTTCCTGCGCCTTGGTCTTGGTGCCTGCAGGGTTTCCGCCAGTATCCGCGGAAATGAATTCGACCTTGCGGCCGGCGAAAGTGTAATTCTTCTCCTTTAGAAAAGTGACGATGCCCTGTTCCATCTGGATTCCGCCCTGCGCGAGCGGACCGGTCTTTACAGTGAGCAGGCCGAGCTTAAACGGTGCCGCTTGCGCAATAGCCGGGGCTGGAAACCTGAACGTTGCCGCAGCGGCGCCAGCAGCCGTTCCGGCCATAAATTTACGACGGGTGATTTTCCGAGACATTACGTTCCTCCCTTTTTAGCCCCTGTCGGGGCTCAATTTTTGATCGGCCTTGTCGCCATTTGAATCGGTGTCTGGTCTTAATTTGAAGCAAGGCGACCTTTATCGAGGACCGCCATGCCCTCCCGTGACGGACCAAGTTACGCCCATCATCCGCAAGGCGTTCTATGATGTAAAGCCCGGTCGTAGTGCCGACGCCCAGCGGCGCCCACCCGTTGTATTGGGCGGCACGATCCAGCTTGCAACAGAGCCGCTAAATGCCGAGATAGCTGGACTTGACCTCGTCGTTAGCGCGCAAATCCTCGGGCTTGGCGGAGTAGACCACCTGGCCTTTGCTCATCACGTGCACATAGTCGACCAGCTTGAGAGCCAGATGGGCATTTTGCTCGACCAGCAAAATGGACAGGCCTTCTTTCTTCAACGTGCCGATCGCTTCCCAAAGTCCCTGGATGATGATCGGCGCTAACCCTTCGGACGGCTCATCCATGATCAGGCAATCGGGGTTGGTCATCAGCGCGCGCCCGATCGCCAGCATTTGTTGTTCGCCTCCGGACAATGTCTTGGCGCGTTGATAACGGCGCTCGTGCAGGCGGGGAAACAGTTTATAGACACGGTCGAGATTCCACTTGTGCCGCTCCGGGCTGCGCTCGGCTACCAGCAGGTTCTCTTCAACCCCGAGTGTCGGGAAAACACGGCGGCCCTGCGGCACCAGCCCCATGCCGCCGCGCACGGTTTCAAATGACGCCTGGTGTGTGATGTCGTCGCCCTTGAATACGACCTTGCCACGGCGCGGCGGGTTGAAGCCGACAATCGAATTCACCAACGTGGTTTTGCCGACGCCATTGCGGCCGAGCAAACCTAGGATCTGCCCTTGCTCGAGCTGTAGCGATAAGCCCTGCAACACATACGCATCGCCGTAATAAGTGTGAATGTCCTGGACCTCGAGAATGGCCATAGCGTTAGTCGGTCCCCAGATAGATTTCCTGTACGCGCGGGCTTTTCTTGATGCTCTCGGGAGTTCCGGTTTCCAGTATTTGGCCGAAATGCAGAACCGAAATCTCGTCGGCGACGTCGAAGACCACGTCCATGTCATGTTCAATCAGGAGGATTGCGAGCTTGGGATCGAGCTTCATCAGGAATTCGGACATCTCCGTGGATTCGCCTGACGATAGGCCGGCAGCCGGTTCATCAAGCAAAAGAATTTTCGGATCGCTAGCGAGACCCAGCACGATCTCAAGCTGGCGCTGCTCGCCGTGCGAGAGGTTGCGAACTTCGGTGTCCTTGCGGTCGAGGAAGTTTGCTTGTTCCAGCAGATGATGAGCCTTGTCGTAGACTTCTTTGTACGAGGACAAGAAGCGCCACATCACGAATTTCGACGGCCGCAGGCCCTTGATTGCCAACAGTACATTGTCCAGCACGGTCAGTTTCGGAAACAGGCTAGTGACCTGGAATGTGCGCGCCATACCGAGCGCCGTGCGCCGGTGGCTCGGCCAGCTGGTGACATCTTGGCCGAACAGCAGCACTTGGCCGGAGGTTACCGGATAGATCCCCGTGATCAGATTGAACAGCGTGGTTTTACCGGCGCCATTCGGGCCGATGATGGCCTGACGGTCGCCGGGCATTATGCGCAGGGTGACTTCACGCGTGGCCTGTAGGCCGCCGAAACTTTTGCACAAGGCTCTGAGCTCAAGCGCCGGGACTTGGGAGCCGTTTTTTTGAGTGTCGGTACTCACGCGCTCGTCCTCAAGATTTCAATGAATTGCCGGGGCCCATTGCTGGGGCCCCGGCGTTCATTCGCTCATTCGCAGTTTTTGCAGGGTGGGAAGTCGCGATCGTAGACCGGTTGGGCAAGGAATTTTTCTTTGCCATAGGTCCAGAACTGGCTGACCTTGGGATAGGTCTTGATCACCGTGTTCCAGAGCTCGTCCTTGTCGTAGCCGAACATCTTCTTCTTCTCGACCTTCTTGATGTAGACGTTCTCGATCGGATTGCGGTTTTCGTCGAGCTCAACCGGACCCCGCGGAGCGTCGAGTTTGATGCTCGCCATGATCTTGATGAACTCCTCCGGTCCCGGATACTTGCCGCCGGCTTTCTTGATCGCCTCGTCGAGCCACATCGCGGTCGTATAGTTGTTTTCCGAGTAATAGCCCGGCACTTTGCCGAACTTCGCGCGATAGGCCTTCACGAAGGCCTGGTTCTTCGGGGTGTCGATCGCGGCGCTGTAGTGCAGCGCCGACACGTCCCCGATGACTTCGTCGCCCATGAACGGCAACACGAACTCATCGTAACTGACGCCGCTACCCAGGATCGGCAATTTGACGCCCGCACCGCGCAACTGTTTGGGGAACTGCAATGCCATGGGGCCGACCATGGTGGTGAAGATCGCGTCAGCATCTGCTTTGAAAGTCGGGATGTAAGGCCCAAAGTCTTTGGTCCCGAGCGGCGGCCAGATTTTCTGGACGACCTTGCCGCCGCAGTCCTCGAACACCTTCTGGAAGCCGCCCGCCGTTTCGTAGCCGAAGGCATAGTCGGCCGCGATCACGATGACCTTTTTGAAGCCATTATCGCAGGCCCACTGGCCGAGGGGTTGATGCGGCAGCGAGCTTGTCCAGCTGGTGCGCAGGAAATACGGATACTTGCTGAGTTGGCGCTGTGTCAGGTCGTCGGCCGACGAGACTGAGGATATGTAAAGCGTCTTTTCGCTGGTCGAGATTGGCGCCAACGCGTAGCCGGTGGACGCGAGCAAGCCACCGATGAACATGTGCACTTTGTCCTGGAGAATGAGCTTCTTCGCTTTGGTCACGCCAGCGTCGGGTTTGCCCTGGTCGTCTTCAACGATGAACTTTACGTCCATGCCGCCGAGCTTGCCGCCGTGCTCATCAAGGTACATCTGGAATCCGTCGACCATGTCCTTTCCGACCTGGGCGAAGATGCCGGTCACCGGCGAAATGTAACCAATGCGCAGTTCTTCCGCGTTGGCTTGGGTGGTCAAACCCAGACCGAGGGCAAGACAACTGCCCATCAACACTCTTTGCAGTTTGTTTGTCATCGACATTCCTCCCTTGTTGCCATGACCTTCCCGTTGCAGCTCAGGAAGGCTTTGTCGCGAGTTTCTTCAAGCCTTCTCCCTTGCCTTGAGACCCAAATCGCTGGCGGACGCCGGAGAGCAGTCCCATCAGGCCCATCGGTAGATAGAGAATTGTCAACACGTAGACACCCCCGAGCACATACTGCCACCAGGGAACCAGCGTACTGAGATATTCGCGCAGACCGAAGACAATCGCCGTGCCGATCGCGGCCCCCACCAGCGTCCCCGAGCCGCCAAGCACAACCATCAGCAGAGAATCCACGGACGTCGTCAGCACCACCGTTTCCGGGCTGACGTGACCGTTAGTTTGAGCCCACAATACGCCGGCGAGCCCGCCGAAGCCGCCAGCGATGATGAAGGCGATGTATTTGTGCAGCCAGGTGTTGTAGCCGAGAATTTGCATGCGCAATTCACGCTCGCGGATACCGGCGAGACTCTGCCCAAATGGCGAGCGCACCAGCACGTACATCAGTGCCATCGAGACCGCGAAGAAGGCGAACACGAGATAGAAGAAGGTGACCTCGTTACCAAGGTCGAGGCCGAAATTTGGGCGGCCACTCATATTGATACCATTGTCGCCGCCGGTGAGTGAATTCCAACGATAAGCAAGGCCCCAGACGCATTGGCCGAGCGCAAGCGTGATCATCAGGAAATAGACGCCACCGGCGCGGATCGCGAATAACCCAAACAAAGCCGCCAGTGCCGCACCGAGCAGAATTCCCAGGATCACGACTATCCAGAAATCCCAACCGAGTCCGAAGTGAAACTTGGTGGCAAGAACTGCCGTCAGATAAGCGCCAACACCGAAATAGGCCGCTTGTCCCATTGACGACAACCCGGTGAAGCCAAGCAGAAGGTCGACGCTCATGGCAAGGATCGCGAAGGCCATCGCTCGTGTCGCCAGTAGAACGACGAACGAGCCGGAGTGCGGAACGATCAAGACAAGCGTTGCGAGGGTGGCGGCGACAATCAGAATCTTGAATTGTTGGTTTGCCATGGGTCCACTCAATCTCGTCCGAACAGACCGGTCGGCTTGATAGCCAGGATCAGAACCATCGGCGCATAAAGCGTGAAATAGGAGACTTCCGGGAAAAGTGCTTTGCCGAAATTGTCGGCAAGGCCAACTGCCAGCGCTCCGATGGCCGCACCGCCCAGGCTGCCCATGCCGCCGATGATAACCACCGCGAAGGCGAGTGGCAGTATCTCGAAGTCGAGCCCCGGATAGATGCCGAGGAATGCGCCGCCGATTACGCCGCCGAGCGCGGCAAGAAAAGCGCCAAGCGCGAATATGAACATTGAAATGCGATTGGTATCGATGCCGACGCCGCGGGCCATCTGCGCGTCGTCAACGGTCGCGCGCACCGCTGCACCCATCCGGGTCTTTTCCATCACGAGCCACAACACGATGCCGAAAGTCAACGCCATCCCGATCATGAACACGCGGTAGAGTGGCAAATAGGTGCCGCCGACGACGATACTCTGCGTGAGCGCGCTTGGTGGATTGATATCCATGTTGTTGCCGCCCCAGATATCGAGTGCGCCTTGCTGGAACAGAAAAGCAAATCCGACCGTGAGCAGAACCTGTCGGAGGACATCCGTTTCGATCGGTATGATCGAAACGCGACTGAATACGAAAAAGAAAACCATTGTGACGAGCGCAGTGACTACTGCGAACTGAACCCAGCCTGCGCCGATAAAATGACCTCGAACAGCGGCCAATGCGGCCAGCAACCCCAATCCGAGCCCGATAACGGCATTGCGGATGAATTCGAAACCTTCAGATCGCAGAAACAGGCGTTCCATCACCAAACCGATGAGAGCAACGGCTAATGCGGCAAGGGGAAGCGACAGCGCCCATGATCCGGTTGCCGCTATAATTGATAGGGCAATGTACCCGCCCCACAGAAAATAGGCACCATGCGACAGGTTGACGATACGCATGACGCCAAAAATCAGAGATAAGCCGCTGCCCACGAGAAACAACAACGCGCCATAGGACACGCCATTGAACGCCTGGACTACCCAGAATTGCGTATTCATTTCCCCCCTGATCCTTCTGTTACGTCGAAGGTTGGGCGAAGCTTACATGAGGTTCGATAGGAATGAACACCCCAAATGGCCGCAGCTTCCGCGTGTAAGGTTGCGTTAGTTCCCATCCGCACGTCGCGTTATTTTCGTCCGGCCCGTTTTTTCGGCGGAATGATCGGCAACAACAAATAAGGCGTCTTGCCGCGGCCAAAATGCAGGCTGGTGGTGCCATTAAAAATGGCGGGTGGACGATCGCGCGGATCGTTATGAAGGAATGGACCACAGCCCTTCAGCTCGTTCTTGAAGTTCGACAACTTGCCGCCACTTGCCCCGCCATACTCATAATCCTTGCCGCGGACTGAAAGACCCACGCGATAGCCGGCCGGAACCACAATCGATGTCGGCCAGATCTCGATGTCGAGCTCCACCGGCTGTCCCTTCTTCAATGGCTGCTTCTCGTCGTGCGTGTGATAGGGGCGGTAGGGCTTCGACAATTTCTTGTCGAGCTTGCGGTGCGATGCACGCAGCCATCCTTGCGCGATTGGCGTGTGCGGATCGATGGCGCCCTGGAATACGATTTCCTTCAAGTCACCGGTAAGCACGCGTAGCACGATGAAGAAATCTGCGTCGGACGTTGATGAAGAAACGAACAACTTCAGCGCCGATGGGCCCGTGATCTCGGTGTCCTTTGCAAGCGGTGGCGTGAGGAACGTGAGTCCGTCACCCATGGCGGCAAATTTAAGCTGGGCTGAGCCCGATGGTCTTTTCGTCGTTAGCACCATTGCGGACGGATCGAGATAGAACTTTGTCCACCGGGTGCGCTTGAGTGGCCATTCGTTCTCGGCGCGCGGCACGAACTTGTCGATGTGACGCACTTGCAGCAGCACTTTCGGCTGTTTTACCCAGCCTTCCTTTTTCCCGTGCAGAAAACGGTCGAAAAAGCGCAGCTGCTGCTCGCGGCCATAATCAGTGTAAAAATGCGTCCAATGCTCGATGCCGTGCGCCTCCAGCCATTTCTGCTTGGCGGCGGCGCGGACGAAGCCTTCGAAATTCCCGCGCGGATGCAAGCCTTGTCCGCCCCAATTCGCGGCCGAGAATAACGGTGTGGTGATTTTGTCCCATTTCGGCGAGCGCGCCTTGTGGTAATCGTCGTCCATGGGATGGGATGCGATCTCGGCGCCGAAATCGGCGCGGTTCCTTGCGAGTTCGCTCTCCGGCAAGGTTTCCGGCCCGCACACCAGTTCGCCATGAACGCGGCTGCGCTTGCCACGCTCGCCGGCGCCGTACTGCACCGTCTTCACCTGCATGTCGTACCAGTTCTCCCAAAAGGTCGAGAGAATGCCGCCATGATGAGTCATATCGCGGTACCAATCGGCGGCGCCTTCCCAGATGCACATGGCGGCGAGATGCGGCGGTTGCAGAGAGGCTACGTGCCACTGATTGATGCCGTAGTAGGAAATGCCGTTGAGGCCGACTTTGCCGTTCGACCAAGGCTGCACGCCCGCCCATTCGATGCAGTCGTAGAAATCTTTTGTCTCGCGCGGCGAGAAGTGATCGATGAAACCGGGAGAACAGCCGGTGCCGCGTGAGTCGACGCGCACGCAAACGTAATCGTGTGGCACCCATTTCTCTGGGTCGACCACTTCCCAACTTTGATAGAGATTGCTCGACCCCGCAGTGACGTCGGGATGCTTTTCCGCCATGCGCTGCCACGCGCTCGGGTAGCCATCCTGAAAGGCAAGGTTCTTCGCGTATGGACCGTAGCTCAGGATGACCGGGAATTGTCCCTCTTTCACCGGGCGAAACACGTCGGCGCGCAGCACCAACCCGTCGTTCATGGTGATCGGCACGTCCCAATCTATCCGCATGCCGTCGCGGATTTCCGTCCGCTGCTGCAACGACGCCATTACGCCCTCCAACTGCCACCCTTAGTCGGGTTGGAAGGCTACAGAAGGGGAAGCGGGACGCAAGAGTGGAGAGGCCCGCGCAGGCAAACTGCCGCTATCGTTTGCGCCGTTTTACCTTGGCCATTTTTTCCAATACCGCGCAGACCGCGGCAGTATCGCGGCCGCCGAGGCCACTCTTCATCGCCTTGAGATAGATGCCTTTGGTGGCGTTGAACAACGGAGTCGGCACGCGGATTTTGCGGGCATGATCGCTGATCACCCGCATATCCTTGTCCCATACCGAGATCTTCATAGTGACGTCGTCGTAGCGCCCCTTTGCCATCATCGGCGCGCGTAACTCGAATACGCGTGAATTGCCGGCACCGGCCTTGATCAGGTCGACAATCATGCGCGGATCGAGACCGGCCTTCATGCCCATCACCATGGCTTCGGCGGCAGCGACGTTGTTGATGGCGACCAGGAGGTTGGCCACGTACTTCATGCGGCTGCCATTGCCGAATGGGCCGACATTAAAGACGTGGCGGCCGAATGCCGTGAGGACCGTGCGCAGCCGCGCAATGGTTCTGGCGTCACCGCTGGCATAAAATACCAGATCACGGTTTTTGGCTTGGGAGCCAGTGCCGCTGACCGGACAGTCGATCATGACATGACCGGCTTTGCGCAACACACGCGCGGCTTTTTCCTTATCTGAAATTGAGAAGGTGCTCATTTCGACCAGCACCTTGCTCTTGAGTTTGGCCGCGGCCATTTTTTGCACGGTGTCAGCGAGCGCTTGAGGCTTGGGCAGGCTCGTGAGAATGATCGGCGCGGCGGCGGCTACCTCGGCAGCGCCGTGTACGACCTCGACGCCGGCGCGCTTTGCCTCGCGGCGTCGCGCCGGATTTGTGTCAAAGCCAACGACACGCCAACCGGCGGCCACCAGGTTCTTGCCGAACGCGCCACCCATAATGCCGAGGCCGATCACACCAACCGTGCCCCTGGTCCTTCTCACTGCCATTCATCCTCTCCTCGATGCGGAATCGCACCAATGCTTGCCATCCCCGTCTTATGCGTTGGGTGTGGGGCTGTCGAGTCGCGCTAAGGTGCAAGGCCGCTTTCAAGCGCGGCCATGATCGCCTATCGTCGGCGGCAAAAGATCGAAGGAGGAGTCATGCGAATTGGGGTTGCAGGTCTCGGGGTCATGGGCGCGGCGGTTGCCGCTCGGCTCATGGAAGTCGGCCACGAGGTGACGGTGTGGAATCGCACACCCGGGAAAACCAAACCATTGGTGGATGCCGGCGCCAAGGTGGCCGCGACGCCCGCCGATCTTATGAGTGCAGTCGAGGCGACGATCACAATGCTCACTGACGGCGCGGCGATCGATGCAGTTTACAATGGCCCAAAAGGCCTGTTGTCGGGCGACGTCAAAGGCAAACTGCTCATTGAAATGAGCACCGTGCCGCCGAAGGTGCCGCTCGCGCTTGCACCCAAGGTGCGCGCCAAAGGCGCCGCGATGGTGGAATGCCCGGTCGGGGGATCGACCGCGCCGGCCCGCCAGGGAAAGCTGCTGGGACTGATGGGCGCAGAGCCGGCAGACGCCGAACGCGCCAAGCCAATCCTTAGTCAGCTGTGCCGCAGGCTCGAGCATTGCGGGCCGGTCGGCACCGGCTCATCGATGAAACTCGCGATCAATCTGCCGCTGATGGTTGCCTGGCAGGCCTATGGCGAGGCTTTCGCCATCGCGCGCGATGTCGGCTGGGAGCCGAAGCGCCTGCTTGATTTGTTCGTCGATACCAATGGCGCCAACCCGGCGCTGAAGAATCGTGCGGACATGATCGTGACTATGTTCGAGGGGCGCGATCCCGGGCCGACCACGTTCAGCATCGCAAACGGTGTGAAGGATTTGCGCACAATGGTCGAGACGGGGGAATCAAAGGGTGCCGACATGCGCGTTACGAAGGCGGCACTGACGGGTTTTGAGGACGCAACCCAGCATGGCTTCGGCGGCGGGGACGGCTCGCGGATGTCCGTGTATTGGGCCAGTCGAAAGAAATCCTAAAGGAGTATGCGTATGTCTGTAACGCTCGCTCAGGCCTCGAGCATTGTCGATGCCACCCTGAAGAAGGCGCGCGAACTCAAGCAAATGCCGCAGACGGTCGTGGTGCTCGACACTGGCGGTCATCTCGTCTGCGCCAAGCGCGAGGACGGCTCCGGCATCATCCGCTTCGAAGTTGCCGTCGGCAAAGCCTATGGCGCCCTCGGCATGGGTTGGGGCTCGCGCACCATGATGGAGCGCGCAGCGCAGAACCCGAACTTTCTCACCGCAATTGCGGCGGCGAGCGGTGGGCGGCTGGTGCCCAACCCGGGCGGAGTGTTGATCCGGGGCTCCGACAACCGCGTTCTCGGCGCCATCGGCATTTCCGGCGACACTGGCGACAACGATGAGATCATCGCGGTCGCCGGCATCGAAGCGGCGGGACTTAAAGCCGATCCGGGGGGTACCAAGAAATAATACGCCGATACGCCGGTCTGGCGGAAAAATCAGGGAGGCAATCGTGAAACTGTTTTCGTTCTGGCGCTCACTGGCGACCTACCGGGTGCGCATCGCGCTCAATCTCAAGGGCCTCACGCCCGAGGTGATTGAAGTCAATTTGCTGAAGGGTCACCAGCGCGAGCCGAAATTTCGTGCGGTCAATCCGATGATGGCTATTCCGGCATTGGTCGACGGCGATGGTCCGGCGCTATTCGAATCATTGGCAATTATCGAATACCTCGACGAGACGCACCCTAATCCGCCGCTGATGCCGAAGGAGCCGAAAGCGCGCGCACGCGTACGTGGGCTCTCGCAAATTGTGGCCTGCGATTCACATCCGTTGATCGTGCCGCGCGTGCGCGAATATCTGGCGCATGAATTTAAAGTCGATGAGGCAGGCGTGATGAAATGGGCCCAGCATTGGCACCAGGCGGCGCTGAGTGCACTGGAGGAGCATCTTTCGACGGAGAAAGAAACTGGTACGTATTGCCAGGGTGACCAGATCACAATGGCAGACATTTGCGTGGCCAGTCAGGTCGCCGGCGCGAACTTCTTCAAGGTCGACCTGGCGCCATATTCGAGGGTGGCCCGCATTGCCGGGGCTTGCATGAAGAACGATGCATTCGCGCGCGCACATCCACTGAAACAGCCCGGCGCGCCGGCCGCAGCGTAATTCGGGTCAGTATGCTCAACACTGCAATTGTCGGTCTCGGTTGGTGGGGCAAAACGCTGGTAAAGGCGGCGCGTGACTTCGGCGCGCCGTTGCGCTTCGCGCGGGGCATCACGCTCGAGCCCGATGCAATACGTGATTTCGCCGCGGAGCACCAAATCGTGCTTGGGACTTCGATCGACGACGTGTTGGCCGACCAGTCGATTCAAGCAGTGGTGCTCGCGACCCCGCACACCAAGCACCGCGCGCAGGTAGAAGCGATCGCTGCGACCGGCAAACACATTTATTGCGAGAAACCGTTCGCGCTCACGAAGGCCGATGCGCAGGCTGCACTCGACGCCTGCCGGCGGGCCGGCATTGTGGTTGGCGTCGGCCATCATTTCCGGCTGATGCCATCGATGCGGGTTTTGGCAGGGCTCAAGGAGGCCGGCGATTTCGGCACGATCATGCACGCGGAGGGCAACTATAGTCACGACTGGCTCGCGGATTATCCGGCCGACAGTTGGCGGCTGCGCGCGGAAGAAAGCCGGGCTGGCGGCATGACTGGCATGGGAATCCATGTGCTCGACTGCTTCAGGGATATTGTCGGTCCGATGAAGCGCATCAGTGCGCTATCAAAGGCGCGCGTGCTCAAGCTCCCGACCGGCGACACGACCGCGGCACTGGTTGAGTTCGAGAATGGCGCTACCGGCGCACTTGGCACCACCATGAAGACACCCTTCGCCTGGCGCATTGCTGTTTTCGGCGAGAACTGCTGGGCGGAGAGTGTCAGCGAAACGCGCGCGATTGTGCGCCGCGCCGGCAAGGAACCCGAAGTTATCGACCGGCCCGCCGACAATCATCTCGGCCGCAACCTCGATTATTTCGCGAAGGCAGCGCTTGGGCAGGGCACGTTCCCAATCCCGGCAACAGGCATTTTACAAACCGCCGCCGCGCTGGAGGCGGTGTTCAAGTCAGCCGATGCGAACGGAGCCTGGATGGCAGTCTAACTTTACTGCCACATTCATTCCTCGGAAATCAGTGTTCCGAGACGTACTTTTTTCGTCATCCCTTCAGCGGCGATTATTTTGGAGCAATGGTTTTTTGGGCTGGCTCCATCGAGGTTACATTTTGCGTGGTATCCGCAGCTTCGGTAACTGCGTGCGGACTGGGCAATCCGGTAAAGTTCACGACGTACACGGATGCAATTCCGGCGGCGAGGCCGGCCACTGCCGCAAAGCGGATGGCGAGGGCAAGCACCTGATTTTTTCGGGCACGTTGGCTTGCACGCAAGAGCGATTGCATGACGTCAGGCTCCGGCCTGCGCAAGACTTCAGGCAGGCGATCTGAGAGGGAGCCTCTGTCGTAAGGGAGCGGTCCTCTGTCATAAGCTCGCGGCTCGAAAGAGGGTCGTTTGAGAGAGGCAGTCGGTATCGACTGCTTGCCGTCACCCGAACGCAACCGAGTTACGCGCAAAGTGCTGACACGATTACTCGGACGACGCGCCGTGTAAGGTAGGTTGTTGGGATCGTTCTGTTGGTTTGAGCCACTCATACTGAACTCCCTGCACGGTTAGCCAACTCGACACGACAAATACGAACGAACTCTGGTGTTGCCGAACCAGTAAACATCTCTCAGATGCTGGGATGATCAGGAGCAGGCAGCGACCGCGACCCCCACGCGTCGACCAAAAAGCGTCCATCGCCCCGTCCCCATTCGGCAAATGTCTCGCTGAAGGGATTATGGATTAGGTCAACGGGCTTTAGTTGGTCGGAAGCTAGTCGAAAATGTGGAACGCGGGTGCCGCTGATGGTAACGAGCGACCACCGAAATTGCGGCTAACGAATACCACCGAGCTGCGCGACAGCTCGCTATGAATTTGCTGCGCGCAAATTACCGGGTCGCACCGGGGCGATCGCCCGATTCCAAACTTGGTGAATGTGCGCGACCTCTGCTTCGAAGCGTTGCAGAAAGAGGCGGGCCTGCGTTGACAGGGTTCGCCGTGTCGGTTGCACGACCACGAATTCCGCGTGCAGCTCCGGATCAGCAATTGGATTGACGATCAGCTCGCCACGGCCAATATCATTGACCGAGATCACACTTGGAAGAATGGTCACCCAGTTGGAGCGCGCGACGAACTCGAGCGTTGCGATCATCGCGTCCATCTCCAGCATTGCGGCAATCTCGACGCCGTGAGCCTGAAAATAGGTTTCGAGATTGCGGCGGCGGATGTTGTCGGGGCCTGGAACAACGATCTTGAGAGGAGGGCATTCGGCCAGCCGCAGCGGCGCAAGCGGAGTAAATCCGGCGCGCGGGCCGGAAATCATCATCTCGCGATCACGCACCAACATGCGCGATTTCAGCCCGATGGTGCCTTCGAAGGCTGGTACGACTGCGAAATCGAGCAGGTCGTCGAGCACCATTTCCGTAAGTAGCGCACTGTAACCTTCGACGATGTGCAGGCGTACTTCCGGGCAGCGAGGCACAAAATCGTCCAGCACCGGCGCCAGCACCGCGCGCGTGAATGTCGGCATCAGCCCGATGCGCAGGTCACCCGTGACTTCGCCGGCGAACGAGCGCGCTTCCTCGGCGGCATGCTCGAGCGTGCCGACGGCCTCCACGCAGCGTTTGTAGTAGCGCAGGCCCGCCGGTGTCGGCGTAATTCCGCCGGTGGTCCGCTCGAACAGTTTGACTTTGAGGGTGCGCTCGACCGCTGCGACATGCTGAGAAATGCCTGATTGGGTGGCGTTTTCCCGCTGTGCTGCGCGCGTGAAAGAGCCCTCTTCGCAGACCGCGATGACGGCGCGGATTTGCCGCAGCGGGATATTCGCCATTTGGACCTCAAATACCGGGCTATTAGAAAATCTAATGGCCGAACGCAGAATATATTATTTCGGCTTTAGGTGCCAACCGGCTTAGGATTTCAACCAACAGTAACGGGCGCGCGAAGGCGCCGGTCGGGGAGGGACGGCCATGGGAGCAAATTTCGGCATTGCCGGCATGGATTGGCAGCAGCGGGTCAATTGGGACCGGTTGCGCGAATACCGCATTGAGCGCGCACGCACCATGATGAAGAAGCACGGGCTCGGCGCCATGCTGTGCATGTACGACGAGAACGTCCGCTACATCACTGGCACGCTCACGCCGGGCTGGAATCGGCTCAAGCCGGGTTTGCGTTACGCCATGTTGTGCGGCGACGGGCGGCCGATTCTTTTCGAGCAAGGTGACCTCGGCTTCCAGATCGAACGCCATTCGCCGTGGCTGCCGAAAGAAAACGTGCGTCATTCATTCGCCTGGATCAAAGGCGCTGCCGGCCCCGCCTCGACTCAACAGGTGACAAAATTCACCAAGGCGGTGTTGCAAGCGATGAAGGAAAACGGCGTTGCCGGCCAGAAGCTCGGCGTCGACTTCATCGACATCAACATGATCAACATCTTCAAGGAGAATAACATCAACTGGGTCGACGGCATGACTCCGATGATGGAAGCACGCGCGGTCAAAAGCCCGGACGAGCAGGAATGTTTCCGAATCGTCGGAGCGATCGGCGATGCTACGCACTGGGAATGCATGAAATTCCTGCGCCCGGGCATCACCGAAAATCAGGTGACCGCGCACCTGATGGAATATCTCTACAACATTCCCGGCATGGAAGACGTCGAGGATGTGATCGTATCATCGGGTCCGAACACCTGGCCGAATTGGCGTAACTTTTCGGACCGCATCATTCAGCCCGGCGACATCGTGTTCATGGATTTGGCCGCGCTCACCTGGAATGGCTACAAATCGTGTTATTACCGCACTTACTGTGTCGGCAAGGAGCCCAGCAAAGAGCAGAAGGATACTTACGCCACCGCACTTGAATGGCTTTATGACTCGATCGGCGCGGTGCGGGTCGGTGCCACCACGCGTGACATCGCGTTGAAGTGGCCTTCGGCAATGGAAACCTGGGGCTACGAGGACGAAGACCAGGCCGCCGCCAACCTTTGGGGCCACGGCCTTGGGCTTGCGCAATACGATCCACCGGTGATCTCGCGCATCTGGTCGCTCGACCATCCGGTCGAAATCCTGGAAGGCATGACCTTCGCGCTCGAGACGCAGCACGGCAAGCGTTTCCGCTACGGCGTGCGCATCGAGGAAATGCTGATCGTGAAGAAAAACGACATCGAGATCGTTTCAAACTTCCCTGTGAAGCAGATCACAGTTGTCGACCCACTTCCGGGTTATGGGGATCATGTGAAGTAGCGGGCACTTGCACGCCGAGGCTGTGTGGCCGCCGAGACGTTGGTATATATGACCGCATTCATTCTTCCCCTAGATGATCCTTTTGCGGTCGACCCCGAACGGGTTGGCCCGAAGGCAGCCAATCTTGCAGCGTTGACGCAGGCCGGCCTGCCGACGCCCGGGGGCTTTGCGCTGACGGCCGATGCCTATCGACATCAGCTGCACCAACTCGGCATCGAGGATTTACTGCAACAATACAATGAGGCGGACCTGCCGGCCTCGCGCCGGATCTCGATCCAGATCCGGCTCGCTCTTTACGAGCGCCCGATCGCGCCCGGGATTCTCGAGCCGCTGCTCTTGGCTTGGCACAAGCAGCGCGAGAAAACCCCGCTTGGTGTCGTGCGCTCGTCAGCGCTGATCGAAGATCGCAAAGGCGCCAATTTTGCCGGCCAGTTCGAAAGCTTTCTCGGCCTTTCCGACGAAACGGAATTTCTGACCGCAGTGCGGGCTTGCTGGGCGGCGCTATGGACCTCGCATGCCCGCCGTTACATGGACAACCACGGGCTCTCTCCGGCGGACACGGCGATGGGCGTGTTGATTCAGCCGCTGGTTTCGGCCCGTGTTTCCGGTGGTGGTTTGAGCGAGACCGCCGAAGGTCAAATGCTGATTTCCGCGACCTGGGGGCTTGGCTCGGCGATCGCGCAGGGTGAGGTGGTGCCTGATCGCATCGTGCTCAGCAAAACGGGCTTCCTGCGTGCCATCGAAGCAGGCCGCAAGGGCCATCGCGATACCTGCGAACACGGGGTCGCGGCGCCGCAGCTCGTGCCTGACAATCTGGTCAGCGAGCCATGCCTCAGCGCGGGCGAGGCTGTGACGCTAGGCCGCCTGATGCGCAAATGCGAGCAGCTGGCCGGCGGTGCGGTTGAGATCGAATGGGCGATGGACGAGGGCGGTTTCCGGCTCCTGCAATCGCGTCCACTTCATATGGAGCCAGCAATCGTGCCGGATCAAATCTGGCTGCAGCACCCCGGCCTGAACGGCCATCCCGCCGGCATCGGCTGGGGCTCCGGACGCGCCGTCGTGGTGAATTGCGAATGTGAACTGTCACGGGTGGCGCCGGGCGACGTGCTGGTCACACGCGTGGCCGGCCCGGCCCTCAGCCACATCCTGCCTCGGGTCTCGGGCGTCGTTGCTGAGCTTGGTGGTTCCACTTCACATCTTGCATCGCTTGCACGAGAGCGTGGAATTCCGATGGTACTCGGCGTGCTCGACGCCACTCGCAAGATTCCCGACGGCGCCCAATGCGCCGTCGATGGAGTCGCTGGTATCGTGCGGTGGCTGCGGTGATGGCCAAGCCGCGCGTCTTTGTCAGCCAGCCGATTGCGGCCACTGCGTTCGAGCGCCTGCGGGCCATCGCGAACGTCAAAATCAACACCGATTCGAGCAAGATTATCGCCAAGCCCAGACTGATCGCCGCGGTGAAGAAATGCGATATTCTGTTTTCTCTGCTCCATGACCGCATCGACAGAGCTGTGCTTGCTGCCAATCCAAAATTGCGTGCGGTCTGCTCGATGGCGATCACACCGGACAATATCGATGTCGCGGAGGCAACCAAGCGCGGCATTCCAGTCACCGTGGTGCCGCCGATCGTGGCGGAGGCAACCGCCGACATCCATTTCGGACTGATGATTGCGGTTGCTCGCCGCATGATGGAAGGCGATAAATTGGTGCGTGCCGGAAAATTTCCGGGTTCGCAGTCGAGCCATCTCGCCAGCAGTTATGTTTACGGCAAAACACTCGGGCTTGTTGGCGCGGGTCGTATTGGCCAGGCCACCGCGCGGCGTGCGCGGGGCTTCGGCATGAAAATTCTATATTGGGGTCCGCGGCGCAAACCCGAAGCCGAGCGGGAACTCGGCATCGAGCATGTGACGCTCGAGCGCCTTCTGGCCGAATCTGACTTCGTATCGCTACATGCCGCACTTAACGCCGAGACGCGTCATATGATCTCGGACAAGCAGTTTGCACTGATGAAGCCAACGGCTTTCATAGTCAACACTGCGCGTGGCGCCATTATTGATGAAAAGGCGCTGGTGCGCGCGCTCAAGAAAAAGCAGATTGCGGGCGCCGCGCTCGACGTGTTCGAGCATGAACCCAAGCTACCTCCGGCGCTGAGATCGATGAAGAACGTCGTGCTCACGCCGCATCTCGGCAGCGCAGTGAAGGAAGTGCGTGATCAGATGGCGAATATCGTCGTGGACAACATACAGGCGCTGATCGACGGCCGTACGCCGCCGAATTGCGTCAATCCGCAGGTGCTCGCGCAATCATAGCTTCGTACGTACATAGAACGGGAGGACTGCCATGGCGGACTTGCCCAAGCTTGACGTGGTGATTGGTAATAATTTCGGCCATCTGCCGATGTTTATCGGCGCGGAGAAAGGCTTCTTCAAGAAGCACGGCGTCGACGCGAAGATGCTGGTCGTCGACACCGGTACCGACATGGTCAACGCCATGCACGACGGCCGTGCGCAGGTTGGCGACATGAGCACCACCACGTATCTCAAGGCGGTGCATGCTGGTGAGCCGTTCAAGGTCATTGGCCTCATCATGAACGACGCCACCCGCGACAACTGCGACGACCCGCTTGCGATCGTGACCAAGAAGGGCCGCGGTATCGAGGCTGGCAAGCTCAACGATCTCAAGGGGAAAAAAATCGGGCTGGCGCGCGGGCAGACTTCCGACGAGTATTTCAAGATGGTGCTGCGCCGCGCCAAGATGAAATACGAAGAGCTCACTATCGAAAACATCTGGTCGCAATTCGGCCTGGCGCCGGCTTTAGCCGAGGGCAAGGTCGATGCGGTGGTGTCGTGGGAGCCCTACGTGACGCAGGTGCTCACCCAGGTGCCGGATTCGTATACAGTGATCCGCGGCGGCCATCACATGTCCTATGTGATGGTGGCGACCGCGCATGGGCCGACGGTCGAGAGCAAGCCCCAATTGGTCAAGGCGATAGCTGCCGGTCTCGCGCAATCTTCGCATTTCACCCGCAACAACCGCGATGAGGCGGTAGAGATCTTCGCCAAATGGGTGCCGGGCACCGATGTGGCGATTGGCAAGAAGGCGGTGCGGCATATCAGCTTCGATCCGCGGCTCTCACCGGCGGTGATGCGCGCGTTCGAAAATGCCGAAGATGAAGTGTTGATGAACACGCTCAAGGGCGCGCCGAGGCTCGACGTGCCGAGTCTGTTCCGACCGCAGTTCATGGCCGAGGTGCAGAAGGAACACCCCGAATATTTTGCCGACTTGCCGCCGTTGAAGTAGCTACTCCGCCGTCCAGCCACCGTCGACGATAAGCGATGTGCCGGTCATTAGCGATGATGCGTCGGACGCGAGGAATACGATCGCACCCATGAGTTCCTCGAGCGTACCAAGCCGTCCCATTTTGATCTTGTCGAGGACGGCTTTCTTGAATTGCGGATTTTCAAAAAACGGTTTCGTCATTGGCGTCTCGATGAAGGTCGGCGCCAGCGAATTCACCCGGATGCCGATAGGCGCCAATTCAACCCCGAGTGCCTTGGTGAAGCCTTCGAGCGCGTGTTTTGCCGAGACATAGATCGTGCGCCCGGCCCAACCGACATGGCCGAGCTGCGATGTAACATTGATGATTGAGCCCGTTCGCTTGGCCGCGATGAGCTCGCGCACGATGGCCTGCGCCACGAAAAAGCACGCGCGCATATCGAGATCGAAGATCAGGTCGTAATTTTCCTCAGTGACCTCAATGAAAGGACCGGGTCGATTGGTCCCGGCATTGTTCACCAGAACGTCAAATATCTTGCCCTTTAGCGCGGCCTGGACCGCGTTGTTGTCGGTCACATCGAGCGTGAGCGGCTCGGCCTTTTGGCCACGCGCGCGAATGGCGGCGGCGGCTTCTTCGATCTCGCTTGTAGTACGCGCGGCGAGGGTCACATGCGCGCCGGCCTCCGCCAGCGCAGCGGCGGCGGTCAGGCCGATGCCGCGCCCGGCCCCGGTTACCAAGGCGCGCTTGCCGTCGAGGCGGAAAGAAGGGGTCGCGGGAAGCTGCATCATTCCGCCGCCTGGGCGTATGGCACATTGCGACCGCCGTAGCGGCGCACACGGATATTGGCCTGCTCGGCGTGGCCGAGAAAGCCTTCCAGCACGCAAAGCCGCGAGCAATATTCGCCGATCATGGCGCTCGCTTCGTCGGTCAAGACCCTTTGATAGGTGCAAGTCTTCATGAACTTGCCGACCCACAAACCGCCGGTGTATCGCGCCGCTTTCTTGGTCGGCAGCGTGTGATTGGTGCCAATCACTTTATCGCCGTAGGCGACATTGGTGCGCGGTCCGAGAAACAACGAGCCGTAGTTCTTCATGCCGTTGAGAAACACGTCCGGATCTTGCGTCATGACCTGCACGTGCTCCGACGCAACACGGTCGGCTTCAGCGATCATCTCGGCTTCGTTATCGCAGATGATGACTTCGCCGTAGTCCTTCCAGGCCTGACCGGCCGCGTCGGCAGTCGGAAGGATCGACAGCAGCCGCTTGACCTCTTTCATGGTGTCGCGCGCGAGTTTCTCGGAGTTGGTGATCAATACAGCGGGGGAGGTAGGACCGTGCTCGGCCTGGCCGAGGAGATCGGTCGCGCAAATTTCTCCGTCCACGCTGTCGTCGGCGATAATCAGTGTCTCGGTGGGACCGGCGAGCAGGTCGATCCCGACACGTCCGAACAGCTGACGCTTGGCTTCCGCCACATAGGCATTGCCTGGGCCAACGATCATGTCGGTCGGTTTGATGGTTTCGGTCCCGAGCGCCATGGCAGCCACTGCCTGCACTCCCCCGAGCACATAGATCTCGTCAGCACCACCAAAATGCATGGCGGCAACGATGGCCGGATGCGGACCGCCCTTAAACGGCGGCGCGCAGGCGATGATGCGCTGCACACCCGCAACCTTTGCGGTGACGATCGACATGTGCGCCGAGGCAACCATTGGATAGCGGCCGCCGGGCACGTAACAGCCGATCGAATTCACAGGGATATGCCGATGGCCGAGCACAACTCCCGGCAAAGTCTCGACTTCAAGGTCATGCATTGTGTCGCGTTGCTTCTGTGCGAAATTGCGCACTTGTGCTTGCGCAAACTTGATGTCGTCGAGATCGCGCTTCGGTACTTGCGCGATGGCGCGCTCGATGTCCTGCGGCGATAACCGGAAGTCCTCCGGTGACCAATTATCGAATTTTTTCGACAGGTCTTTAACAGCCTCGTCCTTGCGTGCCTCGATGTCGGCGAGGATATTCTCGACGATTTCGCGCACCTTGGCGTCGGCGGCCTTGATCGCGCCCGCGTCCATTCCACGCTTGAGCCAACGGGGCATGGTTTATTCCTCCGGTATGTCGCAGCTGTGCCATTTACATCGCGTCATGGCCGGGCTTGATCCGGCCATCCATGATGCCTTTCGCCAAGTTGAAACGCTTCATGGACCCCTGGGTCAAGCCCGGGGCCGACCGTAGAAGAATATGGAGCCGCGCTTGGGCTTGTTACGATGCTACTTGATCGCCTGCGGGTTGATCGGCGATCCTGTTCCGCCGGTGATAATCAATGGTGGCCCGCAGAAGAAGAATTCATAAATACCGTCTTGTTCGCAGTCTTCGGCCAGTTCCTTGAGATAAAAAATCTCACCCATGCAGAGGCCCATGGCTGGAATGACCACCCAGTGCCAGGGCTGGTTGGCTTCGGTGGTTTCATTCGGCCGTACTTCTACACCCCAGGTGTCCGTGCAAATAGCGGCGACCTGTTTTTCCTGGCACCAATAGCAGTTCTCGAACTTGACGCCGGGTGCGTCGCCGCCGGCGTAGCCGCCCCAGTTCTTTTCGGCCAGGCAGCGCTCCATTTGCCCGGTGCGCACGATGACGAAATCGCCGCGGCCGATCGACACATTCTGCTGCTTTGCGCATTCGTCGAGCTCGTGATTGGAAATGCTTTCACCGTCCTGCATCCATTTGACGCCGCGAAAGCGTGCGATGTCGAGCAGTACGCCGCGTCCGACCATCTTGTTTTTGGAATGCTCGATGCCGAGGACCGAAAGACCCCGCGAGTCGATCAGTTTGGCATCGTAGCCGTTGTAGGCTTTGTCCTCGTAAAAGATGTGCCCGAGCGCATCCCAGTGCGTGGCGCCTTGCACACACAGAGTAAGCGTGTCGTCGGCATAGCGAATCTTATTCCAATCCTGCTGACCGGAAATTGCGTCGGTGCCGGTTGCCAGCATCTGGTGAATTGGGTTGAAACGTCCGCCGAACAAGCCGGTCTGTGGCCCGGTGCGGTCGAGCGGGATGCCGAGCGCAAACACCTTGCCGGAGCGGATCAGTCCCGCCGCCTTCACGATGTCCTCGGGGGTGACGTGATTGAGGGTGCCAATCTGGTCATCTTTCCCCCACCGTCCCCAATTCTTCAGTTTTTTCGTAGCTTCGGCGATCGCTTGTTTGCCGACCTTGATATTCATGAAGTGCTTCCTTCCGGTCTTTTCATTGTTAGCGGTGCGCCTCAAACGGATTAATCCGGCGCCGGGGCAATATGCGCTGGTCACAGGTGTTTCATCAAGCGGTGTTGACCAACAGCGCTTTGACAAGGGAAGCAATGCTCGCCCACTATCGTGTCCCCGAGCGGGTTCCCAAGAAGCCAATCACGAGGCGGTGCATCTATGAAACGCAATCCGATGGCAAAGGACCAACGCGTTATCAATCTGTACGACAGGTTCACTCATGGCGACATCAGCCGCCGCGACTTCATCGATCGGTTGGCTACGTTGACCGGTTCGACCGCAGCCGCCGTGGCGCTGCTGCCGTTGCTGAAGAACGATTACGCGCAAGCCGCCATCGTAGCGGAAAACGACGCGCGGTTGGCGATTGACCGCATCTCGTATGACTCACCGAAAGGGAAGATCAACGGCTACTTGGTGCGCCCCAAAGCAAAGGGCAAGCGCCCCGTCATTATCGTTGTCCATGAAAATCGCGGTCTCAATCCGCACATCCAGGATGTCGCCAGACGGCTGGCGCTCGAGGGCTTCCTTGCCTTCGCTCTCGACCTGCTGTCGATATCGGGTGGTACGCCCGCTGATGAGGATCAGGCGCGTGATTTGCACGCAAAAACCGATGTGAAAGACATGACAGCGGCAGCAGCCGCGGCAGTGCCATTCATGGTCAGCCACGCGGAATCGAATGGTAATGTCGGCGTTGTCGGCTTTTGTTTCGGTGGCGGCGTCGTCAATCGTCTTGCGGCGGAACGGCCCGATCTCAAAGCGGCTGTGGCCTACTACGGACTCCAGCTTCCCGCAGAACAGGTGCCGGCGATCCGCGCGCCGCTGCTGTTGCACTATGCCGGACTCGACGATCGCATCAACGCCGGCATCACGGCATACGAGGCAGCACTGAAGGCGAACGGAAAACGTTACACCATCTACATTTATCCCGGCGTCAACCACGCGTTTAACAACGACACTGGCGGGGCGCGCTATAACAAAGAGGCTGCAGACCTTGCTTGGGCCCGGACTGTAGCGTTCTTCAAAGAGCAGCTCGGAGTTCCACCGCGGGCCGCCTGAAATTCTAGACTTTGCCTAGCGCCCGGAGAATCTTGTCCGGCGTGAACGGCATGTCGGTGAGCGGCTGCGCCCCAAGCGGGCGCAGTGCGTCGTTGATCGCGTTCATGACCGATGCGGGCGCACCGGCGGTACCGGCTTCGCCCGCGCCTTTCGCTCCGAGTTCGCTGTCAGCGGTGGGTGAAACCACGTGGCCGCATTCGATGTCGGGCATTTCGGCGGCCATCGGCACCAGATAGTCGGCCATATTGCCGTTGAGCAGCTGGCCACGTTCATCATAGAGACAGTGTTCGAACAGTGCGGCACCGATGCCCTGCACGACGCCACCGCGAATCTGTTCATCAACGAGTTGCGGGTTGATGATGGTGCCGCAGTCCTCGACGCACCAATGCTTCAGGAGCTTCACGAATCCAGTGTCGACATCGACTTCGAGATGGCTCCCCTGGATGCCGTTGGTGAACGCAAAGGGCCACGCGCGCGGAACGTAGTGCCGCGTTGCCATCAATTCGGCCTGGAAGCCAGGCGGTAGTGTGTCAGGCCGGAAGTAGGCGACGCGCGCCAGTTCGTCGAGCGGCAGGCGTTCGGTGCCGTTGGCTTTGTCCACCACAATGCCATTGCGGATGTCGAGTTCCTCGGGCTTGGCCTGGAGGATAGAGGCGGCCACAGCGAGGACATTTCCGCGCAGCGCCTTGCCGGCCTGCCAAGCGGCTTCCCCGCCGATCCCGGCCGCGCGCGAGGCCCAGGTCCCGCCGCCATAGGGGGTGTTGTCAGTGTCGCCGGTAATCACCCGAACTTTATCCAGCGGTACGCCGAACGAGGACGCGACGCATTGCGCGACAACGGCTTCGGCGCCTTGTCCCTGCTCGGTGACGCCCGTGTGCACAATGATCGCACCTTGGGCGTCGAGCTTTACGGTCGCGCCGTCCATCGACGTGATGCGGGCACCGCCGACGCCGTAAAATGCGGCAGAAGGATTTGTCACCTCGATGAAGCTCGCAAAGCCGATGCCGCGATAAATGCCCTTTTCGCGCAGCTTTTTCTGTTCGGCACGCAAGCCGGCGTAGTTCATCATCGAATCGAGATGGGCGAGCGCCTCATGATGCGAGAGAAGTTCGAATTTAAGGCCCGACGCCGATTGCGTCGGATAGGCATCGTCGGCGATAAGGTTGCGCCGCCGCAGTTCGAGCGGATCGATGCCGATCTTGGCTGCTGCAAGCTCGACAAGTCCTTCGGTCACCGCAACTGCAATCGGATGACCGACCGCGCGGTATTGGCACATGACATTTTTGTTCTGAAACACGACGCGCGCCTGCGCGCGATAATTAGGACACTTGTACGGGCCGCCGACCAGATTGACGACCTGGTTGGCCTCGATGCCGCTGGTGCGCGGATAGACCGAGTAGGGGCCGATGCCGGTCAAATCGTCGATCTCGAAAGCGGTGATAGTGCCGTCCTTGCTGACGCCAATCTTTGCTTTGACGCGATGATCGCGGGCATGGATGTCGGTGACGAAGCTTTCGATGCGGTCGGCGACGAACTTCACCGGGCGCTTGAGCAGTTTGGAGAGAGCGACCGTTGCCATCTCATCGGCATACGTGTGCACTTTGATGCCGAAAGAGCCACCGACGTCCTTGGTGAGCACGCGCACCTGGTGCTCGGCGATGCCAAGATGCTTGGCGAACAGATTTTGCATCATATGGGGCGCCTGCGTGCCGTGATAGACGGTCATGCGCTGCTCGCCCTCGTTCCAGTCCGCAACGACTGAGCGTGGCTCGTTGGTCACGCCGGTGTGACGTCCGAAACGGAATGTCGTTTCGACAACTGCGTCAGCTTCGGCGAAGGCCTTGTCGACCGCGCCGACATCCAGCTTTCGTTCAAAGCAAAGATTGTCGCCAAGCGAGGCGTGGATCACCGGCGTTTTGCCATCGAGAGCGATTTCCGGATCGGTGACCGCCGGCAATTCTTCGTAACTCACCTCGACCAGTTCGCAGGCGTCTTCTGCCTCGGCACGGGTACGTGCGACCACGGCGCAAACTGCCTCGCCCTGCCAGCAGGCGCGCTCGACAGCGAGCGGCGCCTGAGGCGCGGATTTCAAGCCCTTGAGATGTGTAAGCACTCCGACCCAGGGTGTCATCACTTTCGCAAGCTCTGCGCCGGTTACCACCGCAATCACGCCGGTCGCGTTTTTTGCTGCGTCGATCGTGATCTTGACGATGCGTGCGTGCGCGTGCGGTGACCGTACATACGCAACATGTGCCATACGTGGCAGCGCGACATCGCTGACATATTGCCCGCGACCTTGCGTAAGTCTTTGCAAGTTCGGGCGCGGCACCGAACGGCCAATATAAGAATTGGGCCGATCAAGCGCGGTGAGTACGGGCGGGGAGTCGTCGGTGATCTTCATTGAGCCACGCACCTCACAAAAACCGGGTTGGCCATAAGATCGTGCGCCACATGTGCGCCGACGGGCTGTTGTCGAGACCGAGGCCTTCCTTTGGCTGCCTGAAATTGCGCCCGATGATATCGACGAAGTCGTCGAGACTGACCCTGGCGTTGGGATCGAACGAATAAATGTCGTTCACGCAGATCAGGCGCGAGGTCATGTACCATTTGTGGGCTCGGGCCCGCTTGTATTCCTCGACGATATAAGGCTCTGGCTGATAGTCAGGTCCAAACAATTGCTTGTAGAGGTCGGGATAACCGTAGCCGACCGTCTCGTCGGAGAAAAAACGCAGTGCCTGGTGCGTCTTCACGGCCCAGGCCACTTCCTCGTCAACGTACGGTTCGATCATCTGCGCGCCCCAGTAGCCGTGGTCGCAGCGTATGAAGCTGACGATAGCGATGTCGTGGAGCAGGCAGGCAAGGACAACCTTTTCAGGCTGGCCGCCTTTCAGCGCGTGGGTGGCGCTTTGCAGCAGATGGGCGGTCGAAGCAAAACGGTGACGGAAATAGTCCACCAGCGTCGGCTTCTGCGGCATCGGTGGCAGGCGCGGGTCGTCACCCATCAGAAAGAACTTGCCAGGATACCTCGCGCGCATCTCGGGGCTGGTATCCATCTTGATGTTGCCGTCCATCAAATGTGCGATGGTCGATCGCGTGATGATGCGCTCCATTTCGTGCATCTTTTCTTCTTCAAGTTCATCGGCGCGCTCGGACATCGACAACGGCTGGGCGTGTTCGTTCATGGTTCACCTTCCTCCCGCCCGTGCTTGTGCCACTGCTTCGACGGCATCGATGATGGCGTGATAGCCAGTGCACCGGCAGTAGTTTCCGGACAAGTGCTCACGTATCTCGTCGCGGCTTGGTACGCCGCCGCGTCTGAGCAGGTCCTGTGCAGCGGCGATCATTCCTGGCGTGCAATAGCCGCATTGGAGGGCGTTTCGTTGCTCGAATGCCGCTTGCAAGTCGGCGACCTCGCCGGAGTCAGACATTCCCTCGATCGTCTCAACTTTGGCGCCATCGCATTGCACGGCCAACATCAGGCAGCCGCGCACGATCTCGCCGTTCACACGCACCGTGCATGCGCCGCAAACGCCGTGTTCGCAACCGACATGACTACCGGTCAGTGCGAGGTCCTCACGCAGGAAATCAACCAATGTCTTGCGCGCATCGACGCGCTCACGCACACGCTCGCCATTTACGGTCAATGAAATATCGAAGGCGCTGTCGGTCATGATCACGCCTCAAGGAGTTGTTTCGCGACGCGGCGGAGCAGCGCGCCGGCGAGATGTGTTTTCACCTTGCCGGTTGCCTGAACGTCGTCATGTGGCTGAAGATCGAGTGCCTTGATTGCGGCGTCGATGTTGCCGCTTGCCAGCGCCAGTTCGGCCTTCTTCGCGCGCACCGGCGTACTGCCGACGCCAAAATAGGCCAGGCGGACATCGGAGAGACCCTTGCCATTGGCACGCGCGCATGCCGCAAGCCCGACGATCGCATAGTCGCCGTGGCGACGCGCCAGCTCTGCAAATCCCACGCGCGCTGCATTGTCGGCAGCCGGCACGCGGATCGCAGTGAGCACTTCTTGTGGCCCCAGCGCGGTTTCAAACAGGCCTTTGAAGAAATCCTGGGCCTTGATTGTGCGTTTGCCTTTCGGTCCGGTCGCGTCGATCTCTCCGTCAAGTGCAAGGAGGCAGGCTGGCAATTCTGCCGCCGGGTCGGCGAAGGCGATCGAGCCCCCCAGGGTGCCGCGATTGCGGATGGCGGGGTGGCCGATATGCGGAATTGCGCGGGCGATGAGCGGCGCTTGCTTGGCGATGACGTCAGAGCGCTCGGCCTGGGCGTGCCGCGTAAGGGCGCCAATCTCGACGGCGCCACCTTTGACCGTGATGCCATCGAGTCCGCCAAGACCATTGATGTCGATAAGCAGACTTGGCGCCGACAGCCGCATGTTGAGTGTGGCGATCAGGCTCTGCCCACCGGCCAACAGTCGCGCATCCTTCTCGACGAGAAGAGCCACCGCCTCGTCGAGAGAACGCGCCTTTTTATATGCGAATGGCGCTGGCTTCACGTGTCCTCCCCGTCTTTTTTCTTATTGTGACCGGGAACGTGGGCAGGTCAATGCAGGCATAACGTTCGCAGTACGGCTGCCTCAGAGCGGGGGCGCCACGAGGGGGCCTTATTGATATTATGCGGTGATCCGTTTCACGATATCGATCGCGCGGCGCAGCAGCGTTTCGGAAGCTTCCGGCGTACGGAACGCTGCGTGCGCTGATAGAGTCACGTTGTCGAGTTTGGCGAGCGGATGATCTGGCGGTAGTGGTTCGTTGTGGAAGACATCAAGCCCCGCGTGGCGAATGTGCCCGCTTTTGAGGGCCGCAATCAGCGCGGCCTCGTCGGCCAGTGCCCCGCGCGCTGTATTGATGTAGATGACGCCTTTCTTCATGCGCGCAATTCGCTCCGCAGAGAGAAAGCCGCGCGTTTCATCGCCGAGCGTCAAATTCATCGATATCATATCCGCACGAGCGAGCAGCGTGTCGATGTCCACCAGCGGGATGTCGATTCCGGCATGCTTGGTCCGGTTCCACCCGATTACGGTCATGCCCATGCCTTTGCCGATGCGCGCGACTTCGCGACCAATGCCGCCAAGACCGATCACGCCTAGCGTCTTGCCAAGAAGCTGCACGCCTTCATGCGGCGTCCACACGCCGCTGCGCACTTCACGATCCATGCGCGCGATATCGCGCGCGCAGGCCCACAGCAGTGCGATACTATGTTCGGCCACTGCGGTATCGCCGTAACCTTTGATAATATGTACCCTGATGCCGCGCGCGTTCAGTTCGTCGACATTCATGTAGCTTGCCGGCCCAGTACCCAGGAAAACGATGTGCTTGAGTTCGGGACATTGCGCCACCAGAGGCGTCGGCATGTAGGAGTGGTCATCAATCGCGATGTCGTAACCGCGGATAATGCGCGGCAACTCGTCGCGTGCGAATGCCTTACGGTTGACGTCGATTGGAGGATCGTCTGGTCGCGCGACCCGTGCCCACACAGGCGCCAGTTGGTCGTTGCAGTCGAGAAAAATCGATTTCATGAAGGTCTCATTTCGAGCGGCATTTTCTCATCCCGCAAGGGGAGGCAGTAATTGAGGGAATAATGTAAATGGCAGGGCCGCCAGCGTTGACGGGCCGCGCCGCGCGGATTAGATGCATCGATCGTCGGCGCAAGATAGTGTAGCGGAGTAATGAGTAAAGAACATAAAGCTGTCTGCGTCATTGCCTGGCCCGCCGGTCATTCGCGCTCGCCGTTAATCCACAACTACTGGATCAAGCAGCACAAGCTCGATGCCGAGTACCGGCGTGAAGCGGTGCCGCCTGAGAAATTCGCTGATTTCATCAAGAATCTGCGTGCCAATGGTTATATCGGCGCCAACATCACGGTGCCGCATAAAGAAGCCGTGCTCAAATTGTCGGAGCCTGACGATCGCGCGCGTGCGGTCGGTGCTGCCAACGCGCTTTGGTACGCCGACGGCAAGCTGCGTTCGACCAATACGGATGTCGAGGGATTCCTGGCCAATCTCGATGCGACGACGCCCGGTTGGGATCGGGGCCTGTCGACCGCTGTGGTGCTCGGAGCCGGCGGCGGCGCACGCGCGGTGATATACGCGCTGCTCGCACGCGAAGTCAGCCGAGTCTATGTGATCAATCGCACTGAGGCGCGCGCGAAAGCGCTGCAGAAAAAATTTGGCACGCGCGTGCAGGTCGCCCGTTGGGATGAAACCACGGGGTTGCTCGGCGGCGCCGGGCTTTTGGTCAACACCACCACGCTTGGCATGGTCGGGCAGCCGCCGCTTGAATTCAATTTACGCGCCCTTCCTTCGATGGTGGTCGCGGACCTGGTCTATGACCCCTTGGTGACCGGGCTGCTCGCCTCGGCGCGCGCACGGGGGCTCCGGACAGCCGACGGGCTTGGCATGTTGCTGCATCAGGCAGTGCGTGGCTTCCAACTGTGGTTCGGTATCCGTCCGGAGGTAACCGCGGAACTGCGCGCACTGGTCGAAGCCGATCTGCTCAAGAAAAAGTGAGGAATAAGAAGGTTGAATTGGGGTTATCCGCCTGATTGAGGCTGGCCTTGAAGAACCAGATTGGGAGGAGATTCATGATGTACAAGCCGAATATGACGCGTTGGACGCTTGGCGCCGTTGCCATTGCGTTGCTTTTCGCAAACGCTGCTTTGGCGCAACAGCCGACCCGTATCCGCGGACAGATCGAAAAGGCCGATGGCGGCATGCTCGCGCTCAAAACGCGCGACGGCGCCACGCTCAATGTGAAGGTTGCTGACGATGCGCGGGTGGCCGCGCTGGTCAAGGCGTCGCTCGCCGATATCAAGAACGACAGTTACATCGGCGTTGCGGGGATGCCTCAGGCGGACGGCAGCGTCGAGGCTTTTTCAGTCCACATCTTCCTTCCGGCGCAGCGCGGCGTTGTGCCCGACCGGCACGGACCATGGGATGCGAAACCCGGCAGTACGATGACCAACGCCTATGTGGAGAGCAGCGTAGCCGAAAAGAACGGCCAGGCACTGATGGTAAAATACAAGGACGGCGAGAAAAAAATCATCATCACGCCGGCAACCATGATCACTGCGGTGGCACCGGGCAGCAAGGATGAACTCAAGCCGGGCGCTCAGATCATCATTATGGCGTCGGACAAGCAGCCGGATGGCTCGGTGTTGGCCAAGACACTTTATGTTGGCCGCAGCCTTACGCCGGCGATGTGATGAACGTTCAGCATGCGCAGTGTTCCTGCGCCGCCGGTTGATGGCGGCGCAGTCATTTAACGGAGAACCATCGTGAAAGTATTGACGATAGTTGGCGCAGTCTGTGTGGCAGCGTTGACCTCTGCCCCGGTGTGCGCGCAGGACAAACCGGTACGCGTTCGCGGTACCATCGAGCAGGTCGATGGCGCCATGATGATCGTCAAATCGCGCGAGGGCGACACGCTGAAGGTGAAGCTGGCTGACGACGGCAAGGTTATAGCTTTAGTGAAGGCTTCACTCGCCGACATCAAGCCGAATTCTTTTGTCGGATCGACCGCAATGCCGCAGCCGGATGGCAGTTGGAAAGCCGTCGAGGTTCATATTTTTCCAGAAGAAATGCGTGGCACCGGCGACGGCGATAGGCCCTACGATTACAAGCCGCGTAGCACGATGACGAATGGCACAGTCAATAGCGTGGGCAAAAGCAAGGTGAACGGAACTGTTGCAAACGAGGGCGGCACGACGCTGACGCTCAACTACAAGGACGGCTCCAAGACAATCGACGTGACCCCCGAGACCGTGATCGTGACCTATTTGCCTGGCAGCAAGGAAGAATTGAAAGCAGGCGCGAGAATTTATATTCCAGCGGCGACCCGTCAGGCTGACGGCACCCTGATGACGGTGCGCGTCAATGTTGGCCGTGGAGTTGCGCCGCCGATGTAGGCGCAGAAGCTTGTTCAATTAAACGCGTGCTCGCCGCGTCGGCGCATGTGCCGAGCCGTGCGCGGAAACATCTAGGTCGCCGGCGAGCTCCGGCATTTCCCGCATGAGCCGGACGAGACGGCTGTGGCGGCTGCCGGCAAGGCGCGCTTCACGTTGGTCCTCAATCGGCCGGCGCACCTCGTCGCAGCGTGCCAGACCGTCGATCTCGGCGCCGTGGTCGGCCAGCTGGGCCAGAAAGGGCGTAAGATCCTCGAGTTGCTCGGCAACGACGTGGATGACGCCGCTTTCCTCCTGTACACGGCCGGTCACCGCGACATAGCGCGCGCCCAAGACCACGGGTCGCAGACGCTCGAATATTTTCGGCCATACGATCACATTGGCGATCGCGGTTTCGTCTTCGATGGTCATGAACACGACCCCGTTGGCCGAGCCGGGCCGCTGCCGGCAAGTGACCAGGCCTGAAATACGTGTGCGGGCGCCGGAGGCTGTACGGCGAAGCGTATCGTTTTGCTTGATGCCTCGAGCGCTAAGGTCAGAGCGCAGGAATTGCGCCGGATGCGCGCGCAACGACAGATGCAGGAAACGGTAGTCGTTAATGACTTCCTCGCCGATCGGCATCGGCGGCAGGCGCACGTCGGGCTCGCGCGAGATGATGTAGACCGGCACGACGCCGCCATCGGTGGCAAACAGCGGCAGATCGTCATCGCGATCGCCGACCCGGCCAAGTGCCTTGGCTGCCCATAGCGCTTCGCGGCGAGTAAGACCGAGCGAGCCGAAGGCGTCGGCATCTGCCAACCGTTCCAGCACGTGTGGAGAAAGTCCGCTGCGCAGCCATAAATCACGCACGGAGTCGTAAGCAACGCCGCGTTTTTCCATGACCAGCTTGGCATCCTTCTCGCTCAGTCCTTTGATCTCGCGCAGACCGAGACGCACTGCATGAGCTGTCCGTATGTCATCACGCATGTCGCGATGCAGTTCGTGCAGGCGCTCCGCTGCATGTGGGCCCGATTCGAGCGTCGAATCCCAGAGCGAATGATTGATGTCGGGCGGCCGCACCTCGACGCCGTGCTCGCGCGCGTCGCGCACGATCTGCGCCGGTGCGTAGAAACCCATCGGCTGTGCATTCAAGAGCGCAGCAGCAAAAGCATCCGGATAACGGCATTTCAGCCAGGCCGAGGCATAGACCAGAAGCGCGAAGCTCGCCGCGTGGCTTTCCGGAAAGCCGTATTCGCCGAAACCCTCGATCTGCTGGAAACAGCGTTCGGCAAAGTCGCGAGCGTAGCCGTTGGCCAACATGCCGTCGATCATCTTGCGCTGGAAAGTACCGATGGTGCCGACACGTTTGAATGTCGCCATGGCGCGCCGCAGCCGGTCGGCTTCCGAAGGTGTGAAGCCGGCGGCGACGATGGCGATCTTCATCGCCTGCTCCTGGAACAGCGGCACGCCCAGAGTCTTCGACAGCACCGCTTCCAGTTCTTTCGATGGATAAGTGACCGCCTCTTGCCCCCGCCGGCGGCGCAAATATGGATGCACCATGTCGCCCTGGATCGGACCCGGCCGCACGATCGCTACCTCGATTACCAGGTCGTAGAAATTGTCCGGCTTCAGGCGCGGCAGCATGGTCATCTGGGCGCGGCTTTCCACCTGGAATACGCCGAGTGAATCCGCACGGCACAGCATGCGATACACGGCGGGGTCTTCAGGCGGAATGGTGGCAAGCGTTTGCTGCTCGCCGTAATGCCTCTCCACCAAATCGAGTGCCTTACGAATACAGGACAGCATGCCAAGACCGAGCACGTCGATTTTCAGAATGCCCAGTGCGTCGAGATCGTCCTTGTCCCATTCGACGAAGGTGCGATCATCCATCGCCGCATTGCCGATTGGCATTACTTCGTCGAGCCGGCTACGGGTGATGACGAAACCACCGACATGCTGGGAGAGATGGCGCGGGAAACCGTTGATCTCTTGCGCGAGCGCAAGGACCTGGCGCATACGCCGGCTTTGGGGATCGAGGCCGGTGCGGGTGACCGCATCTTTCGACACCGCACTGCCACCGCCACCCCAGATCGAGGATGACAGCGCGCCGATGGTGTCCTCGCTTAAGCCAAAAGCCTTGCCGACCTCGCGGATCGCTGAACGGCCGCGATAGGAAATTACCGTGGCAGCGATGCCTGCGCGTTCGCGCCCGTATTTGCGGTAGATATACTGAATGACCTCTTCGCGCCGCTCGTGCTCGAAATCGACGTCGATATCGGGCGGTTCACGCCGCTCGGGTGAGATGAAGCGCTCGAACAGCAGATCGGCGCGGTCGGCATCGACCTCAGTGACACCGAGGCAGTAACAAACCGCGGAATTGGCGGCCGAACCGCGCCCCTGGCAGAGAATGTTTTGTGAGCGCGCAAAGCTCACGATGTCGTAGACGGTGAGGAAATAGGGCGCGTATTGCAATTGCGCGATCAACTTGAGTTCGTGCTCAAGATTGGCGCGCACCTTGTCGGGAAGCCCTTGCGGATAACGGCGGACGGCGCCCTCGTAGGTGAGCTGCACCAGCGCATCCTGTGCGTTGCTGAAACCTTTCACCTGTTCGTCGGGATATTCGTAACGCAGCTCGTCGAGCGAAAAGGAAAGCGCATCGCTGAGCACCGTTGTTTCTTCGATCACCTCCGGCGCGTTGCGGAACAACCGTGCCATTTCCAGCGGGGGTTTCAGATATCGTTCGGCATTCGCAGCGAGTTTACGTCCGGCGAGGTCGATGGTGGTTTTCTCGCGAATGCAGGTGAGTACGTCGGCGAGGGGGCGCCGGTCGGGATGGTGATAGAGCACATCGTTGACGGCGATCAGCGGCACGCAAGCTGCACGCGCGAACTCTTGCATGCGCGTAAGCCGTGCGCGGTCGCGCCCGCGATAAAGCATGGAAGCGGCGAGTCGTACGCGACGAGGTGCAGCCTCGCGCAGGCGAGCCAGCGACGGTCCATGGCCGCCCATGGCTATCAATTCAAGCCCGAAGATGTGCGCCAGCAGATCGTCGAGCCGGAGAATGCAGTCGCCTTTTTCGGCGCGGAGATTTCCCACAGTGAGCAGGCGACAGAGCCGACCCCAGCCTGCGCGGTCGCGCGGATAAGCGAGCACGTCAGGTGTGCCGTCGGCGAACACCAGCCGCACGCCCGGATGATAGCGCAGCGACAGATTCTGTTCCCGCTTGGCCAGATGCGCGCGCACCACGCCGGCGACAGAATTGAGATCGCACAGCCCGATCCCGGCAAGCCCGACATGGGCCGCCTGCACCATCAGCTCTTCCGGGTGCGAGGCTCCCCGCAGGAAAGAGAAATTCGAGGCGACGGCGAATTCGAGATAACGCATATGCGCACGCAGGCCCTCTTAACGTTCACGTTCGCTATCGCTCCGCACTCGGCACCTCTCCCACAAGGGGAGCGGGAAGGAAAAGTCACGCGAATGTCCCATGCAGGAACCACGTCGGGGCCACTGCTCCTTGCGCGAGATCGCGATAGAGCCCGGCGCGGAACAACCAGAAACGCAGGCCGCTTTTATCCTCCACGCGGAAGTAATCCCGGGCTGGTCCGCCGTGTTCGCTCCACCAGGAGCCCTCGATGCGTTCAGGGCCTTCGGCTGCGATCACCTCATGCAATGCGCGCCGCCATCGGAAGCGCAAGGGCGGGCCATCCGGCACTTCCGCTATCGCCTCAATTGGCTCTGGTCGCGTCAGCAGCCGCAGCGGACGCGGCGAAAGCTCTGTCTCTCTGCGATAACGGCGGAACGCATCCCAGCCGGTATCGCCGTTGATGGTCTGTGCAGGGAGAGCAACCTCAGCTAGTTCCGGAATGTGGCTGTCCTGCGCGTCTAACTGACACACGCGGCGTGCGCCCAATCGTGCGCTCAAACGATCGACCAGGCGGCAAAACTCAGCCGCGTTCTCACCGCCCCGGATGCCGATCTGTTGGGCCGGGCAGGGCTCGGCGACAATGACTGAGAGCCGCGCCATATCGAAACCAAAGCCTGGATCGAGTGCATCGGCGAGCGCCGTGAGGCGTTCGACAAATAACGCGCGGATCTCGTCCGGATCGCGCAGCGCCCGCGAGGTGCCGGCAACGATGCGGCGTACGACGCCATCGGTGCGGAACAAGGCCAGCTCGATACGGCGGGCGCCGTCGCCGCGCCGTTCCAGCGTGAATTGTAGCCGCCGCGCCAACCGTCCCGTAATCGCCAACACGTCCTCCTCGCGTGCGATCGGTTCGAAAAAGCGTTGCTCGGCAACATAAGGCGCAACTGGCAAACGCGGTGTCAGCGGTTCATGTTCGTGCCCCAGTGCGCGGTCGAGCTGACGCAGCACTTCGGAACCGAAGCGCGCAGTGAGCGGCGCACGCGGCAAATCGACAATATCGCCGATGCACTTCAAGCCGACACGGTCAAGGCCGGCGACCGTCGCAGGCGGAAGCCGCAGCGCGGACAGTGGCAATGGTGCGAGCAGTGCGCGTTCTTCGCCGCAAGCGTAACTTGCCGGTTCTCCATAATGCGCGGCAGCCCAGGCGCCGCCAATAGTGCCGGCAATAGCAAGCGAATAGGCAAAGCCGGCGTTTTCCAGGCGCGCGGCGAGATCGGCGACCAGTTTATGTTCGCCGCCGTAAAGATGCGCGCAGCCGCTGATGTCGAGCAGCAGGCTATCGGGCGCGTCGCAGGCTACCAACGGTGTGTAACGCAAACACCAGTCGGCAATTGACTCGAGCAAGGCAATATCTGCTTCGGCGTTTTCGTCTGCGGCATCGATGCCGGGATGCATGGCACGCGCTTGCGCCAACGCGAGGCCGGGCGAGAGACCAAGCTGCTCTGCCGCGTCATCGACGGCAGTCAGGACTTCGGCATTGCCGCGCTTACCGGTGATGACCAGTGGCGCGGATCGCTTATGCGACCTGGCGATACGGTCGGTCGAGAGCCGGCGCAGCCACAGGCTGAGCGTGCGTTGCGAGGATGAATCGCTCATCGCTGTCACTCCATTCAAGAATCCATGATCCGGCCGGGCCGCGGCGGTTGCGGATAAGTTGTGCGGCAAAGCGCGGCGCACCGGGACCATGCGTGGCCACAGAAGGTGCGGTGCCAACGATCCAGCGCGTGGCGGCGGTGGAGGCATCACTCGATGGTGCGGCACGCAGCAGCAACGCCAAGGCGCCACCATCCGCTGCCGCAAGCGAGAGCCGTCTCACTACGACACTCTCGATACCTCCGATGCGCATTTCCCCAATCACCGCGTCGACAGCGCGGCAGCGCAATGCCTCTTCCATCGCCCAGAGCAAGTCGCGGCGATGCGCGACGGAAACCATCACCAGTCGTTCAGGCGCGAGGCCCAGGGCGTCGAGGCCGGCGCCATGCAGGACGCCGCTTTCGGCGAGCGCCATGTCCTCGACGATCCAGAACAAGCGGGGCGAGGGAACTGCAAGCGTCGCCAACCCCAAAGCAAATCCGGCTGCTGCGGCGAGATGAGCCTCCCCCGGTGCCGCAATTTCGTGCAGTGCGCCGCGTATGAGGCCGCCGCCAAGCACTCTATCGATGACGGGAATGCCGAGGGGCAGGACCCCAGGACCGGCCGCGATCCTGGGTGCCGTTTGCAGAGCCAGAAGACGTTGGCGAAGCTGCTCGATCATTCATAAGCCATTGAAGATGCGATGTTATCAAAACCCATGGGGTGATTTATGTTCATGGTTTGTTCTAGTGTGGCCAAGCGCAAAGGAGACGTCAAGCCGCAAGGGAATGGGGTCAGGGGAGACGAGGGGACCCCAAGCCTAGATGTGCGCGACGTAGAGAATGCACACAGCCACCGCCAGGACGGTAGCTACCCAGACGAGTCGGGGATCCGCGGGTTTATTCATAACGAGTCCCGCACATACAAATGATGTGCCAAACCCCTCACCACAGCCTTAATTTCCGGATTGTCGCTCGAAGGCCGATCAATTTCCGTTGAGGAGTTTGCGCCCGCGCGAGGTCAGCAGGATTCGCGACTCTTTCATGCTGCTGCCGTGTTCAAACTTGATCAGCTCGTTGGCGATGGCGTCTTCCCAGACCGATAAATGCGGACAACTCCTCCGCCAGGCCTCTGCGTCGGCATAACTGCGCGGTGCCTCCGCGATCCAGGCGAGGAACTGTTGTGTCAGCGCGTGCGCGGCGTCCTGCATGGCGAAACGAAAATATAACTATTCAGGCTCGCAAAGGAATTCAAGCTGGCCGCTCAAAGGTGCGGATCTCAATATCCGATTCCAGTGTGCGGTGCACCGGACACTTGTTGGCAATCTCCAGGAGCCGCTTGCGCTCATCGGCACTGAGTGCGCCTTCCAGCGTGATGTTGCGGTCAATGCGATCGATCAGGCCTTCCTTGGTCTCGCAGTTGAGGCAATCCTCCGCGTGTATCCTGTTATGGGTGAGCCGCACCGACACGCGCTCGAGCGGCAAGCGCTTGTTCCCGGCGTAGAGCCGCAGCGTCATCGACGTGCAGGCACCGAGACCCGCGAGCAGTAGATCGTAAGGGCCGGGGCCGGAGTCGAGCCCACCTACCTTCACTGGTTCGTCGGCAAGAAATCGGTGGGGTCCACTCATGATCTCCTGCTGGAATTTTCCGTTGCCGGTTTCGCGTACAAGAACGGTGCCGACTTCAATCTGCTCGTCACTGCATTCAACCGGCTGCTCCAGATAGCGTTCGGCCCAGGCTGCGATCACATTGGCCACGTAGACGGCATCGCCTTTCTTGCTCAACAAATGATCCGCGCCGGCGAGTGACACAAAGCTCTTGGGATGCTTGGCAGCCGTGAAAATGCGCGAGGCATTCTCGATGCCCACGATGTCGTCGGTGGGGGAGTGGAATACCAGGAGTGCTTTGCGAAGATCGGCGAGAGAAGCTTCGATGTGTTGCTCCGCGACGTCATCGAGGAATTCACGCTTGATGCGGAAAGGTCGCCCGGCGAGCTGCACTTCGACCTCGCCCTGTTCGCGGATTTTATCGATGTGCTCCCTGAACAGACCGGTGACATGCGCCGGATCGCTGGGCGCGGCAATACTGACGACCGCGCGCGAGTCGGGGATTCGATGTGCGGCAACGAGCGCAGCAGCGCCGCCGAGGCTATGGCCAATAAGGATCGCGGGCGGCCCATGGGTTTTCCGCAGATGATCGGCGGCAGCGACCAAATCCTCGACGTTCGAAGAGAAATGCGTATCGGCGAACTTGCCTTCGCTCATGCCTAGCCCGGTGAAATCGCAGCGCATTACGCCAATGCCACACATGGCCAGGCGCTCGGAGATGCGCTTGGCCGCAAGGTTATCCTTACCGCAGGTGAAGCAGTGCGCGAACAGCGCGAAGGCAGCCGGCTTGCCAAGCGGGAGGTCGATCAGGGCCGACAATTTCTCGCCTTTCGCGTTCGCGAATTCGAGCCGCTCGGTGCGCATGACGTGCCTCTTTCTCGTTAGTTATTAGGGTGTAGTGCCATTAGAGCCCATAGGAGATTCATTTCGGCAAAAGATTGGCGTAGAAATTGCTTAAATGCAGCTTCAGGCGGGGACGCAAACAAGGAGTTGATCATGACGCGTGCCGATCTCACGGAGAAACTTCTCGACATCAAACGCGAAAAAGGTTGGAGCTGGAAATATATATGCGCCGAGATTGGCGGCATGTCGCCGGTGATGATCACCGGCGGCATCCTCGGCCAGCAGAAGATGACCAAGCCGATGGCCGCCGCCGCGGCCAAATTATTCGGTCTCACGAAGAGCGAGCAGGCCTTGCTTAACGAAGTTCCGATGCGCGGCACCGGCACGCCGATGCCGCCGACGGATCCATTGATCTATCGCTTCTACGAACTGGTGATGGTCAACGGTCCGGCGTGGAAAGCGCTGATCGAAGAGGAATTCGGCGACGGCATCATGTCAGCGATCGACTTCGATATGACGATCGACCGTCAGCCCGACCCGAAAGGCGACCGCGTCAAGATCGGCATGACTGGCAAGTTCCTGCCATTTAAATACTACGGCGCCACAGGCAACGCGTTGGCTTACGGATTGAAGGAAGACTGAACGTCAGGCTTTCCGTTTACGCGCGGCCTTCTTCGGCTTGCCGCCAACAAGCACCTGTGGACCGATGTCGGCCACTCGCGTGGTGCCGGTGAGTGCCATGGCGACACTAAGCTCATTCTGGAGGATTTCGATTGCCTTGCTGACGCCGGCGCGACCGCCTGCACCGAGTCCGTAAACATAGGCGCGGCCGATCAGACAGGCTCGCGCGCCCAGCGCCAGCGCGCGCAGCATATCGGCGCCGGTGCGGATGCCGCCATCGAACAGCACCTCGGTATCGGAACCGACCGCCTGCGCAATCGCAGGCAACGCCGATATCGACGATGGCGCGCCATCAAGCTGACGCCCGCCATGGTTCGATACGACGACGGCATCGGCGCCGAGCTTGACTGCGGTCTTCGCGTCTTCGACGTCCAGAATGCCTTTGATGATCAACTTGCCCGGCCAGTGTTTCTTGATCCATTCAACGTCTTTCCAATTCAAGGCTGGATCGAACTGGCTGTTGGTCCATTGGGCCAGCGACGTCACGTCTTCCATGCCTTTCACGTGGCCGGCAAGATTGCCGAAGTTCTTGCTCTTGCTCCTCAGGATGCTGAATGCCCAAGCCGGCTTGCTGGCAATGTCGAGGACGTTCTTAAGGCGGATTTCCGGCGGCACCGTCATGCCATTCCTGATGTCACGGTGGCGTTGGCCGAGCACTTGCAAATCGACGGTGAGTACTAACGCATTGCATTTGGCTGCCACGGCTCGAGCGAGAATATCCTGCGAAAAACCTCGGTCGCGGATCACATAAAGCTGAAACCAAAACGGCCTGCCGGTCGCCTCAGCCACTTGTTCGATCGAACAGATCGACATGGTGGAAAGGATAAAGGGAATGCCGGCATCGTTTGCTGCCTGCGCCGACAGAATTTCACCGTCGCCATGCTGCATGCCGCAAAGCCCGATCGGCGCCAGCGCGAACGGCGCGTTCATTTTCTGCCCGACGATGGTGGTGGCGAGGCTTCGCTCCGACACGTCGACCATCACCCGTTGGCGCAACTTGATCGTTTCGAGATCGGCGCGGTTTGCGCGCAGAGTCTCCTCGCTGTAGGAGCCACTGTCGGCGTAATCGAAGAAAGCTTTCGGGACCTTGCGGCGGGCGAGTTCGCGCAGGTCTTCGATGCAAGTGACGGTCTTCATGGGGACTATTCTGGGACGCGACGATTAACCATCGGGTAGCACAGTGCCGGCGCACTACGAAAT
>DAHUXA010000039.1 GCA_027307405.1 Hyphomicrobiales bacterium | reverse complement strand
GATCAACACCAATCCTTATTCGCTCGACCGCCCGAACGAAGCCAACAAGCGCTTCATTGCCGCGATGAAGAAAAACTACGGCGACGATGTGCGCATTGGCCATTACGCCGCATGTTTTTATGCCAATGGCCAGGTGATCGAGGCCGCATTGGCAAAGACCGACGGCAAATCCGACAACGCCGACCAGCTGGTCAAGGCGGTACGCGCGGTCACGCTCGCGGACACGCCGCGCGGGCCATTGAGTTTCGACAGCTATGGCAATGCCATCGTCGACGTCTATGTGCGCCGGGCCGAGAAGCAGGATGGCAAGATGGTCAACAAGACCATCAAGACCTATCCAAAGGTGAGCCAGTTCTGGACCATGGACCCTGCGAAGTTCCTGGCTGAACCCGTGTTCTCGCGCGACTACCCGCCGATGAAAAGCTGAGCGAGAAAAGCGCGGTGTGGGCCGCGCGCTTTCACTCTCAAACCGGAAAAGACAGCGTCTCCGGGCTGCGGTCTTTTAGATATTGATCAAGACCCCAGCGCTCGACCTGCGAGAAGACTTCGTCGAACTCGGCGCGCGGCAGCGGCTTATTGACGAAACGTTCGCCGCGCCCGAACTTGCTGAAATCCCAAGCGTGGAAATTCTCGAATTCTGCTGGGACTGCGAGCTTCCACAACGGCAGGTATTTCGGCAGGTCTGCTTCCAACGCCTGTTCGGCCCGGTTGAGTGGGCGCATGTAACCGTGCACGACCTCCGGTGTCGCACTGTCCGGCACCCACCACAACGTCTTGAACCGATCCTCGATAATTTTGCGCAAGCCCAATTGCTCGGCCATCGCGATCTGCGGAGGCAACAGGCTCGCGGCTTCAACCTCGCCGTCGAGCAAAGCTTTTAACCGCGCGCCAAAGCCCCCGGTGTTGACGGTCTTGATGTGTTCGAGCGGCAGATATCTTTCCAGCCGGTAGGGCACATTGAAGTGACTTCCGGCACGCATGCCGACCGAAATTGGTATGTCTTTCAAATCCTCCGGGCTGCGGATCTTCGAGTCCGGCCGCACGAAGATTGCCCATGGTGAATCGCCGTAACCCTCGGTGACGACGCGGCCCATGCCGGCGCTGGCGTTGCAGATTGTGCCCCAGACACAAGCGCCCTGGACGACATCCTGCTTGTCTTCCGTGTAGGGACGGTCCTGCGGCCGCTGGAAGTAATCCAGACCCTTCCAACTCGATTGCGTCCCGCGGAATGTCTTCCAGTCGAATTCGACGTCGAGCCCTTCGGCAGCAAAATAGCCTTCCTGCATTGCGACAAAATCATTGAGACCCATGCCTTTGGGCGCAACTTTCACCCGTTTGAGGCTGGTGGCCATGGCGACGTCCTCCCGGCGTTGATTTTGGTTGATACGAATTTACCACGATCGGACCGCAAGGCACGACAAATGCGTTTGCCCACGCTGGCTGCCCACGCATGTCCAATCTGTCAAATTTTACAGAATTCCGGAACCGTGCGTTCCGGAACGATGGCTATCACGACAGGCTATGAGTATTGCGAGCACGATAGCCGTTTCAGGGCTGAACGTCGCCAGCCTGCGTTTGCAGGTGGCGGCGAGCAACATCGCCAATTCGCTTTCGGATGGCCCACTTCCTGATGCGACCAGTCCGGAGAGCTTCCCGGTCGCCTATACGCCTTTTCAAGTCAATCAGACCGATCTTGTCGGCGGAGGAACCAGCGCGACTGTCACCGCGGTTACGCCACCGACCATCTCATCGTTTGATCCGACAGCGCCTTTCGCCAACAGCAATGGCATGGTGGCGAGCCCGAATGTCGATCTGGCCAATGAATTCGTGCAGCTCATGATTGCACGCATTTCGTACGCGGCCAATGCACAGGTGATCCGCGCCGATGCGCAGATGAGCGCATCGCTTCTCAACATCCTGTCCTGAAGGCTTTGCGGCGTTCCTAGTGCCTGCGCGCGGCGCGTGCCGTCGGCATGCGATGGAAATCGAGGATCTGTTGGGCCGTCGTTTGACGCAGGCGATGGAACGCAGCCATGGCCTGGTCGACCCCGTTTGCCGAACGACGGTATCGCTTCGCAGCGAGCATCATGATGCTGCGGGTGGTTTCCCACGACAGCCCGATCGCCTTGGCCAGGACCAGCAACGATTCCGCGCGCGTGTCGCGCATGTGCTGCTCAATTACCGCCGTCGGCACGTTTGACATCAATGATAGCGCCGCAACCATCTCCTCGAAGCGGCCGGTCGAGGCAAATTCCTGCAATTTACCCGCCGTGAGCAGGCCGGCCTGGTGCATCGATTCCACCAGTATCTGCGCCGTTGCGTAGCTAAGCGGTTGGTTCAACACCTCCGTCTGGATCCGGTCGGCGACTTCGCCAACCACCCGCTCGATCTCTGCCTTCGCATACTCGCGTTCGGCCACAAGCGCGGTGCGGACTTTCTCCGATGCCGCCGCGAGCAGCTGTTCTAATAGTTGCGGCGGCAGGTCCGATCGCAGGCCCACGCAGGACGTGAGCGCATTGTCGCCCCGCGAGCGGTAGACGAGTATCTCAAAACCCTTGCCCGAGAACCTGGCGCCAGCATTCTTTGCTGTGCTCAATACGACCTGCTGATCGCCGCGCTCGACCAGGACGTCAGTCAATTCCTCCGGAAGTGTCTTGCGGCGCGAAATGGCAAGCAGGTGCTCCTGGTTCTTGGTGCGCGCGCATTCAATCAAAGTCGCGGTGTCGAGCCTTGCGGCCTGGGTGAGAACCGGAGAGGCAACCTCGATCGCATCGTCGCAGGCCAGCGCCCGCAAGATCTTGGGCGGGGCGACCGGCACCGGCCCAAGCCGGATTGAAAGCAACGCGCGCGACGACTGTTCGATGGTCCCGACCAGCCGCACGAACACATCGTCGATAAGGTCGATTTCATCCTCAGAATATTGGTCGGAGCCGACCAGAAACAGATCGGTGAGGTGGCGCAGCATGGCCGAGCGGCGCTGGTCCGTGCTGTGCGCAATCGAGCTGTCGAGCTCGTGGATGAGTTCGAGTGGAGCACCCATAGACCCTGGAGAACCGTTCTGGTTGGCCACGGAATGGCAATTTTTACTGGTTAACTTTCATTCAGAGTGTACGCGATGCGGGTTTAGCAATTCGTAAAGACCGTTGGCCGTTTCAGGGCAGGGTCACGCACTTTCAGCCCGGAAGGCCGGGTTTTTCAGCGCTATGCCGGTGGTCTTGCGCCGCTATTGTTTCAAAAGGCCGCAGTATTTCTGCATGCCGCTGTCCCAGCAGCCCGTTTTCATGCACACCGATTGGCGCAGGCCGCAATTGGTGATGCAAATCGAGAGCGTCGATCGATCCGGGTTCTTCTTGCAGCCCGTGACGCACGCGGTCTGCTCGCCGCTGCACCGCATGGGGGCGGCGGCGACGGCTGGGGGAAAGAGCAGGGCGAGAGTCGCCAGAACGGCCGAAGTCGCCACGATCATGCGTGCCGCTGCGCGAGAATCAACGGGCCGATTCATAGCAACGTTCTAGGGACGGGGTGCGCCAACGGCAATAGCGCACCTGGCTGACACCATCAGCCGGCCAGATAAGAGCATCATATTTTTTCGTTAGTCGTCGACTGCCGCGGGGTCTAGCAATGACTCGATGACGGCTTACCGATGGCGAACAGAGACTTTCGTGAAGTCCGGAAGAGTCTGGAGTCGAAACGGAACGAGATAGTGAAGGCACACTATGCCGGAGCTGTCGTCCTGATTGCTGTGGCGGCAGGATTTCTGGTGCTTATTTTCGCTTTAGATCGCGCCTTTGACCTCGGCCGCTTCGCTTACTGAAGGATCGTAGACGCTATCCACCGGCGCTCTTTCGCGCCGACGGTGTCACTCCTTCCTGGGCTTCTTCAAGCTCCGGATGAATTTCTCCGCCTGTGTTTCACTGATCCGTATGAGCGGCGGCGGGTAGTATTTATCGTCCGTGAGGTCTTTTGACGGACCGTAGAAGCGGTAGGTCATGTTGTATTTTTTGCCGTTGGGCGTCGGCAGCCAGTTCGATTCCGGGATGCCGTCTGGCTGCTTCGGCGCGAAAACCAGCGTGAGCGAACCGTCACTGTTGAGTGTCAGCGGCGACTGTTTGTTGAGCAGGTAACGGTTGAGCGAATTAGCAATGACCTTGTAATCGACGCCATCGACCGCGACGACTGACCAGAAGTAGCGCGTTTTGGTTTGGGGCAGGGCGTCCTTGGGATACGTCTGGGTGAAGGTCTGACTGCCGTCGAGACCCTGAGCAGCGAAATAGACGACTTCGTTGCTGTTGTTCGCCCAGATGCCGGCGTAATTGGTGATGCTTCGCATCACATAATCGGTGCGGTAGTTACCGATGGCGCGCGGACGAACCCATCCGTTCACAACCTTGCCCATTTTTGGAATTTCGGCGAGGAAGGAGGGAATCGCCAGCTTGCGGATGACCTCGTCGATGCGCGCGCGTTGCGCCGGATCGGCGGCGGCCTTGGCGACCGCGCGCGCCTTGTCGCGGACGTCGATCATGCCGACATTGATGTCTGGCTCGCTCCCAAGGATTTCCTCGGTCTTGTTGAAACCCTCGACGCCGGGGAGCTTGTTGTTGGGAAAGTCCAGCTTCGCAACTGCCTCGTCGACTGTCGCAGAGCCGAGGGCTTTCATTGTCGTTTTCTTCTGAAGCGCGATGGCCTCGGCGGGATTGGCGCCGAGTTCGACCCGCATCAGGATGCGTGATTTTTTGCTGGGCAAATTGACCCGTTGTGTGCCTTTCGGCAGGTTGACTTTGCTATCCTTCACGCAAAGGGCGAATTTCCCGAACGCGTGCTTGGGATATTTGCGCTCGTTGATGTTGGCGGTGACCTCACCCCAGCCGTTGAGCGCCTGCACGGTGTAATAACGGCCCTTGATCTCCGGTAGTTCGATGAGCGTGCAGCTTTTCTCGTCGACGGCAATCCATGCCTCGCTATAGACCACGTCGAGATTCGGGTTCGCCCAGTCGACGCCGCCAGGCTCCCGGTGGATGATCTGATTCCACTTGAAGCCCTCCTTGAAATCGAGATTTTCCTGCCGCAGCACCAGCCAGCGGCCGAGCATGTATTCGTAAGCTTCGACGATGTCCCTGTCGGAGATGGCGCGGGCGGGCTGGGCGTGCGCCGAAGTCACCGTGCAAACGGCCACGATTGTCGCAAGAATAAATTTTCTCATGGTTCCCAGCCTCTGCAACACATAAGCAAATTCAGTTCACGATCTTTGCCTCCGGGAACTTCCATTTGCCATTCAGGATTTCGTCGCGTGGACGATAGAGGCGTACCATGTAATTCCAACCCGGCGGCGTCGGCAAGCAATTCGGGATCTTGCCGTCGCAGCCGCCGAACTGGACGGCGACGGAGCCGTCCGTGGCCTTTTTCGCGGTGATGCTGTTGAGCGAATAGGCGTCGTACTGGTTCTTCTGGAAGAAGCCGTCCGCATTGTAGACCGTGACCGACCAGAACGCATTGACGGGCACTTTCCCGGGGACATTGAGCTTGTAGATGGCGGCGCCATCGTTCTTGCTCGGCGTGACGTTGAGATAAACGGCGTCCTTGTCGGGATTGCCACCCCAGGCGGCGGCGGTGCCGATGAGATGGCGGACCTGGTCAACCTGAAACCTGCTTCCAAACGCTTTTTTCAAGTCAGGCAGTGACGCATTCATCACCAGCAGCGCGTCACGCATCTTATTCTGGGTGACCGGGTCCCAGTCGGGCACCTCAAATTGGCCGGGGTTGCGCTGCTTGACGATCACCGCATCCTGTAAGGCGTGAGCCGCTTTGAGATCCTGCGGATTGGTCGGATCGGCCAAAGTGCGCAACGCCATCATGACGTAGCGCGTACCAACCTCCGACTTGGTGAAGTTGTAGTTGCCCGCGCCGTAATCCACCTCATAAACGTAGTGGTCCTCATTCACCACCATCATCGACATGAAGCGCTTGCCCGAGTTGGGCAGCGTGATCTTCACCGGGCCTGCATCGAGATCGAACACCGCCGAAGAATATAGCGTGTCGCGGTTAAGGCGGATGACGGTCTGCTTGTCGAGCGGCGCCGGCTCACGCGTATGACTGAATTTGCCGAAACCGCCGTTTTTGACGATGCGGCCAAAGTAAAGATCCGTCTCGGCGCGAATGAAGTTATCGGCGGTGACCGGGAGGGTCTTGCTCGGCGACGATTGTGCGTACGCTGCGCCAGTCGCCATCAGCGTCACGGCCAGCGCCGGGATGGCGAACACCGTTTTCATAGCCAGGTCTCTTTCGTGGTTCCCGTCACTCACTTCCGGTCGATCATGACCTTTTCAAGCCTGCCGGTAAACTTGCGAAAATATCGAGAAAAGACATGGCCCATCCGGCCGGCCGCAGGGTACGGCCGGCCGCATATCGTTCGCATTTCTGGCGGTTACTTCGCCGAACCTTCTTTCAGCTTCGCAAAGATCTCATCGAGGTTGAATGAGGCGCCCTTCTGCCGCTGCGGATAGTCCCTGAACGTTGCCAGGAACTGGCCCACATAATCCTGGGCCGGCACACCAAGGAAGGCGTGGTCCATAACCCAGTCGTAGTAGGTGTTCGAGGTGGTGTCTGCGCGCTCGTATGGATCCGTCCGCAGGTTGAACATTTTCGGGAACCTCAGGTTGGTGAACGGATTGGACCAAACGAGCAGGGTTCCCGGCGCCCGCTGCTCCATGAACACAATTTTCCAGTTGTCATAGCGAAGCGCGACCAGTTGTTGGTCGTCATTTATGTAAAAGAACGAGTCGCGCGGGCTCTTGTCGGCCTGTCCCGTGAGATAGGGCACGAGATTGAAGCCATCGAGGTGGACCTTGTAGGTCATGTCGCCGACTTTGTAGCCCTTGAGCAATTTGTCCGTCACCTGCGGATCGCCGCCGATGGCGACAAGCGTTGGCAGCAGGTCGTAATGGGCGACAATGTCGTTGGACACCTGCGCGGGCTTGATCCTGCCCGGCCAGCGGAATATGGCCGGCACCCGATAGGCGCCTTCCCAGTTGGTGTTTTTCTCGCTGCGGAACGGAGTCATTGCTCCATCCGGCCAGCTGTTCATGTGCGGGCCGTTGTCGGTCGAGTACATGACGAAGGTATTGTTCGCGATACCCAGATCATCCAACGCCTTAAGGACCGTGCCGACATTCTTGTCGTGATCGATCATCGTGTCGTGATACGGGCTCTGCCACCGTCCCGACTGGCCGATGCTTTCCGGTTTGGTGTGCGTGCGCAGGTGCATATGGGTAAAGTTGACCCAGACGAATACCGGCTTGCCGGCGGTGTTTTGCCGCTTGATGAAATCCACCGCCCGGTCAGCAATGTCGTCGTCGATGGTCAGCATCCGCGCCTTGGTCAGCGGGCCGGTATCCTTGCAAACCTGCTTGCCGACTTTTCCGAAGCGCGGATCGACCGTCGGGTCGTCAGTGCTGGAGGCTTTGCAGTCCAGCACGCCGCGCGGCCCGAATTTCGCACGGAATTCCGGGCTTTTCGGATAATCCGGCAGCTCCGGCTCTTCTTCGGCGTTCAGGTGGTAAAGATTGCCGTAGAACTCGTCGAAGCCGTGCACTGTGGGCAAGAACTCATTGCGGTCGCCAAGATGGTTCTTGCCGAATTGGCCAGTCGCATAACCGAGCGGCTTGAGCATTTCGGCAATGGTCGGGTCTTCCTTTTGAAGCCCGAGCGTGGCGCCTGGGAGGCCGACCTTGGTCATGCCGGTCCGCAAGCCGGACTGGCCGGTGATGAACGAAGCCCGGCCGGCGGTGCAGCTCTGCTCGCCGTACCAGTCGGTGAAAAGCGCGCCTTCCTTCGCGATTCGATCGATGTTCGGAGTCTTGTAGCCCATCACGCCCTGGTTGTAGGCGCTGATGTTGAAGCCGCCGATGTCGTCGCCCCAGATGATGACGATATTTGGCTTTTGTTGCTGCTGCGCCATTGCTGGAGTTGCGCCTATTGTCGCGGCGCAGATGGTGCTGCCCGCCACCGCAATCGCGGCGCCGAGGCGCAGGGTACTGCGTCGATTGACATTGTCCTTCGTGCTCACGATGTCCTCCTGACACGCGCTCGATTGAAAATCGGGTCGCAGTTGTTGCGCGCCGCCGGCGAGGGCGGCGCGCGGTCGTTGGGCCTGATCAGTTGGCGCCTGTGCTCGCTCGTTCCTTGGCTGCCATGACTGGCGGAGGATTCCATAGGCCGGTCAGCGCCTCCGACCTCGGCGCATAGAGACGCATGGTGAGATTGAACGGCCCCTTGGGCGCTGGGAGCCAGTTGCTTTCCCGATCGCTACCGGGGCTTTCGTTCTGGAAGTAGAGCGTCAGAGATCCGTCGGCGTCGCGCTTGAATGGCATCCAGCTGCTCACCGCAAATCGGTTGATCGAATTTGCAACCTGGAAGCCTTCGGGGTCGTACAGAGTGATTGACCAGAACGCGTCGGCTGGCGGAATTTCGTCTTTGGCAAAGTGGATGACGTACTTGTTCGCGCCATCGAGCGGCTTACCGGCCTCATCAGCAAGATTGAGGGGATAGATCGCATCCTCGGGCAGATTTGCGCCAAGCCCCATCTGCGCGACCATGGCGCGCTTGAGATAATAGTTTCCATATACTCCCATCGTGTCAGTATTCATCGACCAGCCGTTCACGACACGCGCCAGGGTCGGCGTTTTCCATGCCATCAACTTCTGGGCGGCGCCCGGCGCATCGCCGATAGCCTTCTTTACGGATGGATCGAGCTTGGTGACATCAAAGCTCTTGCCGGCCTCGAAACCAATTCGCTTCAGGCGCGCAATGATCGGCTGGTCGGTGTCGTGTGGAGGGTGCAGCTTGAGCAGTTCCGCTGCATAGGCGAAAAATCTTTCACCCGCCATCGTGTCGACCTGCGTCTTCGGCGGGGTCTTGGTGTCGACGCTTGGGTCGATACTCGCCTTGACGGCGACTGGCGGCTTGCCCCAGCCGGATAGTGGCGTGATCTTGAAACCCTTCTGGACGGCATGAACCGCGTCATAGTCCGCGGGGCCGTCTGTCTTGGTGCGCCCGATGATCCAGACATAGGGCGTCGGCGCATCGATACGTGTAAATCCAGCCGGCACTTTCCCGTTCCACTTGGGTGGGACGAGCAGGAAATTGCCGGCCTTTGTGCCCGTCGTGCGCCAGCCCGGGGAGGCAAACACATCGGTCCACATATCGAGCATGGGCAAGAGGTAGTAGCGGCCAGCCGTGTCGGGCGCAGAAATGACCATCGGGCCGCGGGTCAGGTCGATCCAGCCGCTTGAATACAACGTGTCGAAATTGGGCCGCACGACGGCCCTCATGTCCGCTGTCGGAAAGGCGGGAATGTTATCGAACGTGTTCATTGGCCCGCCGAGTCCCTTGCCGGGCTCGGTGTTGATGAGCTGCTTGCGCGTCAAATCCATGGTGACAAGCGGATAGAAATAAAGGTACGCCTCAGCCGCGATGGCTCGCGCTTCCGTTTCGGGGATCGATACTGCACCGGTTTGCGCACTTGCAGCTGGCGCAGCCGTTAAACCTGCGAGAAGACTCAGTGACAGAAGAATTGCTGTTCGATTCATTGTGTATTCCTTTCTCGAATGACGCATCGGAATCCGATATGGCTGGTCGACGTATCGACCGGCTGCGCGTGACGCGCGGCGGGGCGGTAGCGGCGGCAGTAATTTGGCGCGCACAAGTACGAGCCGCCTTTGAGAACCTTGCGGGGAATCCTAATGTTCGGCTGGCTCGGATCGTAGCTGCCGGTTTCAGGGCCGCCGCGTGGATTTTCAGGAATGCAGCACGCTTTCGGTGCGTCGGCCTGATGTTTCGGTGAATACCAGTCGCTGGTCCATTCCCAGACATTGCCGATCATGTCGTAGAGGTCATAGCCATTCGGCGGATAGGCGCGGACCGGCGACGTGCGCTCAAACCCTATACGGCTGCGTTTCTGGTGCGGGAATTCCCCTTGCCATGTGTTCGCCATCTGACGATTGCCGGGCATGAACTCGTTGCCCCAGGCAAAGTCGGCGCCATCCAGGCCGCCACGCGCGGCGAATTCCCACTCGGCTTCCGTCGGCAAATCCTTGCCGGCCCAGCGCGCATAAGAAATCGCATCCGAATAGGCGACGTGCACCACAGGATGATCGTCGAGGCCGTCAATGTTGCTGCCTGGGCCGCACGGGTGTCGCCATTCAGCGCCCTCGATGAACGTCCACCACTGGCTCAAGTCGCGCAGATCAACCGGATGTTTCGGCGGCGTGAACACCAGCGAGCCGGCAAACAACATGTACGGAAGTGCGCTGGGGTCGGGCGGAATCTCGGCAAATGTCACATACCCGGTCTCGCGAACGAATTCCCTGAACTGCGCATTGGTGACGGGCGTGCGATCGATCCAGAACGCGTCCACGGTGACGCGATGGACCGGGGCTTCTTCGGGATAATGCCTGTCAGACCCCATGCGGAAGGTGCCGCCAGGGATATGGACCATGTTTGTGTGTAGCGCCGGGTTCGGTGTGTCGACTGGATCTATTACTGGCATCTCAACGAGCGACACGACTTAACTCCAGCACCGGCAGGGGCAAAAACGCAGCCGAAAGACATGTTGCGGCGTATGCTGCTCGTCATCAATTGACGAAATTGTGATGGGCCAGCATCGCTGATCGACGGCGCGAGCCGTTCCGAATTACTTTCTGAGCAACTTTTTGCGTTCGCCCTAAGTTCTAGAAAACCCTACGCTTTGCGGCATCCTGGTACGGCAAGATGACCGGAGCTGTGGCACGACTGTCACGCCTGCGCGGATTTTCGGAGATACCGCCGGCCGCCCAATGTCTTCCGTGACGCCGCAGCCTAATCTGCCGACTTGAAGGGGAGGCGACGGTGAAAAAGGTCGTACACACCAGACTTGCAAAGCAAATAGCACTCTGCGCACTCGCTGCCGCAACTAGCTTTGCTGCGAAACCGGCCATCGCCGACGAAGGTGGCGTGAGTTTCTGGGTGCCGGGCTTTTTCGGCAGTCTGGCAGCGACGCCGCAGGTACCGGGATTTTCATTGGCCAATGTTTTTTATTACAACCAGGTTTCTGCCGGCGGGAACGTGGCGTTCGCGAAGCAGGTGCCGGTCGGCAACATCAATGTAAATTTTAACGGAAACCTCAGCGCTAACGTTCACGGCAGCGCCGAGCCATTGTATCTCGCGATCCCGGGCTACACGTTTGCGACACCGGTGTTGGGCGGTCAGGCCAACATCAGCTTTGCAGTACCCTATGGACGAATTGAGAGCAGTGTTGACGCAACAATAGCGGGCAACTTGGGGTTGGGTGGTCCCGGATTTACGGTTGGGCGCAGCCTCACCCAAACGGCTACCGGTTTTGGCGATCTGCTACCAATGGCTTCCCTGCGCTGGAATTTTGGCGTCAATAATTTCATGACCTACTTAACGGGAAATCTGACGACGGGAGTGTATCACTCAAGTTCAATTGCCAATCTCGGTATAGGACACAACGCAATCGACGCGGGCGGGGCCTATACTTACTTCGATCAGAAGACCGGACGCGAATTTTCCGCCACACTCGGCTTCACTTACAACTTCGAAAACGAACATACCAACTACCAGAATGGCGTCGACATGCATCTGGATTGGGGTGCGTCGCAATTCCTGACCAAGCAGTGGCAGGTCGGAGTTGTTGGCTATTGGTACAACCAGCTTTCCTGCGACAGCGGCTCAGGCGACCGCGTCGGATGCTTCGAATCACGCGTGGTCGGAATTGGACCGCAGATCGGCTACGTCTTCCCCATCAGCAAGGAATGGCAGGGATACTTGAATCTCAAGGGCTATGGCGAATTTGCCGCACAGAACAGGCCCGATGGCTGGAACGCCTGGCTGACATTCGCCATTACGCCCGCAGCGCCGGGTGAAGCACCGCCATCGGCTACCCGCCGCATGGTCGCAAAATAAATATGTAACCCCGCCGAACTCGATATCGCGGGGCTACCGAATACAACACGCCGGGGTGTGGCGGGACCCGACGATTGCACTCAAACTGTAGTCGAGTCTGGCGCGCGACTGGTTCACCCTGAACGCCCGGAAAACGCGTCAGCTGAAAATCGCTGAAAAAATGTGAGCGGCGAGGGGGCTCAGGAGTGCGTCCAGCACCAGGCTGAGAAGGCCATAGATCAGCGCCGCGGCCCAAATGACGGATAAGCCCAGTCCGAAGCTCACGGCAACCGCAGGCCACATTCGGTGAAAAGACGCGCTGCTTTGCGGGTCATGTGTCATCACCCCATTTGACTGATGCTTGATGACAAAGGTTCAACGCAATTTTGAATAATTCGCCGCCGCAGCGCCCAGCTTGCCCCGGCCGCGCCGCATTGATACCAAGTCCCGGACTCGTCATGGCCGGGCTGTCCCGGCCATCCACGTCTTTGAACGAATACGCGAAATGCCGGCTAAGACGCCTTTTTACATCACCACAGCGATCTCTTATCCGAATGGCCCGCCGCATATCGGGCACGCCTATGAAGCGATCGCCACCGATGCCATCGCCCGCTTCATGCGGCTCGATGGCTACGACGTCTATTTCCTCACCGGCACCGACGAGCACGGGCAGAAGATCCAGCAGACCGCCGCAAAAGAGGGGCTGACGCCGCGCCAATTGCTCGACCGCAACGTCCCGCGCTTCGAGGCGATGGTAAAGCGGATGAATTGCTCGAACGACGATTTCATCCACACCACCGAAGAGCGCCATCACCGCTCATCTGAAGCGATCTGGCAACGGATGGAGCAGAACGGTGACATTTATCTCGGCAAATATGCCGGCTGGTATTCGGTGCGTGACGAGGCTTACTACGCCGAGGATGAAACGCAGCTAAACGAGCAGAAAGTACGCGTTTCGACCAAGACCGGCACGCCGGTCGAATGGGTGGAGGAGGCAAGCTATTTCTTCAAGCTCTCCGCCTATCAGCAGAAGCTGCTCGACCTCTACGCGCGGCCGAATTACGTATTGCCGAAAGAGCGGCTGAACGAGGTCGCCAGCTTCGTGCGCGGCGGCTTGCAGGACCTGTCGATCTCGCGCACCACTTTCGACTGGGGCATCCGCGTGCCCGGCACCGACGGCCACATTATGTATGTGTGGGTGGATGCGCTCACGAATTACATCACCGGTGTTGGCTTTCCCGATACAGGCAGCGAAAAATTCAAGCGCTACTGGCCAGCGTCGCTGCACGTGATCGGCAAGGACATCGTGCGCTTCCATGCGGTTTATTGGCCGGCCTTTCTGATGTCAGCCGGCATCGACGTGCCACAACGCATCTTCTCGCATGGATTTCTGTTCAATCGCGGAGAAAAAATGTCGAAATCGGTCGGCAATGTGATTGACCCGTTCACCATGGCCGACACCTATGGCGTCGATCAGTTCCGGTATTTCTTTCTGCGCGAGGTGCCGTTTGGTCAGGACGGCAATTACAGCCATGAGGCGATCGTCAACCGCATCAACGCGGATCTCGCGAATGACCTCGGCAACCTGGCGCAGAGATCTTTGTCGATGGTCGGCAAGGCATTTGGCGGCAAGCTGCCGGCGCCGGGCGCGTTCAGCGAGACTGACGAGACCATCCTTGCAGCGGCCGACGCGATGATCGATACCGCGCGCGAACACATGAAAACGCAACAGCTGCATCAGGTGCTCAATTGTGTTTGGGCGGTCGTAGCCGATGCCAACCGTTATTTCGCCTCCGAAGCGCCGTGGGCGCTGGCGAAAACCGATCCGAAACGGCAGGGGACGGTGCTTTACGTGACCGCGGAGATCCTGCGGCAAGTTGCGATTCTGGCCCAGCCGTTTGTTCCGACGTCAGCATCCAAAATGCTCGATCTTCTGGCGATCAAGCCGGAGGAACGGAGCTTCGCTATGCTTAGCCCAGGATCGAGGATTAAAGCGGGCGTTACATTGCCGGCACCGTCACCGGTGTTTCCCCGCTATGTGGAAGCAGAAGAAACAGCGTGAAACGTTGAACCAGCTGATCTTATGATGCGACCAATTGAGGTCGCATTGTCCATCGGGGGCGTCCTGCAATGTCCGAATTGAATTGCCGCGGGCTACGCGGCCAGAGACAAATCTCGCTGTTGCTCGCATTCGTTTCTATTTTAGTGCTTGCGACCGGCTGTTCCAAATCGCAAAAATCCGACGGCACGCTCGACACCAGCCGCCTGCCGCGGGTCGCCGGCGCCAAGATCGTTTTTTCCAGCCCGGCGAGCACGATCTACACGTCGCCCGATTCGGTCGCGAAGACCGCCGATGCCGTCGACAAGGCGTTGGCCTCCGACGGCTGGCAAAAATACGTCGCTCCGTCGACCTCCGTGTCTACGAATGAAGATCAGCGCACCCTCTCGCTTAAGAAGGGACCGCAGGCGATCGGCGTGTTCATCACCGTTGCGCCAGCCCAAGGCAACGCCACTAGCGTTCAATACAATGTAGTGGCGCTGAAAAACGATCTGCCATTTGCGAAAGATGCCACCAGCATCGAGTTCGATCCGAACAAGCCGCTGCTGACTCTCGTTTCCGGCGAGGCTATCGAGCCAATGTTGGATTTCTATCGCAAGGAACTAGGGCCGCTTGGCTGGTCATTGTGGTCTCAAAAACTGAACGGGGTTCAACCGGCCGTGGCACGTCCGGTGAACTGACCAAGAGCGGTGCTTACGCCTACTATCTGCAAGGCGACCGGCGACTTGCGGCACTCGTCCTGGAACGGACCGGCGCCGGCCGGACCAAGGTTAAGTTTGAAGAATTGCCGGCTGGCTATCTCGAGACTCTCCAGAAGGAGTTTTTCAACAGCGACAATACGGGCGCAGCGCTGGTCGACGTCAGCCGTTTGCCGCGCCTTGATGGCGCGAAGGAAGACACCTCCCGTTCGTCTTCGGACTCATTGGTTTATTCGATTGCGGGCTCGCTCGCGAATACGATAGCGGCGACCAAACAGATGCTGGCCGCCGACGGCTGGAAGCAGTACGTGGCCCCGTTGGAGGCCCACAATACTTTACTCGCCTTCAAGAAAGGACCGCAGGGATTGTCGGTGTCTTTTACAATTCAAGTGGGGAAAAACGAACAGACCAGCGAGGTCACCACTGTCTGGTATTCACCGACCAGGGTGAGATTCGCTCTGGCGATTCCTGCAGATGCGACCGACGTCGTGTTCGACGGGGACCGGCCATATCTCAACTGCATTACCGCCGGGACGATCGATACGACCGTAGAGTTTTACCGAAACGAGCTCACAGCTTTAGGCTGGTCGCCGTTGTCGGCAACGGATGCCGCGAAGCAATGGCCCAACGCCAAACTGGACGAGAAGATCGCGAACGGGGCCGTCGCCTATTACATTCGTGGAACGCGACGGCCCATCGTGCTTTCGCTACACCGCCGTGACGACAACAAGACTGCGGTCGAAATCGAGGTGCCGCCATTTGCGCAACCGCAAGTCCTTGAGGCTGGGCAGGAGATCTACGGTCTGCCCATACCGAAGGTGATCAAAAGCGGCGGCGGTAGCCCCGGCGATACCGAACACACGATTGAAGCCAACGTCCCTGCCGAAGTCAGCACCGTGCTGGCGTTTTATCGCCGCGAGCTGACGGCGCGCAATTGGAAAGAAGAAACACAGGGCGCCGTCCTCAATCCGGACAAGGTCGTCCTCAATTTCACTGCGCCGGAAGGGCCGGCCGTGCTGAAACTCGACCACAAATACGACCTGACGATCGTAAGCCTTGTGCTACACATTCCGAAGCCCGCCGCCGCCAAAGCTGAACCGGCTGCCCAAGGCGACTCGGTCGACGCGCTCCTCAAACAGGCGCAGCAGATGATGCGCGAGGCGGCCGCCGACGTGACAGCCGACCGTAAATCGCCGGCTGCGCCGCCGCCGAAAGTTGCCGGGCCAGGGTTGCGCGTGCTCGCAGAAAACAAAGCACCGGTCCCCGTGCCGGATACGGCAGAAGACATTGCATTCGATGGCGCCGACGGCAAGCTCGAGTTCAATAGTGCTTCGAGCCTCGCAGTGGTGGCCGATTTCTACCGCTCCGCTATGAAACAGCAGGGGTGGGATTCGCGTTCGTCGGTGATCAACAATGCCAATATGGTCGTGCTCAATTTCGCGAAAGCCGGCAAGTCCGTGTCGTTTACGATTATGCGCATGGGCAGCAAGACGAATGTATCCGCAGACGGATCCGCGTTGAGGGTTGCATCTGCCAAAGCGGCCAGCGCTCCGGTGCAAGCCAGCGCGCAAGATCTCGAGGCAGAGGAGAGCGGCGGCTTGCCGGTGCCAAAGCGCCACACGATGAGCGAGGGCACCAAGACCCCGTTCCGTCGGGAGCTCAAGGCGAACATACCGCTCGAACTTGCTGACGTACTTGGTTTTTATCGTCGCGAGCTCGGCAAGCTCAACTGGAAAGAGGAGGCCGGCGGCGCAGTCGTTGCCCCCGAGAACGTTTTGCTCGGATATGTCTCTCCCGAAGGGCCCGCGCTACTCAAGCTGAGCCGCAAGGACGGTGAGACTGTCGTGAACGTCGTAGTCAGGCATCCCGACGCGACGGCGAAAGCCGGCATCCTGCCAAAGCCAGGCCAAGCCAAGGTTATGTTCGGTAACATCAACAGCGCGGCGGCCGCGATCACATTCAATAACAAAACGATCAATGTTGCGGCCGGTGCCGGCACCAAGGCACCGGACGGGCCTGTGCTTGATCTGGCGCCCGGCAAATATAAGTACTCGATCAAGTTACCGGGCAAGCCGATGCAGACTGATGAAATCGAGCTCGCTTCCGATGAAACATGGGGACTGATGATCGGGCCCGGCGGGGTTCTGGCGTTGCAGGCGTATTGAGGTCTCGATAGCAGGGCCGTCGCGATGCCCTTGCCCCCAGCTTGGCTGGGGACTATCTCGCACACCGTCTCATCCCGTGAAGGAACTTCCTGTTGCCTTTCATGCTTGTCGACAGTCATTGCCACCTGGATTTCCCGGACTTTTCGACCGAGCTTGACGCGATCATCGCGCGAGCACGAGCGGCTGGCATCGGCCGCCTCGTGACCATCTCAACGCGCGTGAAGAAACACGCGCAGGTGCTGGCAATTGCTGAAAAGTTTCCCGAAGTCTTCTGTTCGGTCGGCACACATCCGCACTACTCGCACGAGGAGACGGACATTGACGCCGCCAAACTGATCGCGATTTCGAAGCATCCGAAGGTGGTGGCGATCGGGGAGGCCGGGCTCGACTATTTTCGCAACAACAGTCCGCGGGACGCGCAGGCCGCAAGTTTACGGCAGCATATTGCAGCGGGTCGCGAGACCGGCTTGCCGTTGGTGATCCATTCGCGCGACTGCGATGCCGACATGGCCCGAATTCTTCGCGAGGAAAGCGGGAAGGGCGCCTTCCCGGCTGTGCTGCATTGTTTCACCGGTGGCCGCGATCTGGCTTTCGCGGCGGTGGACCTAGGGCACTATGTGTCATTCACGGGCATTCTGACTTTCAAAAATTCGGACGCCTTGCGCGAGATTGCAGCCGCGCTCCCGGCCGACCGCATTATGGTCGAGACCGATGCGCCTTATCTCGCGCCACTGCCATACCGGGGAAAACGCAACGAACCCGCCTACGTAGCGGAGACGGCTAAAGTTTTAGCGGATGCGCGCGGCGTTTCTGCCGACGAGATTGCGCGACAGACGACGGAGAATTTTTTCCGGTTGTTCAGCAAAGTGCCCCGCGTGCTGGCAGACGCCGCATGACATTAACCTTCACCATCCTGGGCTGCGGCTCGTCGATGGGCGTTCCGCGGGTGGCGCTCGGCTGGGGTGACTGCGATCCGAACAATCCGAAGAACCGGCGGCGGCGTTGCTCGCTGCTGGTCGAACGCATGAATTCCCAAGGGCATCGCACGCGCGTGCTTGTCGATTGCTCGCCTGATCTCCGCATGCAGCTGTTGGATGCCGAGGTCGATTGGGTCGATGGCGTCTTGATTACGCATGAGCATGCCGATCACACGCACGGCATTGACGACTTACGTCCGCTGTTCGTTCACAGGCGCCGGCGCGTCGACGTCTACCTGGACGAGCCAACCTCGCGCGCGATGCACGCCCGGTTTGCCTATTGCTTCATGACACCGCCCGGTAGCGAGTATCCCCCGATTGCCAGTGAGAAACGCTTGGTCCCGGGCGAGCGGATTATCATCGCTGGGCAGGGCGGCCCTATCGAGGCGTTGCCTGTTCTGCAGGAACACGGCGACATCCCGTCTTTGGGGTTCCGTTTTGGCAATGTGGCCTATTCGGCCGATATCAAGGGGCTGCCGGCGGACAGCGTCGCGGCTCTGAGTGGCCTCGACGTCTGGATTGTCGACGCGCTGCGTAAGACGCCACATCCAAGCCATTTCAACCTCGATGAAGCGTTGGACTGGATCGCCAGGGTCAAACCAAAGCGGGCTATCCTGACCAACTTGCATACCGATATGGATTACGCAGCGCTGCGGTTGCATTTGCCGGCGACAGTCGAGCCGGCCTATGACCGGATGAGCTTCACGGCCTGAAGCGACCTTGATGCTACCGACGCCATTTGAAGCATCGATCTAAATGCGCACGACCCACCATAAATCAGGCCTTATAGGAAATATTCCATAATATGTCTTATGCGAATCATGGGTGTGCGGTCGCGGCAGCAGTCACGCTTTGCTACGGTCATGCGGTCGTTCGCTGAACCCAGCTCAATCAAATCTAGCCAAGTCCAGCCCCGTGAAGCCCTCCCGCGACATTTCCCGCCTGATCGAGATCATGGCGGCACTCCGTACACCTGGAAGCGGTTGCCCGTGGGACCTCGAGCAGAATTTTCGCACCATTGCTCCCTATACGCTTGAGGAAGCCTACGAAGTGGCCGACGCCATCGCGCGCGACGATCTGGCGGGCCTGAAGGACGAGCTGGGCGATCTTCTTTTGCAGGTCGTATTCCACGCCCGGATGGCGCAGGAGCAACGCGTCTTCGATTTTGCCGACGTGGTTGAGGCCATAACGGCGAAGCTGATCCGCCGGCATCCGCACGTCTTTGCCGATGCGGACGGCAAGACGGCCAAGGCTGTTGAGGGGCTGTGGGCACGGATCAAGGCCGAGGAAAGAGCCGAACGCGGCGAGGAGGCGCCCAATGGAGCGCTGGCGGGGGTGCCGGTCGCCCTGCCCGCATTAACCAGAGCCCTAAAGCTCCAGGACAAAGCCGGCCGTGTTGGCTTCGACTGGAACGATCCGCGCGCGGTCCTCGCCAAAATCCGAGAAGAGGCAGACGAAATTGAAGCAGAGCTTGACCGTGGCGACAAAGGCCGGACCGCTGCCGAAGTTGGCGATCTTCTGTTCGCGGTCGTCAATCTCGCCCGCCATCTCGACGCGGACCCCGAAGGCGCCCTGCGCGAGACCAATATCAAGTTCGAACGCCGCTTCGCTGCGATCGAGCGCGCATTGGCCGCGCGCGGAAAATCACCCAGGGATGCAAGTCTGGCGGAAATGGACAGGCTGTGGGACGAGGCGAAGGCGACCGAAACGTCTAAATGCTGAACTTTGCACGCACCTGCGCGGCCTTGTCGGGGTCCGCGCGAACTGTCACTGCAAGGCGACCGTCGTCGCGCAGATCCTTGGACAGCACCTCCGAATGCCGGTAGAGCCAGCTCAAGCCTGCGCCGTCAGCGGGATCAATTGAGAGTTCGAGAGTCTGGCGGGTTTCGCTCAAGCGCGTTTCGATCGCTTCTATCAAGCGGTCGATCCCCTCGCCACTCAAAGCCGACACCGCCACGGTCCGCCGATGCGACGGTTGCCGCTCAACGAGATTGAGCAACCTTGCGCGGCCTTCGCTGTCGAGCCGGTCGATCTTGTTCCAGACCTCAATCAAGCGCCGGTCGGAGGCTGCGATGCCGAGCTCTGTGAGCACCTTTTCAACATCGTGAGATTGTGCGTCGGAGTCCTGATGCGACACGTCGCGCACGTGCAGAATGATGTCCGCCTCGATCACCTCTTCCAAGGTTGCGCGAAAAGCGGCAACCAGCATGGTGGGAAGATCCGAAATAAATCCAACCGTATCCGACAGAATGATCCGGACGCCTTGTGGTAGATCGACTGCGCGCAGTGTCGGATCGAGGGTGGCGAATAGCATGTCGGCCGACAGCACGCTTGCGGCGGTCATGCGATTGAACAGCGTCGATTTGCCCGCATTGGTGTAACCAACCAGCGCCACAATCGGATATGGGACGCGCTTTCGACTATCGCGGTGCAGTTTGCGTGTGCGCTTGACCTTGTCGAGTTCTGCCTCGATGCGGGCAATGCGATCCTCGATGACCCGCCGGTCCGCTTCGATCTGGGTCTCGCCCGGGCCGCCAAGAAAGCCAAATCCGCCACGTTGACGCTCAAGATGTGTCCACGAGCGGACCAGTCGGCTCTTCTGATAAGTGAGATGTGCGAGCTCGACTTGCAACGCGCCTTCGCGTGTGCGCGCGCGCCGTCCGAAGATCTCGAGGATCAGACCTGTACGGTCGATAACCTTGGTATTCCACGCCTTCTCCAGATTGCGCTGCTGGACCGGCGAGACGGGACAATCCATCACGACAATGGAAGCCGAAAGGCCTTTCACCAGCCCCGCGATTTCATCAACTTTGCCCTTGCCGATATAGGTCGCGGGCCGGATGTCATTGAGTGTCACCAGCCCCGCCTCGACCACCGTCAGGTCTATAGCGCGGGCAAGGCCGACGGCCTCCTCAAGCCGCGCCTCGGGCGTGCGCACATCCGTCGACGTTCGCGTGCCGCCTTTCGGCGGCGGTTTTTTCAGCCAGGGTTCAATGACAATCGCACGACCGGTCTCGGCGCCCGATGCAGTTGGGCTCAGGAGATCGGCGCGTTGATCACGGCGGCGTAATTCCAATTAGACCTTGTCTCCGGCCGGCGGCTCGTCGGCCCCTTCGAAGAGCTGGATGGGATGACCGGGCATGATGGTCGAGATCGCGTGCTTGTAAACGAGTTGGGAATGTCCGTCCCGCCTCAACAGCACACAGAAGTTATCGAACCAGGTCACCACGCCCTGCAATTTGACACCGTTCACCAGGAAGATGGTGAGAGGAATTTTGCTTTTGCGGACGTGATTGAGAAAAGTGTCTTGCAGATTTTGCGCACGATCGGCTGCCATGGCCGTTTTTCCATTTTTGCTCGCGTCTAGCGCGCGAGACCTTTCTTTGCCCAAGTCCTTCCGCATGCGTTCAAGAGCATGCGCCGCTTTGCCCCTCGCGGAAGCGTGCGAGGCCCGGGAACCGCTATTAGATTGCAGGTGTTCTCCGGGCGCAAGCACAAGTTGGCAGAAGCCGTGTCAAATCACTGAAATAACGTTATTTTTCAAGTTTTTCGCGGAGCCGGATACACCTCCCGCGGCCCGCTCGCCATCAAACGGAAATCTCTATTCGCTGATCTCGGCGTGGCGGTGATAGTCGCGGCGCAAAGCCGTCGCGATCAGTCCGGGTCCCCCATTCCCGACGGGCCGGCCATCAATGCTCACGACCGGCAAGACGATCTGGCTTGCGGAGGTGACGAAGGCTTCGCGCGCGGCATAGGCCTCCTCGACCGTAAAGCACCGCTCTTCAAAGGCGAGTCCCTGCGCCTTGATCACGTCGATCACAACCGAGCGCGTTATCCCGGCCAAGATGTCATGGCCCAGCGGATGGGTGATCAGCTTGCCGTCGCGGCTCACAATCCAGGCGTTGGACGATGCGCCCTCGGTGATGCGGCCTTCGCCGTCGACGAGCCAGGCCTCACGTGCCCCCTGCTCGCGAGCGGTTTGCTTGGCCAATACATTCGGCAACAGGGCTACCGATTTGATATCGACGCGTTTCCAGCGAATGTCTGGGACGGTGACAACAGCGATTCCTTCGACCGCGGTTTGCTCCAGGTGCTCCAGATCATTGCTGCGCGCAGTGACGACCAGAGACGGTCGCGTATGGTCGGCCGGAAATGCAAAATCCCGTCGCGCGACGCCGCGGGTGACCTGAACATAGACTATGCCATCACGCACGCGATTGCGTCGGATGGTTTCCCGCAACACAATCGCCAATGCAGCAGGCGACATTGGGCGCGCGATACGCAATTCGCCAAGTGAACGGTCGAGCCGCGCCATGTGCCGCCGCTCGTCGACCACACGCCCTCCCCTGACCTCACAGACTTCGTAGACACCGTCGGCAAATTGGTATCCGCGGTCTTCGACGGCGACCCTGGCCTCGTTCCGCGGCAAGTAGCGGCCATTGACGTAAGCGATGCGCGACATGAAACGCTAATCGATCCCGAGCGCTTTGAGCTTGCGATGCAGCGCGGAGCGCTCCATCCCGACGAATTCAGCTGTCCGCGAGATATTGCCGCCGAACCGGCTGATCTGCGCAACCAGATATTCGCGCTCGAAAACTTCGCGGGCATCACGCAGCGGCAGGCCCATCAGATGCTCGCCGCCATTGCCATTCGGCATGCTTGGCACCATTGAGCCAACGTCCGGTGGCAGCATGCTCGCATTCATCACCGCGTCCGGATCGCCGCCGGCAAGGATCATCAGCCGCTCGATGTTGTTTCGTAACTGGCGAACGTTTCCGGGCCAATTGTGCGATTGCAGGACCGCCATGGCGTCATCGCCTATACGCCGTTTTGGAAGGCCGGTCGCCAGTGAAATCTGATCCATGAAATAGTCGACGAGATCCGGAACATCTTCCCGCCGCTCCGCCAGCGGCGGTACACGGATCGGCACGACCGCAAGACGATGATAGAGGTCCTCGCGAAATTTGCCCTCGGCTATCAGCAGCTCGAGATTGCGCGATGTCGACGACACGATGCGGACATCGACGGCGATCTTGGTGCTGCCACCGACCCGCTGGAATGTCTGGTCCACGAGCACACGCAAGATCTTGTTTTGGGTCTCCCGCGGAAGATCGGCAATGTCGTCGAAAAACAGCGTACCACCATGCGCCTCTTCGAGCGCCCCGGACTTACGTCCTTCCGAGCCGTTCGATTGATCGACACCAAATAGTTCGACTTCCATGCGCTCGGGTGTAATAGCGGCCGCATTAACGACGACAAAGGGACCGCTGGCCCGCCCCGACAATTGATGAAGCGTTCGCGCAGCGAGTTCCTTTCCGGCCCCCGACGGACCGACGACCAGGACCCGGCTATTGGTTGGCGCCACGCGTTCGATAGCCTGACGCAATTGCGCAACCGCAGCAGAGTGGCCAACCAACGTCGCCGGCAGTGGCGACAGTTGCTTGAGTTGCTTGACCTCGCGTTTAAGCCGTGAGTTTTCCAACGCGCGGTCGGCTACGAGGACCAGCCGGTCGGCCTTGAACGGCTTCTCGATGAAATCGTAGGCGCCGATCCTGATCGCCTCGACCGCGCTCTCGATCGTTCCGTGGCCGGAAATCATCACGACTGGAAGTTCGGCATGCTCCTGCTTGACGGCGTCAAGCAATTGCAGCCCATCGAGCTTGCTGCCCTGCAACCAAATATCGAGAAAGACGAGACTTGGCCGTCGCGTTGTGATCGCCGCCAGCGCGTCATCGCTGTTGCGCGCGGTCCGCGTGCTGTAGCCCTCATCCTGCAAGATACCCGCCACAAGATCGCGGATATCGGCCTCATCGTCGACGATCAGAATTTCGGCGGCCATCACGCCACCCCCGCACGATCATGGGTTTTTTCAGGTTCAGCGGAAGCGACTTTACCCTCTGCGGCAAAGCGTACACGCACCCAGGCGCCGCGTTGCCCGGGGATCTTTTCCGCTGCGTCGCGTAGCTCAATGCTGCCGCCATGCTCCTCGACGATGCGCCCGACGATAGCAAGGCCGAGCCCGGTCCCCTTCTCCCGGGTGGTGACATACGGCTCGAGCAGCCGATTACGATTAGCCGTTGGCAAGCCAATGCCGTTATCAACGACATCAATCACAATGTCAGCGCCATCGCGGGCGACGTAGACATGGATTGCACCCTTACCAAGCTCCGCCGGAGGCACGGCCGCAATTGCTTCGGTCGCATTCTTGATGATGTTGGTCAGCGCCTGCGAGATCAATCGCCGGTCGAACCGAGCCGGCATCGGATCTTCAGAAATCTCTGCATCGATATCGATTTCGGAATTGCCGACACGCATCAAGAATACCGTCTGTCGCACCGCATCGGCGACATCTTCTGCGGCGAGCACCGGTTTCGGCATTCGTGCGAAATGAGAAAATTCGTCAACCATCCGCCTTATGTCATCGACCTGCCGAACGATAGTGTCGGTACACTGCTCGAAAACGGCACGGTCCTCGCCAATCATTTTCCCGTATTTACGGCGCAGACGTTCGGCTGAAAGCTGAATCGGCGTGAGTGGATTCTTGATTTCATGCGCGATGCGTCGCGCTATGTCGGCCCATGCCGACGTACGCTGCGCAGTCACAAGCTCGGTAATATCATCGAGCGTTACCACGTAACCGCGATCGGAATCGCCCGACTGCTCGCTCGTAACGCGCACCGACAAATTGCGTTCGCGACCGTTGCGGCTGATCGTAATCTGATCTTGTGTGGGAGCGCCCGCTTGCGCCGCAGCCATGGTATCTGCAAGTTCAGGCAGGACTTCATTGAGTGGCTGGCCAAGCGCCTCGCTTTCGGTGCGCCCAATCAGTTTTTCCGCTGACCGGTTCAGGATGCTGACTTTTCCATCGCTCTCAACGCCAATAACGCCCGCACTGGCGCCAGCAAGCACGGCTTCGGTGAACCGCCGACGACTATCGATGAGATCGCGCGCATGCATGATGTCATCGCGCTGTGTGCGCAATTCCTGCGTCATACGGTTAAACGTTTCACCGAGGTGCGCGAGATCGCCTTCTGCCTGTCGCACCGGCACTCGAACATAAAGATTTCCCGTCGAGACGGCGTTGGCCGCGCCGATCAGCCGACGGATCGGCGCAACCAGACGGTTGGCAAAGTTGAACCCAATCCAGACAGCAGAAAGAAGCACAATCAAGGCGATCACGGTGTACATCAACGCAAAGGCAACCTGTACGCCGACGCGTCGTGATTCCAACGCGGCATATTCGGTGACGCTTGCTCGCGTCGCTTGCAATTGCGGCACAACGCGCGGATCGAGCAGCCGCGTTATATAGAGATAGTAGTTGTCGTATTGACCGAGCTTGACGATTGCCGCGACATAATTGGTATCTGGCAACAGAACGATTTGCGGTTCTTTGTCGGTGATGTGAGACAATGCATCGCGCGGCGGCAGTGCAAAGGTCTGATTCACATTTACGTCTGCGCGCGCAATGACTTTTAGATCTTTGTCAATCACGATCGCTGCTGCCAGACCGCGTACTGAAGCTTGGAAAGTAAGAAACTGTCGGAGCTTGTCCGGGTCTTGGTCAAAAACAGCTTTGGTGCGCCCGATATCGAAGGCCATAACCATGATATCGGATCGCACGATCTGCGCGTGGTCGCGCAGATAGGCTTCCGCGACGATAAGCGAGTTCTCGATCGCTGAGCGCGTGCGGGTGGAAAATAGCCGGTCAAGCCCACGGTCGAGGGTGACGCTCGCAACGATCGCCACCATGATCGCCGGCGCAGCAGCGATGATGGAGAACAAACCCACGATGCGCACGTGCAACCGCGCGGCGGCGCGGCCGCTATCGTCATCCTGATTCTCGGCGGCGCGCAACGGGGCGAGCCGGTCCCATCGGAACGTGTCCACCGCCGAGGTGACGGTCGGCGCCTGGCTCAGTGACTTCGCGACCGCCGTGTCGG
>DAHUXA010000399.1 GCA_027307405.1 Hyphomicrobiales bacterium | reverse complement strand
CACCGCGACTTTAAAGTTAAAGCGCATGTAAGCAATGCGGGTTTCCAAGACCGCGTCGTAGTGGGTGGCGTCTACCGCCTTGAGATCGCGCACACCGTCGATGCAAGACGCAAAAAATGGCGCATCGCTGAGCGCCTTGAACACCGCCTCTCGCGGTGCAGCAACCATGATTTCACCGACAAAATTCAAAACACAGTTTCTTCTTTGGCACTCGTGAGCGGAGCGTTGCGAGGGTTACCTTTTAAACTACCAATTTCGGTTAGCGATACTAGAAGAGGTCGCTAATCTCCGCTCGGCATTAGCAGATATTGCGACACGGCAATGTGATGTCTCCTTTATTACCCCCAACAGCGGACATTCGTTTGTGACCGCGCGCGAGGCTCAGGACAAGGCATCGTACCAACCCGCACCAGTAGTCTGGAAGGGGTCAGCGGTCGGCCAATGTCCGCTTTGGGTCATAAGCGGGCATTAGCCGGTGTGATTGGAATGTCTGCTAAGGGCCAATAGCGGACATGGGCTCTCTTTTGGCTTTCTTTGCGCCGCGTATTTGCTCCCCGCCCCGCTTCATAAGCAAAAGTGACTTTGACGTGAGTCAATGCTCAAACCGCAAATGCGGTTATTTGTTTGAAGGCTAAAAATCAAAAGGGCGTACGGCCATGAGGGCGAAGGGCACCAAACAGGCGTTGGTAACGC
>DAHUXA010000398.1 GCA_027307405.1 Hyphomicrobiales bacterium | reverse complement strand
GCAGCCGCGGGTCTTCATCAATCCGGAGATCCTGTCCTCGTCGGAGGAAACGTCGGTTTACGAGGAAGGCTGCCTGTCGATCCCCGAATATTACGAGGAGGTCGAGCGGCCGGCGAGAGTTCGCGTGCGGTTCACCGATCTCGACGGCAAGGTGCACGAGGAAGACGCCGAGGGCCTGTTCGCCACCTGCATCCAGCACGAAATCGACCATCTCAACGGCGTGCTGTTTGTGGATTATCTGTCGAAGCTGAAGCGCGACCGCGTGCTGAAGAAATTCGCCAAGGCCGCCAAGCGGGCGGCGGAGTAACCACAACTCTCTCAGCGTCATGCCCGGCCTCGTGCCGGGCATCCGCGCATACTTGCCGAACCTCAAGACGTGGATGGCCGGGACAGGCCCGGCCATGACGATGGATGAGAACGCGTTCGGATGGAAACGATCAGTGAGAACTCAATGCCCTTCGCTCTCGAGCCCGCCGACATGCTTCTGGGTGTAGAGTTCCAGCCCGATCCGCCCGATCAGGTCGATCTGGGTTTCGAGGAAATCGATATGATGTTCCTCGTCCTTCATCAGCTTCTCGAACAGGTCGCGTGAGACGTAGTCCTTCACGCTGTGGCAGTGCGTTGCGGCTTCCTGGTAGAGCAGGCGCGCGCTGATCTCCGCGGCGAGATCGCAGTCGATGACTTCCTTGACGTTCTGGCCGATCCG
>DAHUXA010000397.1:489-729 GCA_027307405.1 Hyphomicrobiales bacterium | reverse complement strand
CGATTGATGGATGCCATGTCCGCTTCGCACAGACGCGCCGCTGACTCGACGAGCGTGTTTAGTACCGTCTGCAGGTCGAAAGTCGAGCGGCTGATGACCTTGAGCACGTCGGCGGTGGCGGTTTGCTGCTGCAGGGATTCGCGCAGCTCGTTGAGCAGGCGGGTGTTCTCGATGGCGATGTCGGCCTGAGCGGCGTAGTTTTTGACCAGCTCGACCTGCTTGTCCAGAAAGACGCCAGCG
>DAHUXA010000397.1:0-479 GCA_027307405.1 Hyphomicrobiales bacterium | reverse complement strand
CACTTCCTGGCGGTAAATTGCGAATGCGCCAACCACCTCTTGGTCTTTCAACATTGGCACAGCCAGCAGTGTGCGAACGCCGCCAAGTTCGACGCCGCCCGTAGCAACTGGTTCGCGCGCGAGATAGGCCGGGTCGGTACGGAGATCCGCGATATGAACTGCTTGTCGGGTGCTTGCGGCTCGGGCGACGGGAAGCCTTGCACCGGGATGAAACACCACGCCCGGTTCAAGCTGCTCGCGGTATGCGGCCGGGATGCTGTGAGTCGCGGCTACTTGGAATCCGCCATCCTTGCAAAGCCACAGAACGCCAAATTTGGCGGCACAGATGCGCGTTGCGTTCTCCAGCATGGCCTCGAAGACAGGCTCCAGCTCGCCGGGCGAACTTGAGATGACTTTCAGCACCTCCGAGGTCGCCGTCTGCTGTTCCAATGATTCCGACAGTTCGCGCGTGCGCGCCTGCACTTCGTCGAACAGGCGCG
>DAHUXA010000396.1 GCA_027307405.1 Hyphomicrobiales bacterium | reverse complement strand
GATTGACCGCTTTGCCTATCTTCCCTTTGGGGTCGGTCCACGGGTTTGTATCGGCGCGACCTTTGCGATTCAGGAAGCTTCGATCGTCATTGCGACGATCATGCGCAATTTCACGCTTGAAATGGCGTCCGGCTACACGCCATGGCCGGTGCTGAAAGTCACGCTACGCCCAAAAGGTGGCCTGCCGATGATCGTGCGGCGGCGCTGAGTTGGTCGCAATGATTTTGAATTGCGCTTGTCTATCAGGTTCCTAGGAACAATTAACGATGAATGCCAATTCCGACGGAAGTGGCAGAGATCATTCTGCCATCGACGCGGCAATGATGGAGCGCTGCATTCGCCTGGCGGAGGACGCGATAATGAAGTTGTTGTGGCAACAACAAATCAGGTGGTGCAAAACGCAGACGTCACGCGCCACGCGGAGCTCATCGCATTATTGGAAGCGCAAAAAAACGCTCGGAACCAAAGACCTCTCCGCGTGCACGCTCTATACGATCGTGGAGCCTTGCGCGATGTGTTCTTTTGCAATTCGCGAAACTCGAATTGGTCGCGTCGTATTCACCATCAAGTCGCCGATAATGGGCGGGCTATCCAAATGGAATGTACTGCGCAGCACCGAGGCCTCGCACGCGTTACCGGAAGTCTTTGGGCCGTACCTGAGGTGATTGCGGGCCTGTTGCGTCAAGAGGCCGAAGCAGTTTGGTCGAAATGGCATCCTTTGTTGTGGCCGGCCATAAAG
>DAHUXA010000395.1 GCA_027307405.1 Hyphomicrobiales bacterium | reverse complement strand
GCTCATAGGCATCACCACTAGCCCATACGTCCTTGCGCTCTGTAGCCATTGCGTTGTCTCAAACACCGATCTTGCAGATAGCATACCGAATGTTTTCCCCGTCAGGTAAGGCTGTCCGCCATGTCCGCTTTGGGTCACTTGAACGAAACCGCTCGCGCGGTAGAGTGCTGCGCGCAAGGTCGCGGCTGGGACTGATGTAGGGGCGATAACGGGACGGGTCGTCCTGTCTGAAGATCGAGGGGTCAACAACCTCGGTTCAGACAGGAGTATGCCATGACCGATGAGTGCATTAGCCCGCTGCGCCGGCGCATGATTGAAGACATGACGGTGCGCAATTTCGTGCCGAAGACGCAATCCGATTACATTCGGCGCGTCAAGAACTTTGCCGTTTTTCTTGGCCGCACGCCCGATCGCGCTAGCCGGGAAGATGTCCGCGGCTACCTGCTGCATCTGGCATCGAGCGGAGTAGGCCCGGGAACGGTCAACGGCACCGGATCGGCGCTGCGGTTTTTCTTTGATGTAACGCTCGATCGCGCCGATATCGTCAGGCATCTGCCGATTGCGCGCGAGCCGTGCAAAGCGCCGATTGTGTTGAGCCCGGAGGAAGTCGCCCGCATGTTGGAGGCGGCACCTGGCCTCAAGTACAAGGCGGCGCTGAGCGTCGCCTACGGCGCGGGGCTCAGGGCTTCGGAAGTGGTGTCGCTGAAGGTCTCCGATATCGACAGCGCCCGCATGCTGCTCCGCGTCGAGCAGGGCAAGGGGCGCAAGGACCGCCACGCCATGCTGTCCCCGATGCT
>DAHUXA010000394.1 GCA_027307405.1 Hyphomicrobiales bacterium | reverse complement strand
AGGCGCACGTCTGCAGCAAAGTGGCGCGCCTTTCCACCCTGATAATCGCGGCACTGGCAATGCGTGTTGAAAAATTCTGACTCGACACCGACCGGAATGGAGTGGTGCCCAATCGGTCTGATTGGGACTTCGACTGATCCAGATCAGCGAAGCGCTCTAGGGGTTTGGCGGCGTGTCCGCCGAATGTCCGCTTTCCGGGGGTAAAGCGGACATCAAGACTTGAGGCTGTCATGTCCGCTAATGACCCAAAGCGGACATCTCATTTTGCGCTGTAATATCTTAGCGATCTTGGACGCAATTCGACGTGATATTGCCCTGACACGTCTTGTTACCTCCTGTTTCTGCGCGTCCCAAATTTGTACAATCGCTAGCATTCAAGGCGTGGCAACTTCTAGTGACCTTAGTTTTTTCGCCTTTCCCGTTTACCCATGTGCATTCGAGTTGGCATTGCTGCTGTTGGGCCAGTGCGATTGAGGGAATCGCTGTCAGTCCCACCGCCAGCACCACTTTTTTCAGCATGGTCGCCTCCTTGATCAAAGACGCGACACACGAGGCTAGCAGTTTATAAATGACCCACAAACTGAGGTGCGAACGTTCGCTTTTGGCGCAAAGCAGATGTGCCTAGTTGTACCGCACGTGTTGCGATTGGAACTATAGCAGACATGGACTATTGCAGCGCAAATGTCCGCTTTTGGCCCTTAGCGGACATCCCTAGTTACACCGCACATGTCCGCTTTCGGGGGTAAAGCAAACAAGTACGAGCGCCGGTGTCCAAGGATCACTTGCGTTTGAGTCCGTCACGAAAGGC
>DAHUXA010000393.1 GCA_027307405.1 Hyphomicrobiales bacterium | reverse complement strand
CTTTCGGGGAAAAGCGGAAGTGGCCGCGCGGCAGAGCCCGCTGCCTCGGTCGAAGATGTTGAGGGTTTCGGATGCCGGCCCATGGCGACGATGCGGCTTGCACCGGGGCCGGCGTCCGAAAGCCTTCAATGAAAGAAACCGCGATGGGAGAAGGTTGGTGGTGCGGCTTGCACTATGGGAATTTGAATGCCGCGGCTGATGCGCCTGAAGGAAGGCGGAGCGATGCCGGGCGTTGGCCGACGAGGATACGGCTCACGAGTAGGCGGCTGCCGGCATCGGATGCTGAAGATTTCTGGGCGATTTGAGTTGAGGGTTGGCTATTTGAGCGAGTGCTACCACGGCCGGCCGACAACCAGCGAAGCAAGTGAGGGCATTTGCGGGCTTGCGGTTTGGGCTGGCTCATGAAGTATCGATCTTGATTACGCTGATTGGAGCTGTCGGCCGATGCCCGGGCGTGGCGCCGCGCTCGAAAATCTCGATGATGATCATGCGTCCGCCGCAGCATGGGCAAGGGTGCGAGAGGGTGGGCGTCTCGTTGCCATCATTATCATCGGTATCTGCAGCTTGGCCTTGGGACTTTTGGCTACCGAGCAGTTGGCGGGCGCGTGCGATGTTGTCGGCGCAGGCAGTCTTGGCGAACAGGCCGTAGTGTCGGATGCGGTGGAAGCCCTTAGGCAGGACATGGATGAGGAAGCGGCGGATGAACTCGTCTGTTGCGAGCGTCATCACCTTGTAGCGATCGGGGCCTTCGACCCGATAGTCCTTGTACTTGAAGCTGACAGTGTTTTTGTTGAACGCGATCAGTCGGCTGTTGGCGATAGCGACGCGATGGGTATAGCGGGATAAATACGTCAATACCGCCTCGGGCCCGGCGAAGGGCCGTTTGCCATAGACGTACCATCTGATCTTGCGCAGCGGCGCCATGAAGACAGTGAAGGCGGCGCGCTCAGCGAGATGACGATGCTGGCCGAAGAACTGCAATTGACCTGCTGCATGTGCAGCG
>DAHUXA010000392.1 GCA_027307405.1 Hyphomicrobiales bacterium | reverse complement strand
AGGCTGCTAGAGGGAGGCCGGCCCATGCACCGCTATGCTCTGCGCGACGATCAGTGGGAGAAGATCAAGGATTTCCTGCCCGGCCGGGAAGGCCATGTCGGCGGTACGGCCGCCGACAACCGTCTGTTCGTGGATGCGGTGATCTATCGGTATCGCACCGGCATCCCCTGGCGTGACCTGCCGGAGCGTTACGGCAAATGGAAGCCGACGCACAGGCGATATCGACGGTGGTGCAAGAGCGGCGTGTTCGCCCGCATTTTCGAGATATTGGCGGCCGATGCCGACAACGAGTTCATGATGATCGACGCGACCATCGTGCGCGCGCATCAGCATAGCGCCGGCGCCCAAAAAAAGACGGCGAGGACCAGGCCATCGGCCGTTCGCGCGGCGGCCTGACGACGAAGATCCATGCCGTGGTTGATGCGCTCGGAAACCCGGTCGCGCTCTCGCTGACGCCGGGCCAGGCAGCCGACATCACTCAGGCTGCCCCGCTTCTCCACGAGGTCCAGCCGAGCGCTTTCATCGGCGACAAGGGATACGACTCGGACGCCCTCGTCGAAAAGCTCGAGAAACGCGGGATCACGCCCGTCATCCCGCCAAAGGCCAATCGCAAGGAGCCGCGAGAGACCGACTTCGCCCTCTACCGAGAGCGCAATCTCGTCGAGCGCTTCTTCAACGCCCTGAAACAGTACCGCGGCATCGCCACACGCTACGACAAACTCGCCAATACCTTTCTCACTGGCGTTCTGCTGGTCTGCGTGATCCTATGGCTCAACTGACGACACGCCCTAGCATTACAGTTGCATCTTATCACGCGCTCTGAACCATGTGCCTAAGTGATTCGGGAGGCATGGATGGCGGGAGCGTCGATTGAAGCAACGCTGGAGCTTTGGGCGTCTTCGTTGCGGGATGTGAAGGAGCGGATGCTTCCGTTGTTTACGCAGAAGCGCGTTGCAGCTTCGGCAGGGGCATTCTTGGACGGCTTGCTTGGCGATGAGCGGCGCAAGACGGGATGGATGCGGGCGGAGGCGGCGGGCGATCCTGGCCCCTGGCGCCAGCAGGCCATTCTGGGCCGCGGCCGGTGGGAA
>DAHUXA010000391.1 GCA_027307405.1 Hyphomicrobiales bacterium | reverse complement strand
CGCCAATGCCCTGTTGCAGCAAAATTCCCATGGCGGCGGACGAGGCCACGATGCCCTTCGACCCCATGCCGGCTTCGGTCAGGCCCAGATGCAGCGCGTAGTCGCAGCGGCGCGCCAGTTCGCCATAGACTGCGATCAGATCCTGCACCGCCGACACCTTGGCCGACAGGATGATGCGATTCTTGGCCAGGCCAAGCTCCTGCGCGCGCGCAGCCGACAGCACGGCCGATTGCACCATGGCTTCATGCATGACGGCGCGGGCATCGCGCGGAGTTGCGGATTTGGCATTCTCGTCCATCAGCCGGGTCAAGAGCTCCTGGTCGAGCGAGCCCCAATTGGCGCCGATGCGCACCGGCTTATTGTATTTGAGCGCCATCTCGATGATGGCGGAGAACTGCTTATCCTTCTTGTCCTTGAAGCCGACATTGCCGGGATTGATGCGGTACTTGTCGAGCGCCTGGGCGCAGGCCGGGTGATCGGCCAACAGCTTGTGGCCGATATAATGGAAGTCGCCAACCAGCGGCACGCGGACGCCAAACGCTGCGAGCCGCTCCTTGATGCGCGGCACGGCGGCGGCGGCCTCATCGCGGTCGACCGTGATGCGCACCAGCTCGGAGCCGGCCGCTGCAAGGGCTGCCACCTGGCGCGCGGTCGCCTCCACATCGGCGGTATCCGTGTTGGTCATCGACTGCACGACAATCGGTGCGCCGCCGCCAACAACGACGCCGCCAACATCAACCCCCACAGATCTGTGACGCTCGGACGGCGATATGCTCATGACGGCGATATGCTCATAGAGTGTTTTCTCATCCATGCGGAGCAAAGCTACCCGACTACGGAAGCCAAAGTTCCCGCATCGACATCTCGATTGTAGCGAGTTCCTCGGGCTAAAGGGAACCCTGAGGTTATCAGGTTTCGTCCTTGCGCGGTTCGCTAGCCTGAGTTGCATCCGCTGTTCGCTCAAAGCGCTCCGCCAATTGCCGAAGTTGCTCGGCCAAAAATGGATCGGCACAACTGGCAGCACGCTGGCGGCAGTAGGTGCTTTCGCTGAGAAGAATTTGTCTCGCAGTCATCGCGTTTCTACTTTTTGCCCGTGGCGCCGCGAATAACGCCTTTCTGTCCGCTTGGTTCCTGCGTCAGCGCCGTGCGA
>DAHUXA010000390.1 GCA_027307405.1 Hyphomicrobiales bacterium | reverse complement strand
GAGCACGGCCTGAGGCCCGGCGAAGGGCCGCTTGCTGTAGACGAACCACTTCGTTTTCTTCAGAGGCGCGAGGAAGGCGGCAAAGGCTCGGCTGTCGGCAAGAGCGACGTGCGCGCCGAAGAAGGCGAGCTGACCGGCCGCGTGCGCGGCTGCGAGCCGTTCCAGCATCCGCCGTCGGAACAGCTTCGCGAGCACGCGGACCGGCAGAAAGAAGCCAGGTCGGCACGATATCCATCGGCCTCCGTCCGGCGCGAGGCCGCCGCCCGGGACGATGATGTGCAGGTGCGGATGATGGGTGAGCGCCGAGCCCCAGGTGTGCAGCACCGCGGTGATCCCGATCCGGGCGCCCAAGTGCTTGGGATCACCTGCAATCGTGAGCATGGTCTCGGCTGAAGCCTTGAACAAGAGATCATAGACCACCGCCTTGTTCTGGCAGGCGATGTCGGCGATCGCCGCCGGCAACGTGAACACGATGTGATAGTACGGCGCCGGCAACAACTCGGCCTGGCGTTCGGTGAGCCATTGCTTGGCCGCTGCACCCTGGCATTTTGGGCAGTGCCGATTGCGGCAGGAGTTGTAGGCGATAGTCGTATAGGCGCAGTCCTCACAGCGCGCGACATGGCCGCCGAGCGCCGCGGTGCGGCAGCTCTCGATCGCCGCCATCACCTTGAGTTGGCCGAGGCTGACATGGCCGGCATTGGCACTGCGCCATGCCGGGCCATGGTCGCGGAAGATATCCGCAACCTCCAGCGCCGGGCGCGGCACGCGCGCCGCGCGTCAGGCGGGCGGCTCGTCCTTCTTGATCTTGCCGATGAGATGATCGAGCGGGCTGGTGACGTTGCGGATCGTAGTGGTGGCAACCTGCGTGTAGCGCGCCGTCGTGTCGAGCTTGGTATGTCCGAGCAGCACTTGGATCACGCGAACATCGACGTTCTGCTCCAATAGATGCGTGGCAAAGCTGTGCCGCAGCGTGTGCGGAGACGCAGGCTTGTCGATCCCGGCCGCCTGCGCGGCCTCATGGCAGGCGCGGGTAAGCTGACGCGTGGTGATCGGCTGCAGCGGATCACGGCCCGGGAACAGCCAGCCCCGCGAGCGGCACACCAGCCACCAATCGCGCAGCAGCTCGAGCAGCCGCGGCGACAGCATCGCGTAGCGGTCCTTGCGGCGCTTGCTCTGCTCGATCCGGATCATCATCCGCGCGCT
>DAHUXA010000038.1 GCA_027307405.1 Hyphomicrobiales bacterium | reverse complement strand
AATCACTGAAACGGCGCCGCTGCACGTTCGCTGATGTAATCTACTTGCCAGATAGCCAATCTGAGCGACCAAACCGTGGGCCAAATGTTAGGGTGGGTGGAGGCCGCCTTCTAACGTGACCATGATGGCTGGTTCATTTTCCGGCTATGCTCGTCCAGAAACCCCGCCACCCCGGCGTAACCGATGGCTGACCAGAGACGAGGCCGCCAAGCTCGTTTGGACATGCTGGCGCCATCAAGAGATGCAAGTTCGCCATCGCGCTGCAGATAAGGGTCGAAAGCTTCCGACCGACAAACGCCCGTTACGCCATCTCGCCCGCTTCATACTTATCGGGCTTTATACCGGAACGAGAACGGCGGCCATTGCATCGGCCTCGCCCATAGCGCAGCAGGGCCGTTCTTTCGTTGACCTTGACCGGGGGATTTTCTATCGGCTGGCGCAAGGCATGCTGGCGACCAGTAAAAGGCAGCCGCCGGTCCCTCTACCGCCTCGCCTTCTCGCCCATCTCCGTCGCTGGCGTGACAAAGGAATCGCGAAGCAGCATTTTGTCGAGTTCAACGGGCAGCCAGTGAAGTCGGTCAAGACGGCCTTCAAGAGAGCCGTCTCATTATCCAAGCTGGAAGGCAAGGTCAGCCCACACACGCTGCGTCACACAGCAGCAACCTGGCTCATGCAGATCGGGGTTAGCACGTGGGAGGCGGCGGGCTTTCTCGGCATGTCAGAGAAGACGCTGCGGGAAGTTTATGGGCATCATCATCCCGACTATCTGCAAGGGGCAGCAAAAGCGATTGGGACCAAGAAGCCCGTATCGTTGGTCATACCGTTGGTCAAACACCATCAGCGCCGCGCACTGTCTTCACAACATACTGATATCGTTGGTGGGCCCGGGAGGACTCGAACCTCCAACCAGACCGTTATGAGCGGTCGGCTCTAACCAGTTGAGCTACGGGCCCTGTTCGATCCTTCTATCAACGCGCACGGGCAATGCGCAACGCCGCCCATTCCTGTCCAAGCAACGATTGGGCTAGGCTGCACATCTCATTTCGCCGGAGCGCCTTCGCCATGCACGTTTTCAGCCTCGAACGGGAGCAGCAGTGGGACCCCAAGCACCATGTCGAAAATATCCTCGGCAAAGTCGCCGAGGGCGATTTCACAGTGGCCTGCTGGGAGCCCGGCCAGATCAGCCCCTATCACTGCCATCCGCTTGCTACCGAAATCTATTTCTGCTTCTCCGGCGGAGGCACCATGCGGACGCCAACTGAAACAATCGCGGTGAGGCCGGGCGCCTTCGTTGTGCACCCGGCCGGCGAGGTGCACGAATACGAAAACGGGCCGGCACGCACGTTGCTATTCCGCGTACGCTACGGCAGCGACATGCGTGCACACCATTGCGACTGGCGCGGCAACAAGGAGTGGAAGCAGTCACCTGCCGACGCCGACTATTACCGACGTCACCCTATCGGCTCCTGACTACATCTTCAGGAGACGCTTGGCGTTGCCACTCAATATCTTGACCTTGTCCGAGTCGGAAATGGATACGCTTTCCATCCACTTGACTGCCGGCGGATTCATCACGAACGGCCAATCAACGGAAAACAGGATGTGGTCCACGCCCATCTCAAGCATGCAGCAGATCAAGGCGGGATCAGAGAAAAACCCACTCGTCGTGACGTAGAAATTCTTGCAGAAGATATCGCGGAAGCTCATCGCCTTCTGCCCCGGCCGCTTGAGTGACGTATCGATGCGCCAGACCAGGAATGGCAGCGTCTCACCGAAATGGCCGAGAATGATCTTCAGATTTGGGTGCGCGTCGAACACTCCCGAGAGGACGAGCCGGATCGCCTGCGTTGCCGTCTCGACCGTGTAGCCCCAGGCCGGACGCACCACCAGGGGGAAGTCCTTGGCATAGTCCTGGTAGTAGATTTCCGTCACCTTTGGATGCGGCAGCGAGGGATGGAAATAAATCGGCACGTCGAGCTTTTCGGCGCGCTCATAGATCGGCCAGAATTTCTTGAGGTCGAGGAACTCACCATTCGACATCCCGTGCAGCATCGCGCCTTTGAATCCGAGTTTGGTGACCGTGCGTTCGAGCTCGTCGGCAGCCGCCTTGGGATCCACGGTCGGGAGGGCGGCGAAAGCTGCGAAGCGCTTGGGATTGGCCGCGCACACTTTGGCGAGGCGGTCATTGACCTGCCGGGTTAGATCGGCGGCGATGTCCGCTCCAAGCTTCTGGGTGGACGGTGCGCCATGCGAGAGCACCTGGATGTCGATCCCCGCTTCGTCCATCTCCTTGAGGCGTAGGCTGCCCAGGTCATAGAGCCGCTCATCCGTCTCATTGCCGCGGCCGGCTTCAGGACCGGTGAAATGTTTGGCCAATTCCGGGTCCCAGTAGTGTTCTTCGATGGCAATGATCGGACAATTCGGCTTCTTCATCATGACGCTACCCCGCAACAAAAATGGAGCCGTTTCGTAGCAACCGTCAGGCGGGCTGTCACGGCCCCTCCAGGGCCGCTGTGACAGCGCCCGTGATAAAAATGACGCACACCATTGGTTGCCAAACAACCGGTGTACAAGCGGGGCTTTGGCATTACCGCCGACTCAGTTATGCACAGGTGTCATGCTGCCGATTCTTCGGATTCTCCCTGTGGGCGGCGTACTTCTCGCCATATTGATTCTGGTTCTGGCATTAATACCGCCGGACGGATCTCGCGCGCCGTTGAGTCCGCAGATCGTGCCAGCGCGCGGCGCCCTGCTCGATCGCGGTCGCCACCCCGAGACGCGCCAGTTTCTTATCCTCGCCGCGATCAAACGCGCCGATGAGCTCAATCGTCTGCGCGAGCTACCCGACACTCCGGCGCAATCCGACAAGGCCCAGCCCAAAGTGTCGGGCCTTCCCAGCCACCGGAGCGACACCGATCCCGACGAGACCGGCACGAACAGCGAGACACCGGGCGTGAGCATCCCGGTGGAAATTGGTGAACCGTCGTCGAACGAACTGCCCGTGGCCGCGCCCGAGCAAGCCGCGGCGGCGGCCAGCTCCAAAGCACCGCGGGAGTCCCGCCGCCGCGCCCATCGGGTGCGCACCGCCAAGGGGACGAAGGCCGGGCAGCCGCAGTTCAATTTTTTTGAAATACTGTTCGGGGATCAGCCGTATCAAAGACCGGCGTACGGCACTCAGCAGGCCGGGCCGCGATACCCACAGCCTACGTACAATACTCAGCAGCCCGGGCAGCCGCGCCAACAGCCTGCGTATGGCGCTCAGCAGTACCGCCAGCCTGCATACAACCCTCAGCAGCCGGGTCAGTACCGACAGCCGGCGTATGGCGCCCAGCAACACCAGCCATACGCGTCTCCCGATATAGGCGAGCAGTCGGCTTTTTCCCAGGTGCCCCGCACCACGCCCTATTAGCGCGGGCCTGGATTCTTCGAGCGCAACAGCAGAGGGTCTGCTCGCAACGCCGCGAGCAGACCATGCGATGACCGCAGCGATCAGTGGTAGTCGAGGCGACCGCTATACAGACTGGACGACGATGCAACGCCATCGCCGAGCGCATACGAGCGACCAAGCTTTTGCCCTGAACTGAGTTTGATATTGCTGCTCGGTGTCGCGAAAGCGAATGAGTCGAGCGCCTGGGCGTTTGACGTCATCGCCATGCCTTTATTCTTGGCGGCATAGTAATAGCCGGCGGCATAATAATGCACCGCCTGGTTGGGATTGCCGTTGGCGACGCGGTAGGCGCCGGCAAGATATTTCACCGCGTAGGTCATGTTGGTGTCGGCATCGAGCAGGCCGGCGGCGCTGCCGGTGTATCCCATGGAACGGGCAGTCGCGAGTTTGATTTGCATCAGCCCATAATTGCCCGCGCTGACGACGCGGGGATTTCCACCACTCTCACGCTTGATCACACGACGCACCAGGTCCTCAGGCAAATTGTTCGCCGCGGCATGGCGGGCGATCAACGTATCGAGATTGCCGTTGGCATCGAGACTCGCGAAACGCTTCTGCGCCAACGCCGGGGTGGCGACGAGCGCTACCAGAATCGTTGTGAGCGTGAGTTTGCGAATCATAGCGGCTCCGCGGGTTTTTTGGGGAAGGCGCCTTGTCATGTGAAACTCGGGCAACTTTGTGACCGAACGAGATTAATCCCCAGCGGTTCCATCACGAATTGATGCGGCCTGTCGCGGAATATCCCTTTTGGCACCACAAACCGCAAAAATCCCCATAAAGTGGTGTCGACCGCAACAATCTCGGGGAGGACGCGATGAGCACGTCGCGCGACACGCTGGAGGGCCGCCTGCGCGCGGTCGAGGATACGCTCGCGATCTATCATGTGATTGCGAGCCACCCGCCCGCAGCCGACACCGGCACCGACCGCTATTACCGCAATGCATTCGCCCCCGATGGAGAGATCGACCTTGGCGGCGGCAAAGGCGCTTCCGGCAACGAGGCGATCGCAGCTATCGTGAAGACACCTGAGCACCAGGCTGCGATTGCTGGTGGCCTCTGCCATTTCGCAGGCTTACCGCGCGTTGAGCTCAACGGCGACACCGCGGTGGCGACGTCCTATTTGCAGATCATCACCCCGGACCGGCAAGCTGCGCCGCGCGAAGTCTCCGGTCACGGCACATCGACGGGATTTCGTATCCACCGCGTCGGTGCAAACCGCTGGGAGCTCAAGCGCGGGAAGGACGGTTGGAAGGTGATGCGGCGTACGCTGCGACCGCTCGATGGTACCGAAGAGGCGCGGGCCTTGCTGCGCAAGGCCATTACACCGTAGTTTTTGCCCGACGGAAAACACAGGGAGTGCGTTATGCCAAAGGCTTATTGGGTTGTGACCTATCGTTCGGTGAAAAATCCGGAAGCCTGGAAGGCTTACGCCAAACTCGCGGTGCCTGCGATCGAAGGCGCTGGCGGGCGCTTCCTGGCGCGCAGCAACCCGGCAAAAATCTATGAGGCTGGCATGGACCAGCGTGTGGTGCTGGTCGAGTTCGACAGTGTCGACAAGGCAGTCGCCTGCCACGACACACCCGCCTACAAGGAGGCGCTCAAGGCGCTCGGAACCGGCAATGTCGAGCGCGATATGCGCGTTGTCGAAGGCGCCGCCTAGAAACCTTCACCACTCGGCGAAGGGATAACGCTTGTGCGCGGCCGCGGCCTCGCGCTGTGCGTCGGCAATCACCTCAAAGAAAGTGGTGAGGAAGAAAATCACGCGTCCAAAACCGGCAAACGAGACGGGAACGGGAGCGCGGACGGGCAATGCAGTCATCGGTTCTATTCTCCTTCAGGATTCTAGAAACGCGGCGGCGTCGATAGGAATAGACGCTCGATTTCGCGCTCGGCTTCGTCGGTGAATTTGCTGTTCGTGAGATAGCGTGCGATCTCGCGATCGGCCTGGCGCTGACGCGACATCATCAGTGCGTCGAAGAACCGCCGGAAGAAGCCGGGGCGAGTGCGCGCAGGACTTTCGGCAATGAAGTCGCGTTGAGCGACGGTGGATCGGGCGTAAGCCATGGATCATCTCCCTTTGTTGGGCTCGACGACTCCAAGGCGTTTCCCGTTTCTTGTTCTTGTTGATCACAACATAAGTGCAATTCCTCGCCGCTACCACGCTTAGGGGAACATACGTTCCATGCGCGTGACTCATGCGGATGTCGTGCGCATGTCGCAATTGCGTGCATTTGATTCCAAAAGCGGCGCACGTTGCCTACGGTGACAGCAATTCGACGGCCACGTCACATCTCCGCCGCAAAGTTGCAACCATTCGTTAAGACATTAAGACATGAAGCGCGCGTCGCGATCCCGATCCGCTTAACCATGCGCCCGTTCTTGTCGTACGCACCAACAACTCAGCAACCTCAGCCTTGCCCTCGCCCGCCGAGCGGGCTCAAAATTGGCGAACGGGAATGCGTCCGCAGCCGCATGTCCCGCGCTGACGTCCCGGCTACTCGCAAAATTTTTCAAGGGAGAATGCCATGGTCGCCGTTCGAGAACCGCTTCTCACGCCGGTCGCAATTGCGGACCTGCGTCCGACCCAGATCACCCGTGGGGATGCGCGAAGTCAAAGCCAAGCGCAAGCGCTGGCGGGAGATGAAGGACAAAAAGGGCTCCAAGTTTCTCGGCACGCATATGATTCCGGTGATTCTCGGCCCCAAGAAGCGCCACTACGTCATCGATCATCATCACCTCGCTCGCGCGCTTCACGAAGAAGGGGTGAAGAAAGTGATGGTGACGGTGATTGCGAACCTCAGCATGCTGGAAAACGATACGTTTTGGTTCGTGCTCGACAATCGAAACCTGATGCACCCTTTCGACGATGAGGGCCGCCGACGGGACCACAAAGACATCCCGAAATCCGTCAGTAGCCTGGTTGATGATCCATTCCGGTCGCTCGCCGGGGAGCTCAGACGGGCGGGCGGGTTTGCCAAGGATACGACGCCATTCAGCGAGTTCTTATGGGCGGATTTCCTCCGTCACCGCATCAAGCGCAAGCTTATCGAAAACGACTTTGAGCGCGCCTTGGAAACTGCGCTGAAGCTCGCCAAGAGTCAGGACGCGGTCTATTTGCCGGGATGGTGCGGGCCGGCGCCCGAGGATCCCACTTAAAAGCAAAGACTGGTGACGTACTTCCCGTTCTTGTCCTTGATCACGTAGGGACACTCCGCGCGCTTGAGCGCAGCCTTGGCGTCCTCATTGCCGAGCGCCGCGGCTTTCTCGTAATACGCCTTAGCGGCGCTTGAATCCTGCGGACCGCCCCGCCCGCTTTGCGCAAACGCCCCCATCCGCTCCAGCGCTCCAGGATGATTTTGCGCGGCGGCTTTTTCAAACAACGCCCGCGCGGCGACATCATCCTTCGCGCCGCCAACACCGTCCGCAGTCATCAATCCGAGCTGGTACTGCGCTTCCGCTGAATCTGTTTCCGCCGCCTTCGACAATAAAGCGCGCGCCTTGACCGGATCTGACGGCGCGCCGCCAGTGAGAGCCGCAAGATTGGTGACGCCGCGGGGATTGCCAGCCTCAGCCGCACGCTCGAACAGTTTGCGCGCCGCCGCCGGGTCCTTGGCGACACCGGTTCCTGTCCCAATCATCACGCCAAGTTCGACCATGGCCGACGTGCTGCCTTTGTCCGCCGCCTTGCGCCAGGCGCTCATAGCTTCCGGCAACTGCCGGTTGGCAGCATAGGCGCGACCGAGTTCATACAGCGCCCGCCGCGATGAAGCCGATGCTACTTTGCAGAATTTGATCGCTGTCGCGATATCAGACTGCGCGATTTCGGGAGTGCCTTTGACATCCGCAGGCTTGTCCGGGTCGGCGGGATCCGCAGCGATCCGGTCGCAAAGCACGAGATCGGCTGACTGACCGTAGACTGAGGAATGAAAAGAGGCGATGGCCAGCGCCAGCAGAGCGACTATCGAGGCTGCGCCAGAGCGTTTACTCATGATTCCAACCATCACTCACACAGATTTTTGGGCCAAGTAATTTTAAAACTGCAGGCGCTCACCAGCAAGCACCGCAAGCCCCTCGAACCGAGCCCAAGAGAAGCGGCCCGCATGCGGATCGGCTAACATCGGCACAATGGACCTACCCGCCTCGACCAGCGATTTCTACCAGCGCCTGCCGGTGTTCCGTGACTTCACTCAGGTGGCTGACGATACCTGCTTCCGGCCGCTGCCAGACGATTGGACGGTGGGCGTCGCCGACGTCAGGCAATCGACCAAGGCAATCCGCGAAAACCGCTACAAGGCGGTGAACATGGCCGGTGCCGCGGTGATCGCCTCGATCGCCAATGCGCTCAAAGGTCGCGACTTTCCTTTTGTCTTCGGCGGTGACGGCGCAAGCTTTGCGGTGCCGCCAGAAGACGCGGCTTTGGCCCGACAGGCCCTTGCCGAGACGGCAACCTGGGTCGCGGAAGATCTCGACCTGTCCTTGCGGATCGCAATGGTCTCGGTCGCCGACATCCGCGCGCACAGCCACGACGTTCGGGTCGCCCGTTACATGCCATCGGAGAACGTCAGCATTGCGATGTTTTCGGGCGGCGGCATGGCCTGGGCCGATGCCGCGATGAAGCGGGGCGAAATCGGGGTGCCGCCGGCCCCGCCCGGATCGCATCCCGATCTTTCCGGCCTGTCTTGCCGCTATGAACTGATCCCGTCGCAGCGCGGGCAGGTGTTGTCGCTCGTGGTGGCGCCGGGTGCGCGCGCCGACCCCGGCGAGTTCCGCGCGGTGGTCGAGGCTGTCACCCGCATCGTGGAAAAAACGCCTGACGCCTCGCGCCCACTTCCCGGCCAGGGACTGCGGCTCAGGTGGCCGCCGCAGGGCTACGACCTCGAGGCGCGAGCGTCTCGCCGCGCCGGTGAATCAATTCGCGCGCGCAAGGCCAAGGTCCTGGCGCTGACGCTTCTTTATTTTCTCATCATGCGGAGCGGCCTGCGCGTCGGTCGTTTTATCCCGTCGAAGTACACCCAGGAGCTCATCGAAAATTCGGATTTCCGCAAATTTGACGATTCCCTGCGCATGGTCCTCGATTGCACGCCCGAGCTGGCGGCCGAGATCGAGGACTATTTGAAAAAGGCGGCGGCCAAGGGTCTGGTCCGCTACGGCGCACATCGTCAGGATGCGGCGATGATGACCTGCTTCACGCCGTCGCCGGTGAATCCGAACCACGTTCATTTCATTGATGGTGCGCAGGGCGGTTATGCGCTTGCAGCCGCCGCGCTCAAAAGCGGCTAGCCCCTGACACGCGCGCGAGCGGCGTTCTCAACCAGGGTTTTTCCGAGTGACCAGATCGCGCCGGGGACCCGATGCGCATCCGCGATGACCGCCTCAAAAGATTGCTCGATCCAATCGCAGTCTTTATCCGAGATGATCAGCGGAGGCAGGAGCTTGATCGTGTGATTGCCGTGTCCGGCAACCTGCGACAGGATTCTATGCTCCTTCAACAGCGGAATGACGATCAATTGGCAAAACAGTCCGCTGTTCGCCGTCTCAAGCAGATTCCATGATGCCTTGAGCGCCAGCGAGCGAGGCGCACCAAACTCGATGCCTATCATCAGGCCTTTTCCGCGAACCTCTTTGACGAGTTCGTGGCGTTGTATCATTCGCCCGAACGTTGCGAGCAAGCGCGCTCCCGTCCGTTCCGCGTTCTGCATCAGTCCTTCGGATTCCATCACCTCGAGTGTGGCAAGGCCGGCCGCCATAGCGAGGTCGTTCTTCGCGAATGTCGACCCGTGCACGACGGCACGATCCATACGGTCGAAAACCTTGTCGAAGATCCACTTGCGGGTCAGCACCGCGCCAACAGGGACTTGCCCGCCGGAGAGCGATTTCGCCAGAAGGACGATGTCGGGTTCGATGCCCCAGTGTTCGCAGGCCAGAAATCGTCCTGTTCGCCCAAGTCCGGTTTGCACTTCGTCGGCGATAAACAATGTGCCGTGCTTGCGGCAGAGCTCGAGCGCCGAACGCAGGTAATCGTCGGCAGGAACGGTCACGCCTTTGCCCTGGATGGGCTCGATGATGAACGCCGCGGCCGTATTCGAGGCCAGCGCCCGTTCGAGCGCGACGATGTCATTGAACGGCACTTCGATGCATCCGGGCAATAGCGGACCGAAACCGGAGCGGAAAATCTCGTCGCCATTCACCGACAGCGAGCCATAGGTCAGGCCATGGAACGCATGGCTGCAATATATAATTCCCTCACGACCGGTCGCGGCGCGGGCGAATTTCAGGGCGGTCTCGACCGTTTCGGTTCCGGAATTGGCAAAGAACACCTTGTCGAGATGCGGCACGTAGCGCAGCAGCCGCTCCGCGAGAACTCCGGCAAGCGCTGACACATCCATCTGGACGAGATTTGGAAAGTCACAGTCAAGAACTTTTTTCAAAGTACTATTGACGACGGGATGGTTGCGGCCGAGCGCGAACACGCCCCACCCGCTCAGCAGATCGAGATACTGCCGGCCCTCACGATCGTAGAGATATTGACCTTTGCCTCGCTGGTATGCGCGGTCGAATCCGATCGTTTTCAGCACCCGCACCATCTGTTCATTAAGATGACGGGTGTGCAGCGTATAACGATCTGCCTCCGCTTCAGCGAAGAGGCCCTCGATTTCAAGGCTCATTCCGGGCTCTGTGCAATGACCATCGCGGCGAATGTAGCCCCTCGACGCTGGCATGTCATGCTGAGCAGGAATTCTTGCCCATTCGCGCCCCCAGCACGGAAATCTTCCCCAAAGAAGTTCCTGAATTGGCCCGCCAGCTTCGTTTTTCACGGTGTTGTGGCGTTGACCGTGGCGGCAGCCTTTGGGATAAATGTTGCCGGTGGAGCGGGGTGCGGATGTCGGGACAAGAGGGCGTTGTTGCCGTTACCTGTTTAAAACTTGAGGCCGGCATCGCGCGCGGTCCTGGGGTTTCGGTAATTTGCAATCAAAGTTCGGGGCTGCGTGCTGCTCTTGGCGCAGCGATTGCGCATGGCGCGTCGGGAATTATCAGTTTTGGAATCGCCGGCGGGTTAGCGCCCCATCTTGTCGCAGGTGACTGGGTCGTAGCGTCTGGTGTCAGGAACGGTAAGAAAGTACTGGCCACCGATCGCGTCTGGGCACAAAGGCTTCTCGAGACGCTGCCGACCGCCGTTCACGCGCACGTCGTCGGGACGGACGTCGTTATCCCCGGCCCTGTGGAAAAGTTTCAGCTCCATGATGAGACGGGTGCGGCTGCCGTCGATATGGAATCGCATATTGCGGCGGAGATCGCAGCCGAGCATCGCATTCCATTTGCCGCCTGCCGTGTCATCATCGATGCCGCCCATAGAACGCTTCCGCTCGCTGCGACCCTGGGTTTGCGGCCCGACGGTACGCCGGACCTGGGTGCGATATTGCGTTCGGTCCGGCAAACCCCACGTCAGCTTCCCGATCTCGTTCGAGTTGCCCTCGATGCCCAGATCGCGCGGCGCGCTCTGCGATCGGGACGTAAGCAATTGGGTGTTGGGCTGGGATTTCCTTATTACAGCAGTTTTGAATTCGATCTCGGCTTGCCGGAATCATCGCCAAGTTTGATCGGATAGAACGCATCGGTGTTATGCCGCGCGCGGTTGCTTCGGGGCTGACGTCCGCTGTCAGCCAGCCGATCTTATCAACCAGACTTGCCTCACGGGACGAGATTTCCGGCTCATCGCATTGGCAGTCGGCGTTCGCTCAAGAGCGAAAGGATCATCGATATTACGAGCTTCTTGAAGACACGCTGAAGGATGGATTCAAGTACGGTTACCTGATCATCGAGAGCAAAGACAGTGTCTGCGCGATCCAGCCGTATTTTTTAATCGATCAGGATCTCCTTGCTGGCCTCAGCGGAACTGTGAAGAAACTCATTGCCGGCATACGCCGTCTTTGGCCGCGCTTCCTGTTCGCGCGCACGATGATGGTGGGGTGCACCGCCGGCGAAGGCCATCTTGACGGTGACGAGCCATCCCAATTTGCGATTGCTGCGTCGCTGGCCAGATCGTTGCCGCAGTTGGCACGCCAATTGAACTGCGCGATGATTGTTCTCAAGGAATTCCCCGCCAAATATCGCGCGCCGCTGCAATGCTTGCATGACGCCGGGTTCGCCCGCGTGCCCAGCATGCCGATGACCACGCTCGACATCGACTACAAGAATTTCGAGGATTATCTATCCTCCATGCTGAGCCCGCGAACACGCGGAAAAGTCCGACGAAAGCTGCGCGCCGCCGAGCGGGCAAAGCCGGCGATCACCATGAGCGTCGTGGGCGATGTGACCGCGGTTATCGACGACGTCTATCCGCTTTACGAAAAGGTCTACGAACGCTCGCCGCTGCAGTTCGAGAAGCTCACCCGGGAATTCTTGTGCGAAATCGGACGCCGGATGCCCGACAAGGTCCGCTTTTTCATCTGGCGTCAGGACAACCGGATTATCGCAATCGGCTTGTGCCTGGTGCAGGGCGATACGCTCTCGCACGACTATGTGGGTTTTGATTACACCGTCGCCTTCGACCTCAACCTCTATTATCGGGTCTTTCACGACGTCATCGAGTGGGCCATCGCCAATGGCTACAAACGCTTTTACAGCGGCAGCCTGAACTACGATCCGAAATGGCATTTGCGCCAATCACTCTACCCCGTCGATCTGTACGTCCGGCACACCTCCGGTCCGGTCAATTCCGTGTTGAGACGGCTGCTTCCGCTGATGGAGCCGACGCGCTGGGACCCGATCCTCCCGAACTTCCACAACTACAGCGAGCTTTGGGAGTAAAGAGCCTCCGCCACGGAACCAGAACTCGCAACCGCCGTTATCGCTCTGGCGGCATGATGCCGTTTTGGGGAGCGCACAATGGCAGCGAGTTCGGCATCCGTCGAAGTGGTGAGCCGGAGACGACCTGCGCGTGCGCGCGACAAAGGGGTCGTCGACCTCGCCGGCGACGTCTTGAAGGAAATCGGAGTTCTCATCCAGACCGAGCTTCAGCTGTTACGCGCGGAGATTTCAGAAAAACTCACATTCACCGCCTGGTCAGCCGCGCTGATCGGAGCCGGTGCGCTTCTCCTGATGGCAACGATCGTCCTGTTGCTACAGGCCGCCATCGCCGGTCTGGTCGCCTACGGCTTTTCCTGGCCGGTTGCGATTCTCATCGTCGCCGCAGTCACTCTGCTTGTTGGAGCTGGCCTCATCTGGTTCGGCATCAACCGCCTGAGCCTGGACCGTCTCGCCCCCTCGAAAACCATCGACCAACTGCAAAAAGATTCAACGATCGCAACCATGAGGTGAACCTATGGCTTCGTCAGCACAGCTGGAACGCAAAGCGGACCGGGCGCGAGAACGTCTTTCCGACCGGATCTCCGATCTGCGCTATCACGTTTCTCCATCGACAGTGGTGAGCGACGTCTTTGGCGTCAATCCCCGCGCGATCGGTGATGACATCCTTCCGCTCTTGGCCAAGCAGGCGAAAAGCAATCCGGTCGCCTCCGCCCTTATCGCGGCAGGAATAGGATGGATGATATTTTCAGAGGTGCGCGGCCCGCTGTCGAAGATGGCCTTCGGTACCACGACATCGCCACGGGCAAAGCGCGGGCGGGCAAAAAAACGCACTGCACGCAACGGCAAGACCGCGGCCGGGAGCCGGAAGAAATAGCTCCATCATTCGCGGGTTTGATGCCGATAAGGCCGATTGCCAAAAGCCGACAACCCGATGATGGTTCCTATCAGCAGGAAAACCATGATGAGCTTCGAATTTTCAACGATGAAAGCCGTCATGACTCAACTCTTATTGATCCGGCAGACCCAGCTCTTTCACTTTTCGCGCGGACAATAACAGTTGCCCTGCCGGACCAATGTGAGGTGCCTCACAAACAACCCTGCCTCGTTCATGCAGGCTGTGTGCGTGAAGGCTTTCCTCCCTCTTCACCCCCGCCGGGCTTCTGGCGGGGTTTTTTTATAGAAACGCAACGGCCCTCTTAATGCCCGTGGGCAAACGGGGGTCTGACTACGGCTCCCTGAGCCGCTCGGCGAACAGCACCATGGTCTTGCGATAGACCTCGGAGCGATTCCACTCGCGCATCACCTGGAAATTCTCGGTGCCCTCGCTGAACGGCGCGCCGGCACGCCAGCCGTTGGTCTTCAGCAGATTGGCGGTGGAGGCGAGCACGTCCGGCACGCTGTGGCGGAGGTCGACGTGGCCGTTGCCGTCAAAGTCGACGCCGTACTTGATGTAGGAGGACGGCAGAAACTGCGTCTGCCCGATCTCGCCGGCAAAGGCGCCGATGAGGTCGCGCAACGGCAGGTCGTCGCGCTGGAGGATCTTGAGCGCGGCGACGAGTTCGGTCTGGAACAGTTCGGTGCGGCGGCAGTCATGCGCCAAGGTGGCGATCGTGCGGACCACCGGCAGCTTGCCCATGTCGCCGGTGCCGTTGTCGCTTTCCAGCGTCCAGATCGCCATCAGCAGTTCTTTTGGCACGCCGAACTGTTGCTGGATGCGCGACAGCAGCTGGGCGTGTTTTTGCATCAGCCCTTTGGCGCGCTTGATTCGGGCCGGGATGACGCGGGTGGACGCATATTCCTCGAAGCTCTTGGCGTGGAACATGCCGCGCTGACGGCGATCGAAGTTCAGGACGGCCTGATCGAGGGTGACGCCGGCAAAGGCGCTCGCGATGACATCGCGCGAAACGCCCGCGGCCTGCGCCTCGCGTCCCATGGCGGACAGGAACGTATTGAAATCACCGCCGCATTGGGCGGCGCGGGCGTGTGCGGCGATGAATAGCGTGACGAACAGGGCGAGCAGGAACCGTGCGATCATGGGCCCACCCCACCACGTCCGCTCATTCTTGCGCAAGCGCGAATCCCGACTTCCTCGTATGCGCCCGCGCACGCTAGGATTGGTGCCTATCAACGGGAGTGGACAAATGCCCAAGGCCTACTGGATCACGACCTATCGCGAGATCAAGGACCCCGCCAAGCTTGCCGCCTATGCCAAGATGGCGCCTGTCGCACTCGCGCCCTTTGGCGTGCGTTACCTTTGCCGCGGTGTTCCAGATGCGACGTATGAGGCCGGGCTCAAGGAACGTCTGGTGGTCTCCGAATTCCCGAGCCTTGAAAAGGCGATCGCCGGGCACGACAGCCCGGGCTATCAGGACGCGCTGAAGGCGCTCGGCGACGGCGCCGTGCGCGACATCCGCATCATCAGCGCGCTGGAGTAGGCGACGCCGGATGCCCAGGCATACGCCGTCATGGCCGGGTAAAAAGGCGCCAACGGGTCCGCGCAAAGCGCGGCGCAATGACAGGCTCCGCGCCGTCTTCGCGCCGGACGTCCCGGCCATCCACGTCTCCCAACTACTGTCATGGCCGGGCAAAGCCGTCCAAAGGACGGCCTGCTTTCGCACGCCTATGTCCCGGCCATCCACGTCTTTATTCGTTGCCATGTCGTGAAGACGTGGATGCCCGGGACGTCCACTCTTTTTAATAACGCGCCTCTCACGCAGACGTGTAACTTTGTGTGAAGCTATTCGGCGACTCCATTCGTATATGGAGACAAATAACTCCGGGAACAGCCACCATGAAAAGCGCTGCCCTCCTCGTTGCCGCTGCCCTCGCCTTTGCGCCGTTCGCGGCGCACGCGGAATCTGCCGTGACCATTCCGCCGCCCGCGGCCGAAACGCCGGCGCAGAATGCCGGGCTCGAAACCGCCGTGCTCGCGGGCGGATGCTTCTGGGGCATTCAGGCCGTCTACCAGCACGTCAAAGGCGTCACCAATGCCGTGTCCGGCTATGCCGGCGGTGCGCAGAAAGACGCCCTGTATGAGACCGTCAGCTCAGGCCGCACCGGCCACGCCGAGGCCGTGAAGGTGACCTTCGATCCACGCCAGGTTTCCTACGGCAAGATCTTGCAGATTTATTTCTCGGTCGCGCACGACCCGACACAACTCAACCGTCAGGGGCCGGATACCGGACCGCAATATCGCTCCGAGATTTTCCCGCAGAGCGAGGCGCAGCAGAAGACCGCGAAGGACTACATCGCGCAGCTCGATGCAGCCCATGTTTTCAAACGCCCGATCGTGACGAAAACCGACTCGATGAAGACGCCGTTCTTCACAGCCGAGGCCTATCACCAGGATTACGCGATCCATCATCCCTACCAGCCCTACATCGTGTTCAACGACGCGCCGAAGGTCGAGAACCTGAAGAAGCAGTTTCCGGATATCTGGCGCGACCAGCCGGTGACCGTGGCAGAGGCGGCCAAAACGAATTGACGCCCTGACGGGACAAACGGCCCTTTTCAAACGGCAGCTGATGGTTTATCTCCGCCGCACTGGAAACCCCGCGCCGCGCCGTGGGGTTTCCGATTCGCGCGAGGACGGAACCAATGGCAAAGAAACCGGGGACCAACCCCAAGGGCGAATTCGCCTTCTTCGACGTGGTCTATGAGGACGGCTCGCAACGCTCCAACCGGCGTGTGCCGGCCGAGCTGCTCGGCGGCCTTCAGAAGGACGAGCCCGCGCGCGGCTTCATCATCGAGCAGGACCGCGAGATCGCGGAGAAATCGGGCCGCGCGCCGCTCGCGATCAAAAGCATTGCCCGCGTTGGCGCCAAGCCGGAAAAAATGATGAAGGTAAAGTAGCGGCGGCCCGTTCCCCGTGTGCGGGGACTAGTTTCCGGGGATGACCGGAAAACAAAAACCCCGGCTCCGGCCGGGGTTTTGTTTGGTCAGTTATCCAGGAATGACCGCAGCTTTCGCGATCGGCTCGGATGCTTGAGCTTCCTGAGCGCCTTCGCCTCGATCTGACGGATGCGCTCGCGGGTGACCGAGAACTGCTGGCCGACTTCTTCCAGCGTGTGGTCGGTGTTCATGCCGATGCCAAAGCGCATGCGCAGCACGCGCTCCTCGCGCGGCGTGAGCGAAGCGAGCACGCGCGTCGTGGTCTCGCGCAGGTTCGACTGGATCGCCGCGTCGATCGGCAGGATCGCGTTCTTGTCCTCGATGAAATCGCCGAGATGCGAATCCTCCTCGTCGCCGATGGGCGTCTCGAGCGAGAGCGGCTCCTTGGCGATTTTGAGGACCTTGCGCACCTTCTCGAGCGGCATGCCGAGCTTCTCGGCGAGCTCTTCCGGTGTCGGCTCGCGGCCGATTTCGTTGAGCATCTGCCTCGAGGTGCGCACGATCTTGTTGATCGTCTCGATCATGTGCACCGGAATGCGGATGGTGCGGGCCTGGTCGGCAATCGAGCGCGTGATCGCCTGCCGGATCCACCAGGTTGCGTAGGTCGAGAACTTGTAGCCGCGGCGGTATTCGAACTTGTCGACCGCCTTCATCAGGCCGATGTTGCCTTCCTGGATCAGGTCGAGGAATTGCAGGCCGCGGTTGGTGTATTTCTTGGCGATGGAAATGACGAGTCGCAGGTTCGCCTCCACCATCTCCTTCTTGGCCTGGCGGGCTTCGCGCTCGCCCTTCTGCACCATGTGGACGATCTTGCGGAATTCCGAGATCTCGACGCCGGTCTGTGCGGCGAGGTCGTGCACCAGCGAGCGGATCTCCTTGATGCGATCCTTCTCCTTGGCGACGAGGTTCTTCCAGCCTTTGGCCGACAGCTTCGAGACGCGATTGAGCCAGCGCGGGTCGAGCTCGCCGCCCATATATTGCTTGAGGAAGTCCTCGCGGATCACGCCATAGCTTTCGGCGAGCCGCATCAGCCGGCCTTCGTTGGACACGAGGCGCTTGTTGATGTCGTAGAGCTGCTCGACGAGTGAATCGATGCGCGCCTGGTTGAGCCGCAGCGACTTCACCTCGGAGATGATCTCTTCCTTGAGCTTCTTGTACTTGCGCTCCTGCGCCGGCGACAGCGAGGAGTTCTTCAGGCGGAACTCGATGTCCTGCTCCTGGAGGCGGCGCAGGCGCTTGAACGAGTCAGCAATCGTGTCGAAGGTCTCGACCACCTTCGGCTTGAGCTCGGCCTCGATGGCGGCGAGCGAAAGCGAATTCTCCATGTCGTCTTCGTCGTAATCGCTCTCGGCCGCGGCCTCGCCCGGATCCTTCTCCTCGCCGTCCCCGCCGGCGGCATCACCCGGCGCCTTGAATGGCGTGGCGGCGGGCGGAGCCGCGGGCGGCGCCGGCGTCTGCACGACCTGGAGATGCGGCGCGCCGGGAATGGGCGTGCCGACGGCTTGCGCAATCGGCTTGCCGTCGGGACCTATGATCACCGGCACCTGCATCTGCTTGGCGTCGGGGCCGGCGTAGGTCGCTTCGAGATCGATGATGTCGCGGAGGAAGACTTTTCCCTCGTTGAGCTCGTCGCGCCAGATGATGATGGCCTGGAAGGTCAGCGGGCTTTCGCAGAGGCCCGCGATCATCGCTTCGCGGCCGGCCTCGATGCGCTTGGCAATGGCGATTTCGCCCTCACGCGAGAGCAGCTCGACCGAACCCATCTCGCGCAGGTACATGCGCACGGGGTCATCGGTGCGCTCGGACGGCTCTTTCTTTTCGGTTGTCGCCAGCGACTTCGTCTTGGCCTCGACGACCTCGGTGCCGGTATCCTCGTCGTCGTCGTCGGCCTCCTCGGCAGGCTTCTCGCCGTCTTCGGTGTCGGCGTCTTCCGTCTCGACCACGTTGATGCCCATTTCATTGAGCATCGCGTAGACGTCCTCGATCTGGTCGGAGGACACCTCGCCGGACGGCATGACTTCGTTGATCTGGTCGATGGTGACGTAGCCGCGCTTCTTGGCGGCCTTGATCATCTTCTTGACGCCGGCATCGGAGAGATCGAGAAGCGGCAGCGGCGAATCGGGCGCGCCTTCTTCCTTCTCCGGGGCTGGTTCTTTTTCTTTTGCCTGGGTCGCCTTTGCCTTGCTCGCCATTCCGCCTCTCCTGGACCGTCCTGGCCGTCTCATGTCCGGCTCGCCGCGCCCTGTCAGCGCACGGCCAAAAAGGGCCGCGCCGGCGAGGCGCCGCCCCGAATCAGGTCACTCAGTCTCTTCGGAACCCGCTAAGCTCCGATTAACCACAAAGAATACCGCGGGAACCGACCCTTATCCCCGTGGCCCCGGCAACTTCCGGGACATGCTCATAAGCTACGAACGCCTCGACCGGAAGAGGCTCCGAAGCCCTCAATCAGGGCCTCGGTTCCTTCCACCCGAGACAGCCGGGTTTTGACATCGCGCAACCGCAAATAATTGGTTTCGCTCGCGTCCTGGCCCAAGGCCTGCTCGGCGTCCTTGAGCTCCTTAGTTAGGGAATGCCACTGGCGATGCAAGGCGACAAGCTGCGTCCAAGTCACCAAAACATCGTCGGGAGCGGCCTCCGGACGCGCCCCCCAGACCGAGGGTGTGGTGATCGACAAGGCAATTCGTTGCATGACTTCGCTGAGGTTACGGGCGGCGAGCTCCGCCTTGAGGGCCTCAGCATCGAGGGCGGCTGCATGGGCGGCAATATCGATCAGCGCGCCCTTGAGCCGTTCGGCATCCGCATAGCGGAACTCAAGCGAGGCCAGCTCCTCCAGATGGTCGTGCAGCAGCCAGGGATGATTGAGCGCGGCTTGCAGGATCAGCGCTTCACGCAGCGGAACCGCCGTGCGGTAACCCCGGTGCGCCGCGCTCGATGCGAGCTGCTGGCTTACCACCACATAAGGTGTCGCCCTGCCCGCGGTGCGTGGCGCGGCGGGACGTTGCCAATCGCCGTTGCGGCGCTCGCGCCAGTTCCCGCCGCCGCGCGGCTCACGCCGCGGCGCCTGCGCGGGCGCAAAGAATTGCGACAGGCGGCTGGTGAAATTCTGACGGTAATACCGGCGCACGGCTTCATCGCCGATTGTCGAGGTGACCTCGTTGATCCGCGCCTCCAGCGCGGCGCGCCGTTCCGGCGTCTCGAACGTGTGTCCTTCCGTCTCGCGCGCCCACAACATGTCGGCGAGCGGCCGCGCCGCACCGATGACATCGCTGATTGCGTCGCGCCCGCCCGAGCGCGCCAGATCGTCCGGATCCTGTCCTTGCGGGAGAAGCGCAAACTTCAGGCTCTTGCCGGGTTTTAAACGCGGCATCGCAAGATCGACTGCACGATAGGCGGCGCGCAAACCCGCATTGTCGCCGTCGAAACAGAGCACGGGCTCATCCGCCATTTTCCAGAGCAGCCCGAGTTGATCTTCCGTGAGCGCAGTGCCGAGCGGAGCCACTGTTGCGGGAAAGCCAATCGTCACCATGGCGATCACGTCGACATAGCCTTCGACCACGACGATCGGCGCCCCATCATGGGCAGCCTGGCGCGCGGCCGCGATGTTGTAGAGCGTCGCGCCCTTGTGGAAGAGCGGCGTCTCCGGCGAGTTGAGATATTTCGCCTGCGCATCCTTTTCGAGTGCCCGCCCGCCAAAGGCGATCACACGGCCGCGCAGATCGGTGATCGGGAACATCACGCGATCGCGGAAGCGATCGAACGGGACTGGAATGTCGTCACCGGAAATCAGCAACCCTGCCTCGACCATGTCCTCGGCCGGAATGCCATGCGAGCCGAGGTGCTCCTTGAGCGCAAAGCGCTCGCCCGGCGCGTAACCGAGCCGGAATCTGAGCTGCGTTGCCGGATCGAGGCCGCGATCGGCAAGGTAGCCACGCGCTTTGGCGCCGGTGCGTGACGCCAATGTGTCCTGGAAAAACTTCGCGGCCAGTTCCATGACATCGTGTAGCGTCTTGCGGCGCGCATCGCGCGCTTCGTCCTCGCGCGAGATTTTCGGCAAGGGCATGCCGGCCATCTGCGCGAGGCGCTCCACGGCCTCGGGGAAGCTGACGCCTTCGCTTTGCATGACGAAATCGAAAATGCTGCCATTCTTGCCCGACGAGAAATCGAACCAGGCCTGCTTCTGGTCGTTCACGAAAAACGACGGGGTCTTCTCTTTGTTGAACGGCGACAAGCCCTTGAACTCGCGGCCGGCGCGCACGAGCTTGACGCGCCTGCCCACGACCTCCGAAACCGGAAGCCGGGCTTTCAGCTCGTCGAGAAACTGGGGCGTGAAGCGCATGGGTTTGGGCCGAATCGTCTGGCCGCTATCTTAGGTCCCAAATTGGGTCCTGGCGGAGACAGCCACAGCATCCCCGCTATCCCGGTGGCGAATATTGGGCTCCGGTGAGTTTTCCACAGGCTCGTGGGCCGTTAGGATTGCTGGAGGCCCTTATGTCGCAGTCACCCTCAAAGACCTTTGTTCTTGTCCACGGCGCCTGGCAGGGGGGCTGGTGCTGGCGACGCGTCGCCGACAGGCTGAGAGCACGCGGACACATCGTGTTCACGCCGACGCTCACCGGCCTTGGCGAGCGGGCGCACCTGCTTGATCCCAAGGTCGGCCTGTCACTGCACATCGCCGACGTGCTCGGCGTGATCAAATACGAGCAGCTCAACGACATCGTGCTGGTCGGGCATTCCTATGGCGGCTGCGTCATCTCCGGCGTTGCCGAAGCAATACAGGATAAAATCCGCTCGATCGTCTTTCTTGACGCCTTCATTCCCGACAATGGCGACGCCACACTCGACCTGGTTCAGCCGGCCGTGCAGGAGATAATCCGGGCGGCGCTCGAGCGCGGCGACACCACCATCCCGGTACGCGATGCCGCTGCGTTCAGGGTCAATGAGAAAGACCGTGATTGGGTCGATTCGCTTTCCGGGCTGCAACCGATCGGCGCCATGACCGAGACGATCAGGCTGACGGGCGCGCGCGAGCGGATATCGAAGAAGACCTACATCCGCGCGTCAGGCTATCCCAATGTGTCCTTCGACAAGGCCTATGCGCGCGTGAAAAAAGATTCCAGCTGGCGCACTTACGAGGTGCCGTGCGGGCACGACGTCATGATCGACGAGCCGGACCGGCTGACAGAGATTCTGATCGAGGTCGCGTAGTGCGCCGTTCAAGGCACGCAATCCATTGTTGGGATGAAAGCGCTCGGCCGGGTACGGCGCGCTCCCTCTCCCCGCTGGGGAGAGGTGAAGAGAGCCCGCCGCACGATCAGCAAGTTACGTGTCCGGCGTACAAGCGAGATGGCCGGGACAAGCCCGGCCACGACACCCGCGGGAGCCAAACGAGCGGAATTCCCGTCGACCTTGTTTTTTCCACAGGCGGTTCAGACCCCTGTCAGACGTCTGCGGCTATGCCAAAGTCATTTGCCACGACGCACTCGATGCCGAGCGACCTTGCATGCCGATCCTCACCGCCAATCTGCTCCTGACCACCACGCCGCTTTGGGCGGCCGCTGTCGTCCTGCTCGTTCCCACGACGATTTTTGCAATGTGCGGGCCTGTTATCGTTCGCCGCTATGTCTCGCTCAATCGCTTGAGAACCAACAACGAAGTGGCCGGTTTTAAATTTGCCGCCGTCGGCGTGATCTATGCGGTACTGCTTGCTTTCGCGATCCTCGTCGTCTGGGAACGATTCAATCAGGCCGATAGCGACGTTGCCAACGAGGCGAGTGCGGCGGCAACCGTCTTCCGCCTGACGCAAGGGCTCGACGCAGAACATGGCGCCGCGGTCCGCAAGGCGACAACGGATTATTTGAAGCAAGCAGTCGCAAAGGATTGGCCGGCGATGGACCGCGAATCCTCAAGCCATGACGTTACAGTTGCGCTAAGCGCGATCTACGACGCGGTCCTCAAATTTCATACATTCAATACTTTTGAGGCCCTGGTCGTCGCCGAAATCCTGCGCGACGTCGACCGCATCAGCGAAATGCGGCGCCAGCGGCTGGTGGCTGCGAGCGGCGTTGTCCCCGGGATCATCTGGACGGTGCTGTTCACCGGCGCATTCGTCACTGTCGGATTTACGTTCTTTTTCGGCACCGCCAATCTGCACGCCCAGGCTGTCATGTCGGGAGCGCTGTCGATCCTGATCTTTCTTGGCCTTTTGACTATCGTTGCCATCGATCATCCATTCGCGGGCACGGTGAAGGTCGGCCCCGAAGCGTTGATCGCGGTGATCAATGATTTCGGCGAGAAAGCGCTGCGTTGACGCGTCGCTACTGCGGCTCCAAACCCGAGAGCTTCACGATCTCTCTTGCAGCCTCGCGGTCGATTTTGATTTCGTCGGCAAATTGCTCCGGCGTGTTGATCGCGGGCACCTGGCCGCGGCTGATGATGTATCTGTCCCGGAAGCCCTGATCGCTGACCACCCGCGCGACCTCTTTCGCGATCTTGTCGACGATCGGCTTCGGCGTGCCCGGTGGAGCGAACAAGCCGTACCACGTCTGCGAGGGCGCGCCCTTGTAACCAAGATCGGCCAGCGTCGGCACGTTCGGCAAAAGCGGCGTGCGGATGTTGTTGACCAATGCGAGCGCCGTCATCTTGCCGGCAGTGATTTGCGAGATCACATTGCCGAGGCCGATCAAGCCGATCGGCGTCGAGCCGCCGAGAATGGCGTTGGTTGCCTCGCCGCCGCCCTTGAACGGCACGCGCACCCAGTCGCCGCCTTTCTGCTGTTTGAGGCTGTCCATATAGACGACGCACGGGATCGAGGCGGTGAGATAAGAGAGCGTGCCCGGTTTTTGTTTCGAGACCGCGACCAGCTCGTCGACGGACTTCGCGCCGAGATCGGAATTGATCACCAGCACCTGGATCAGGTGGAACAGGTTAATGATAGGCGTGAGCTTGTCGGGATCGAACGGCAGATTCTTGAAAAGGAACTGGTTGTAGATCATCGGATCGGCATTGATGATGCAGATCGTGTACCCGTCCGGCTGCGCGTCCTGGCAGGCGCGAGCGCCGATGTTCCCGGAGCCGCCGGGACGGTTCTCGATGATGAGCGGCTGGCCGAGGCTCTTGTGCAGCTCCTCGCCGAGCACGCGCATGAAGATATCGCTGATGCCGCCGGCGCTTGATGTGGTGAGCACGTGAATCGGGCGGCTCGGATAATCTTCGGCTTTCGCCGGCAGGGTCAGGGCCGCAAAGAGTGCCGCCATCAGAACTGCGATACGAGTCATTGCTTACTCCACGAGATCTTTATTTCGTAGTCGTCATGCCCGGCTTTATGCCGGGCATCCACGCCTTCTTTTCTTATAAAAGCATGACGTGGATGGCATTCGGAAGTCGGGCTTGCCCGACTTCCGCATTAAACCGGCCGCAAGTCTGGTAGACCAGACTTGCGGTGACAAGCCCGGCCACGACATTTTACGTTAGGCGAGTTTTGACCATCCCGCTCGCCTTGGCCATGTCCATCTGCCCGGCGTATTTACCGCGTAAGACGCCGATCACTTTGCCCATGTCCTTCATTCCGGCGGCGCCGGTTTCCTTGACCGCCGCTTCGATCGCAGCCTTCACCTCGTCGTCGGACATCTGCTTGGGCAGGTAGGCGGAGATGATGGCGATCTCCTCCTGTTCCTGCTTCACCAGGTCGGCGCGGCCGCCCTTCTGATAGAGCTCCACCGATTCCTGCCGCTGCTTGATCATTTTCTGCAGCAGCGGCAGCACATCAGCATCGGTCAGCGGCGGTTTGCCGGCCCCGCGCGCCTCGATATCGGCGTTCTTGAGCGCGGAATTGACCATGCGCAGCGTGGAGACCGCTCGCTCGTTCTTGGCCTTCATTGCCTCGGTCAAGGCTTTATTGATGTCGTCGCGCAGCACGGGGAGCCCCTTTCCTTCTTATTTAATGTGTCTGGGGGCGGCCGCCGGCGGCCCCTTGCCTCTCACACTATAATACGCAACTAAGAGGCCATGACCCAGACGAAAGCCGCCCGCGCCGGGACTTCTGGCGAGGCTTGGGCTGAGCCCAAGCCGACCGCGCTTTTGGTGCTGGCTGACGGAACCGTACTCGAAGGCTTCGGGTTCGGCGCGACCGGACACGCGGTCGGCGAGGTCTGCTTCAACACCGCCATGACGGGTTACGAGGAAATCCTCACCGACCCCTCCTACGCCGGGCAGATCATTACGTTTACCTTTCCGCATATTGGGAATGTCGGCACCAACGAAGACGACATCGAGACCGTCAATATGGCGGCGACGCCGGGTGCGCGCGGCGTCATCTTGCACAGCGCGATCACGGCACCGTCGAACTATCGGGCGACCCGCAATCTCAACGACTGGCTCAAAGCCCGCGGCATCATCGGGCTGGCCGGGATCGATACGCGCGCGCTCACCGCGTTGATCCGCGTCCACGGCATGCCGAACGCAGTGATCGCGCATGCGCCCAATGGCAAGTTTGATCTTGCCGCGCTCAAGAAGGAAGCGAAGGAGTGGCCCGGACTGGTCGGCATGGATCTCGTGCCGATGGTGACGAGTGGCCAGCGCTTCACGTGGGACGAGACGCCGTGGAGCTGGGATAAAGGCTATGCGCGACAGACCAATCCGGAATTTCACGTAGTTGCAGTCGACTACGGCATCAAGCGCAACATTCTCCGCCTGCTCGCTGGTTCCGGCTGCAAGGTGACGGTGGTGCCGGCCAAAACGTCGGCCGAAGACATCATGGCGCTCAAGCCCGACGGCGTGTTCCTGTCAAATGGGCCCGGCGACCCGGCGGCGACCGGCGAATACGCGGTGCCCGTCATCAAGAAGCTGATCGACTCAGGCACCCCGACATTCGGCATTTGCCTCGGCCATCAGATGCTCGGCATCGCGGTCGGCGGGAAGACTGTGAAGATGCATCAGGGCCACCATGGCGCCAATCATCCGGTCAAGGATCTCACCACCGGCAAGGTCGAGATCACGTCGATGAACCACGGTTTCGCCGTGGACAAGGAAACATTGCCGAAGAATATCGAACAGACGCATGTGTCGCTGTTCGATGGTTCCAATTGCGGCATCGCGCTGAAAGACAAGCCGGTGTTTTCGGTTCAGTACCACCCCGAAGCCTCGCCCGGCCCGCGCGACAGCCACTATCTCTTCGCGCGCTTTGTCGAGATGATGCGGCAGGCAAAACGCAAGATTGCCTGACCCACGCCGCTTGTGGAACCGATCGCGATCGTTTGCGGTTTTCAGTCCAATGTCGATCGCACCCCTCACCTTCATGTTCAAGGATGACGGCAAGGTGCCGAACAATCCGGCACTGCCGACACTTGTTTACAAGGGCGCCATCGACGTCGACACCAAACGCGATCCGGCCAGCGCAATTGAGAAGCTGTTTTCCGCCAACGGCTGGGGCCACGGCCAATGGCGCGACGGCATCTATCCATTCGTGCACTATCACGCGATGATTCATGAAGCGCTCGGCATCGCGCACGGCCATGCCAGGGTCCAGCTGGGTGGGCATAGCGGCGAAGTATTCGAGTTGGCGGCCGGAGATGTTGTCGTATTGCCGGCAGGGACCGGGCATCAGAAGCTGTCAGGCCGTGACGACTTTCTGGTTATCGGCGCCTATCCGCCGGACGGCACCTACAACCTTTGCCGCGGCGACAATCCGGCCGAACGCAACAGGGCGCTGACGACGGTCCCCAAGGTACCGGTCCCTGAAAGCGATCCGGTGCTGGGCAAAGCTGGACCACTGCTGCAGCT
>DAHUXA010000389.1 GCA_027307405.1 Hyphomicrobiales bacterium | reverse complement strand
CATAATGCCGGGCATGACAATGGAGAGGCAGCGCGTGCGATTCAAATCGTCATGGCCGGGCTCGACCCGCGCTTATGGCGGTGCACCGCTGATCCGGGACCACCACACACCGTAACGGTCTCGGGTCTGCATCGCAGCGTTGCACGCTGCACTGCGCCCGGGACACGACGTCTCCGGCGACGGAGGCCCAATTCCACAAGGCCCCGCCCCGCATTGACACTCCTGCCCTTGCGCATACATTAAACACTGTTCCGAGGGGTGCCCGGCAATTGCGTGCTTGGCTGAGAAAAACCCTTTGAACCTGATCCGGGTCATGCCGGCGAAGGGACAGGACAATCGATGCATCAATCGCTCACGATCGCGAGGCTGGTCGGCCCGGTGCTCTCTGCCATCGGCATCGGGATGCTGGTGAACCAGGACATCTACCGCCAGATGGCCGGGCAATTCCTCGCCGGCTACCCGTACATCTATTTTTCCGGCATTCTGGCTCTGGTCGCCGGCCTCTATATCCTCAACGTGCACAACGTGTGGACGCGCGACTGGCGCTGCCTGATCACGGCGATCGGCTGGTTCATCACCTGTGTCGGCGTGTTCCGCCTCCTCGCACCGCAGTTCACCGTTTTCGTCGCCGGGACGATCGTCGCGACCAGCGGATTTTTCATCGGCGCGGGCATCGTCCTGCTCGGGCTCGGCGGCTTTATCACCTTCAAGGGTTATGTAGCGTGAGCGTCAACGCAACATTCCAATGGGGGACATAACCATGGAACGGTCGCATTTTCTGGCCAAGTTGATCGGCCCGGTGTGCATCGCGGGCGGGCTCGGCATGTTGTTCAACACCGCCATCTATCGCGCCATGTTCGAGCGTGCGTTGCACGATCACATGCTCATCTATCTGTCCGGCGTCATCGCGCTCACGATCGGACTCGCCATCGTCATCCTGCACAATGACTGGAAATGGCACTGGCCGCTGATCATCACCGTGTTCGGCTGGCTGGCCGTGATCGGCGGCATCGTGCGCATGGTCGCACCGCAGGTGGTGGAGTCATACGGCCTGTCCGTGCTCAGCGCGCCGAATTTTTTTGTCATCGACGGAGGGATCGCCGTGCTGCTCGGCGTGCTGCTGAGCTATTTCGGCTATCTCGATCCGCCGCAACTGGGCGCGCCCGCGCGGCGTTCGCGTTCCCGGAGGAGAAGGTAAAATGAACATCC
>DAHUXA010000388.1 GCA_027307405.1 Hyphomicrobiales bacterium | reverse complement strand
CGCTCGATCCGTCCCAGATGTCCGGCGTTCGCTTGAATGTAGGCGTCGCCGTGGCGGCGAAAAACGTCGGCCAGTTCGAACGCCGGCCGCGCCGTCACCGGCTAGTCCGGCGGCGTCACCTGCAGCAGCAATCGATCAAGCGGGCTCTCGGTCCTGGCGATCACCTGCGAAGAGACGCGCGTGTAGCGCGCCGTCGTCGACAGATTCTCGTGGCCGAGCAACACTTGGATGATGCGGATGTCGACGCCGCTCTCCAGGAGATGGGTGGCGAAGCTGTGCCGCAGCGAATGCAAGGTGACGGGCTTGCTTATGCCCGCGGCTTCGCAGGCCTGATGGAAGAGACGGTTGAGCTGGCGTATTGTCAGCGGCTTATCTGGCTTGCGTGACGGAAAAACCAGGCGCTCCACCGGCGGGACGCCCGCATCAAAGCGCATTGGCCGCTCCTTCCACCACTGCCGCAAGAGCTCCAGCACTTCCTCTGGCAGCACGACGTGGCGGTCTTTGCGGCCTTTGGACTGCACGACCCGGATGACGCCTTGCGCGCTGTCGACCTCGCCGGCCCTGAGCCTCGCCACTTCGCCGGCACGGAGCCCGCAGCCATAAGCCAGCGCGAGCATGACCCTCAGTCTGAGGCTGCTGGCTCCCGCCACGGTGAGCAGCCGCCTGGCCTCCTTCGGGCTCAAGGTCAGCGGCAGGTTCAGCGGCTCTTTGATGTGATAGACTTCCGCCGCCAGATCGTGCCGACGCAGCGTTATCCGGAATAAGAACCTTACTCCGGTCATAATGCGGTTGCGGTTATGAATGCTGGCCCCGTCCTCGATCAAATGCAGCTGGAAGCGGCGCACATCGTCCGCAGCCGCCGTGTCCGGCGAGCGCTTGGGAAAGGCGGCGAAGCGCTTGCAAGCGCGGATGTGGCCCCGCTGCGTGCCTTCGCTGAGCATGCGGGCGTTCATGTCCTCGATCATGCGCTGGCGAAGCGGGCTTATCGTATCTGTGGTCATTGGAAACCGTCCTGGTTGAGGTTGACGACAACCTCGATCTGCCAAGACGGGCCCCTGGCCCGTTACTGATGCCCGATAAACTGGTTACCACGCCTGCGCTTTAGCCGCGCGCGGCCGTCGCAGCAAACTATCGCGCAGCGATTTAGTGCCTCGGCCTTGCTGAGACGAATCCGAGCGTCCTCGGCGACCGTTCGGCTCCAAAACTATCTAGTTGCATGGAGCGATCTCAGCATCGGGTCCTGG
>DAHUXA010000387.1 GCA_027307405.1 Hyphomicrobiales bacterium | reverse complement strand
AGTCTCGGTGTCCCACTCGTTGAAGTTTCTCGGCTTGAGCGTCGCGTAGTAGGCGGCGTTGTTGACCAGCACATCGATCTGACCGAAGCGATTGATGGTCTGCGTCACTAAACCCTTCACCGCTCTCTCATCACTGACGTCGAATTTCAGGCTCGCCACAGAATTCGCGCCGTGGCGGCCGGCAATTTCCTCGGCGAGCTCGCGGCCGTCGGCAATATCGGCGATCATCACCCGCGCGCCCTCGGCGGCGAGCGCCTGCGAGTAGTGCCGGCCGATACCCTTGGCGCCACCAGTCACGATTGCGGTTTTTCCCGCAAGTCTGGGCATTCGTCTCTCCCGTAATAACCTGTCATGGCCGGGCTTGTCCCGGCCATCCACGTCTTTATGGTTTGATCATGCAAGACGTGGATGCCCGCAACAAGTGCGGGCATGACGCCGAGTGTGGGGAGACCAATCCATGCCGAGGGACACCGTAGACCGCCTGGCGATCCGGGCGCTGATCGAGAACTGGGCGCTTTGGCGCGACGCTCGCTTGTGGGATCGCTTCCGCACCGTCTGGCACAAGGACGGACAGATGTGGGCGACTTGGTTTCAGGGCTCCTACGAGGAATTCATCCGTGTCAGCCAGGAAGGATACGACCGGGGCGTGCGCATCATGCACATGCTTGGCGGCATGAGCATTGACATCAAGGGCAGGCGTGCAATCGCGCAAACAAAAATGACGATCTCTCAGCGCGCGGAAGTCGATGGCGTACTGTGCGACGTCGTATGCAGCGGACGGTTCTATGATTTTTTGGAAAAGCGCAAAGGCCGCTGGGGTATCGTTCTGCGCCGGCTCGCCTACGAAAAAGACCGTATTGATCCGGTCGAACCGGATGCGAAGCTGACGCTCGACAAGGCTCTGCTGGCGCAGTTTCCCGAGGGCTACCGCCACCTCGGCTATTTACAGAGCAAGATCGGCTACAAGATCAAGGAGGAACTACCCGGCCTCGACGGACCGGCGCTCGATGCGCTTTACGCCAAGGGTGAAGCTTGGCTTAAGGGCCAGAAACTGTAGGTCGTAAGTACCGGGGGTTGGCTGCTGCGACAAGAAGTGCGATTTTGCACGCAAGTGGTTGCCGTGTAGAAAGCCACTGGGGAACCGCCATGTCGCTTGCCGACAAATTCAATCTGTTCAATGAGTTCAACATCCTGCGCATCATCTGCGCGCTGTTCTTCATTCCCCATATCGTGGGCAAGATCACGGTGCCGGCCACACTCGAATTT
>DAHUXA010000386.1 GCA_027307405.1 Hyphomicrobiales bacterium | reverse complement strand
ACGTGGGGGCGCAGATAATGCTTGTCCTATATTAAATGGACATGTCCGGTTATGGGACATAGCGGACATTCAAATGACCCAGCTAGAGCAGATTCCATTCAGTTTGATCTGTATCCGGCGTGCCTGAAGTAGTTGCTGCACTCTTCTGGGGTGAAGGACTGAAGGATGGTTCCGATCCGATCCCAAAGGGCAGGGATTGAGCGCTCACCGGCCTTTCGCAGATGGGCTTTGAATTTTGCGAAGGATTGCTCGATTGGATTGAGATCCGGGGAATAGGGCGGGAGCAGCCGCAGCTCCGCGCCGGTCGCCTCAATCGCCTCGCGCACACCGGCGACCCTGTGGGCGGGAAGATTGTCCATTGTCACAATCTCGCCGGGCGAGAGCGTAGGCACCAGACATTGTTCGAGATATGTGAGGAAAATTTCGCCATTCATCGGGGCGTCGATGACGAACGGCGCGGTCATCCCATCCTGGCGCAGGCCGGCAACGAAAGTGGTCATCTTCCAATGGCCGTGCGGCACTTTGGCGACAAGCCGCTTGCCGCGCGGACAGCGTCCGCGCAGCCGGGTCATGTTGGTCGAGGTGCCGGTCTCATCGATGAAGACAAACCTGCTCGGATCAAGCCGCGGCTGCTCTTGCTTCCAGTTCGCGCGTGCCGTGCGAATGTCTGCGCGGTCTTGTTCGGCGGCGTGCAGGCTTTTTTTGAAGGTGATGTCATGGCGATCGCAGAACCGCCATACCGAACTGGCGCTGACCTTGATGCCGCGCTGGCGTAGCCGGCCCCGGATTTCTTCCAAGGTTAGGTCCGGCTCGGCCCCAATCAGTTCCAGCAGCCATGGCTTGTGAGCATCCAGCGGCGAGTACTTGCCTCCCATCGGTTTCGCCGCCGCCGATCCAGTCAGTCGCCAGCGAGCTACCCAGCGGATCGCCGAACTGGCGCTGACTTCAAACGCCGCAGCGGTTTCGTGGCAAGAGGCTCCGGCCTCGACCGCACGCACAACTCGTTCACGCAAGTCTTGCGAATAGGGTTTCGGCATCATCCTCTCCCCGAATCGATCCGAGAGAAAGAATCGCCGATCCGTAGGGCTTTGAGTATCCCCGCTGGTCAACTTCGATTCAAGCCGAATGGATTATGCTCTAATGCTGCCACGGAGATCACGATGCTCGCGCGACCTACGCTGACGAAACGACCAGACGCGACCGTGGTTGGGAAGCCAAAGGGTCAAGCGCGGCTCGCAGAAGAGCGGTTTCTGTTGCGCGTGGATGGTCAGACGAAGCGTTCGTTCAGCAGCAAAGAA
>DAHUXA010000385.1 GCA_027307405.1 Hyphomicrobiales bacterium | reverse complement strand
TTTGCTGCTTCGATTTGATTGCTGCTCGTCAGAATTCCGGCTGCGTATGAGTTATATTTCTTAGCCTGAGCTGGCAAAACACCGGCCAATTCAGTGTTAGGTTCAATTGCAGCACTGACCACTCCAACAGCCAGGTCAGCTTCGCCGTTTGCGACGGCCCGTAAAGCCGCGGTGCCTGATGAGAACGTCTTGATTTTTGGCTTTATTTCATCAGCAATTTGCAGCCGGTTGATCAGGTTAGCGAAATACTCTCCGCTCGTACTTGTTTCCGGATCACCCGAAGCAATCGATTTTGCATTCATCAACGTCTGCTTCAATAAGTGAACCGTACTCACATCGGGCTTTGTGGCGTCTTTCCGAATGATCACGCCAAATTCGAGCTTTGCGACCGCAGTCAAACTATCCTCAACGATCTTATCCTGTTCCTGTAGTTGCTCGATTTGCTCAGGTGACAGGATGGCCAAGTCAGCCACTATTCCGGCTTCGATTTCCTTAACGAGGGCTGAGGTAGTTGCATAGAAAATCATGACTTGGTTGCCGGAGGACCGTTCAAACTGCGGGGTCAAATCGTCTAGTACTGGCTTCATTACGTGCGGGGACAAAACTTTCAGTTCAGTTGCATGCGCAATACTGGCAGCCATCACAGAACTCGTGACCAGCACCGCTAGCGCGGTGATAAACGGGCGCAATTTCCCTAATGTTACTATCATAGGCGCTCTTACGAACTCAGGCGAAAGACATGGGGTTAGATTTTCGCGAACGCAGTGTCCGCTTGCGTCAAAAAGCAGACATTCCGGCGTTCAAACGACCGGGACCGACGAGCGATTGTCATTTTAAATCCGGGCCGCGAACGACCGGAAGGTCTAGGCAAAATCGCGGGCAGTCCCAAGACGGTCTGGTCGGCGCGACGCCAATGCGCGATCAACAACGCCATGGCGAGCGGGGCGAGCAGCACCACGCGGCTTTGATAGCGGTCTGCCGGATGCGAGAAGACGCCGCAAATGATGGCGTTGGCGGCCAGCGCCAGCAGAATGACAAAACAAAGCGCGGTGGCCTCCGGCGCGATCTTCAGCCGGCGGTGGAATAGCAGAGCAAGGCCAAGGCCCGCGACGGAAAGTGCGGCGACAGGCCAATGCAGATAATTCAACGGCGCCACGTCGAAAGCCGCGGCCTGCTGGCGTGCGCGCATGAATTGCGCAAACAGATCGGGCAAGTGGGCGCGAAACATGTTGATCGTCGGCTCGTTATCCTCGACGTCGACCTCGGTCTGGAAGGTAAAGACCTGCGTAACAGCGGCGATG
>DAHUXA010000384.1 GCA_027307405.1 Hyphomicrobiales bacterium | reverse complement strand
ATACAAACGAAGGCAAGACCATCAAATTTGTCCTCGACGGCAAGGATGTTATCGCGCGCGAGGACGAGACCATCTGGCAGGTCGCCAAGCGCCTCGGCACCGACATCCCGCATTTGTGCTATTCGCCCGAGCCCGGCTACCGCGCCGATGGCAATTGCCGCGCCTGCATGGTGGAGATCGAAGGCGAGCGCGTGTTGGCCGCTAGCTGCATTCGCAAACCCGTCGAAGGCATGAAAGTGAAGGCGACGTCCGACCGCGCCAAGACTGCGCGGCAGATGGTCTTCGAATTGCTCATTTCCGACCAACCGGACCGCAAGACCGCGGCGCACGATCCGCAATCAAAATTCTGGGCGTGGGCCGACCGCATGAACATCGGCACCAGCCGGTTTCCCGCGCATGGCAAGCCTTCGTCCGATCGCAGTCATCCTGCCATGGCGGTCAATCTCGACGCCTGCATTCAGTGCAATCTCTGCGTCCGTGCCTGCCGAGAAGTGCAGGTCAACGATGTCATCGGTATGGCTGGTCGCGGGCACAACGAGAAGATCGTCTTCGACTTCGATGATCCGATGGGAGCCTCGACCTGCGTCGCCTGCGGCGAGTGCGTGCAGGCTTGCCCGACCGGCGCGCTGATGCCGTCAACGCTCGTCAACGAAAAGAACGTGCGCACCGAGTTCCCCGATCGCGAGGTGCACAGCGTGTGCCCTTATTGCGGCGTCGGCTGCCAACTCACCTACCACATCAAGAACGACAAGCTCCTCTACGTTACCGGCCGCGACGGCCCGGCCAATGAAAACCGGCTTTGCGTCAAGGGCCGCTTCGGCTTCGATTATGTCAGCAATCCGCAGCGACTGACCAAACCGTTGGTGCGCAAGGATGGGGTCGCGAAAGCCGCCGACGATCTTGTCGATCCGGCCAATCCGTTCACGCATTTCCGCGAAGCCACGTGGGAAGAGGCGATGGAGCGTGCGGCTTCGGGCCTCAAGAAAATCCGTGACCGCGATGGTCCGCGCGCGCTCGCCGGTTTCGGTTCGGCCAAGGGTTCGAACGAAGAGGCTTATCTGTTCCAGAAGCTCATCCGCACCGGCTTCGGCTCGAATAACGTCGATCACTGCACGCGGCTTTGCCACGCTTCATCGGTGGCAGCACTGCTGGAAGGCGTCGGCTCGGCGGCGGTGACCGCGACCTTCAACGAGTGCAAGAATTCCGACTTCATCATCGTGATCGGCGCCAATCCAACAGAGAACCATCCGGTCGCCGCCACCTTCTTTAAGCAGGCCGCCAAGCGCGGCGCCAAGCTGGTGGTG
>DAHUXA010000383.1 GCA_027307405.1 Hyphomicrobiales bacterium | reverse complement strand
TCGCCGCAAGCTACTCACATCTGCAGCTGCGCTCGGCGCTTTATCGGTGTCAGATCGTGTGTTCGCTCCCGCAATTGCACAGAGCAAACCATTGCGTATCGGTATCCTTGCGCCGCGCGCCGGCATTGCTGCAGCTCCTGGTCTCAATGGCATCCGCGCCGCCCAGTGGGCTGTTGATGGCTTCAACGCCAAAGATGGCATCGGGGGCCGCAAGGTCGAGTTGGTGATTGAGGACGAGTCCGCGCCGAAAGACACCATCGAGCGCTTCAGCAAGCTCGTGCAACAGGAAAAAGTTGACTGCGTGCAGGGCATTATTTCCACCGGAGTCGGCCTTGCGCTTGGCCCGGCGGTCGAGGAGGCGCGTGCGCTCACCATCTATTGGGACGGCACAACACAGGATGGCGTCGACGAAAAGATACCAAATCCGCGTCATCTGTTCCGCTCGACCGACAACGAATGCGAGGCCGTCATGTCCTCGCTGCTCGCGATTAAATATTGGAAAGGCAAGTTCGTTACAGTTGCCGGGATCAACCCCGATTATTCATACGGGCGCAACAACATGGCGGCGTTTGTCGCGATGTTGAAACGATTCAATATTGACCATCAGGTCATCACCGAACAATGGCCCAAGGTCGGCACCATGGACCTCACCAGTCATGTCGCCGCGCTTAAGGCTGCCAAACCCGATCTCATCTTCTCCTCGCTGTTGTTCGCCGATCTGCCGGTGTTCATGAAGCAGGCGCATGCGGCCGGGTTGACCGAAGGCACCAAGCTCGTGTTTCCGGCCGCCGGCTGGCAGCACACGTTGATGAAAAAGGAATTCACGCCGGAAGGCATGCTGTTCGGCCACAACACGCTCTATTTCGCCAACCCAAATGCCTCGCCCTTGGCGAAGGAATTTGTCGCTTGGTACGAAAAGACGCATAACGACTACCCCGAATGGGAAGCCGACCGGGCCTATTTTGCGATCGCCTCCTACAAGGCCGTCGTCGAAAAAGCGATGAAGGCCAAGGGTGGATCCTGGCCGTCACAGGACGACGTCATCGACGCCCTGGTTGGCCTGTCAATCGAGAGTCTTGGTGGCAAGAGTTCGTGGCGCAAAGACCACATTGCCGATCAGACTTTCGTGCAGGGACTAACCACGCATAAAAACAGTTACGACTTCGTGACGTTGGGTACTTTTGAGACCATGTATTCCACCGAGTTGCAAAAGCCACCGGGAGCAAATTTCTGGGAGTGGATTAAGTCCGCCCAGTTTAAAACCTGATTCGGCAAACCGGATTGAATGTCCGCGTTTGCAAACATTCT
>DAHUXA010000382.1 GCA_027307405.1 Hyphomicrobiales bacterium | reverse complement strand
GTAGCCTTCTGATTGTCGCCAGCCTAGCGAGTCTTGCGAGTGGAGTTTTGATCGAGGCGGCGGGTGCGGCGGCCACAACTGACATGACATCAGGTGAACTTAAAGCTTACTGCGAAAAAAAAGTGGCCTTTACACGGAGACCGCAGACACGACTACTTGTACGATCGGGATCGGCAAGACCGCGGTGGTTATTGGCTGCAGCAAAGGTGGAACGTGCACTATCGATCACACGATGGTGTTTTCATCGAACTCGTCCAAGCATGGACCTGTCGGCAACCAGGCACCCAATACAGCGCTAGGAAACAGCGGTAAAAAGCCGGTGGCTGGCAACACCTCGGGTGCGAGCAGCACCGCGCTCAAAACTCCTGCGGGCAAAAATAATGCGGCAACGAACACCAGGAACGATGGGTCGGTCCTCAATGGCCAGTCCTACGTGCAAAGCGGCAGGCCTGGTCTTCAGCGGCAGTAATCTGGATAGCATTCGAAGCAGAACCGTGGCGTCAAAGCCACAACCTCGGCGTCATGCGCGGGCTTGACCCGCGCATCCATGATGAGATGCAGCACAGAAAGGCGTTACGTACGATTTTGCTTGGGGCAAACGCTTCATGGATGGCCGGGTCAAGCCCGGCCATGACGTTGAGAGGCGCTGCTACACACTCCGCGTCATACGCGGGTCAAGGCCGACAATGACGATTTGAATCGCACGCGCTGCCTCTCCACTGTCACGCCCGGTTTTATGCCGGGCATCCATGACTTTCCATGCACAAGACGTGGATGGCGGGGCCAAGCCCGGCCATGACGATAGAAACGGATTGCCGGGTCGCGGACCAATAACAGTGCGATAGCTCACATCCGTGGCAATTGCGTCACCGCGATCTTCACGACGCCGTTGGCTTCAGCGACCACGCGCAGCGTGCGTGTGTCGAATTCAATGCCGGTGAGGCGCAGGCCGGTCACCGACGCGTCGACCCGCACGCCGTTGGCGTTTTGCTGAAACTCGTTGAGCGCGGCGGCGATCTTGGTCCTGGCGTCATTGGCAAAGGGCTTGAGATCGACGGCCGCTTTGTCGGCGAGCGCCTTCTGCAAATAGGGCATGGCCGCGCGCGCGGCGGCGCCGAGCAGCCCGAACGCGGCTTCCGATTCGACGGCCAGTTGAATGTTGCCGAGCCGCAGCGTCTGCTGGGTCTGATCGAGCAGCGGCTTGCCCCAGATATGCACGGTGGCCTCGCCGCCGAAGCCGAACAGGCTCTTCTTCTCTTTGGCGTTCACCAGCAGCGAAATCAGCAGCCGGTCGCCTGACGCCGCGACGGATGCGTGCTTCACGGTGACGGCGACCGGGCCGGAACCGTCCTCGGGGAAGGTGCGGCCCGCGAACT
>DAHUXA010000381.1 GCA_027307405.1 Hyphomicrobiales bacterium | reverse complement strand
TGACCATTGTGTGCGAAGCGCCACGTATTGGCGAACATCGCGACACCATGCGCGCAAGCATCGCGAGATTTGCCGGTATCGGCATTGAACGGGTCGGCGTGAAGGCGACAACAAGCGAGAAACTCGGCTTCACCGGCCGCGGTGAAGGCATCGCCGCCTATGCGACGGCAACCGTCCGCCTGCCCTGGGACTAATACAAATGGCAGAGAAAGAACTGCTCCATGCAGCGAATGCCTTGCTGGAAATCTGCAAGACAAAGAAGCTGACGCTGGCGACAGCAGAATCCTGCACCGGCGGACTCGTCGCAGCGACAATCAGCGAGATTGCGGGATCGTCCCTGGTGCTCGACCGCGGATTTGTCACCTATTCAAATGCGGCGAAGCAGCAAATGCTGGGCGTTACACCGGCGACCATCGATGTCTATGGCGCAGTCAGCCGCGAATGCGCCGAGGAAATGGCCAAAGGTGCGCTGGCGCACGCATCCGTCGATCTTGCCATTTCGACAACAGGAATTGCAGGGCCGACCGGCGCGGTACCCGGCAAGCCGATTGGCCTCGTTTTTTTCTGTGCCGCTTCGCGCAGTGGTCGGATCGTCGCCCATGACCGCAAATACGGAGATATCGGGCGGGCCAATGTGCGCCATCAATCGGTGTTGCAGGCGCTAGCCATGTTGCAGGAGTTGGCGGAAAAAGAAGACCCGAGCCCACCCGCCGGGAAAAGTTAGTCTGCACACCCCGTTTGGGGCTTTTGCTTTGCCCCCATTTGCGTAAGATCATCGTGTCGGCCGCCGTCATAAGGCGACTTCGGTATTCATGGGTGAGATCTCCTTCGGTCGGCGGACCGACACAACCAGGGGAAACGCCATGAAACGTCGTCAATTCTTGCAAGCCGCGGGCGTGGGGCTCGCTGCATCGGCCGTTGCCGCGCCCGCAATTGCGCAATCGTCTCCGGAAGTTAAGTGGCGATTGACGGCCAGCTGGCCGAAATCGCTCGATACACTTTACGGCGGCTGCGAGTATTTCTCCAAACGCATCGCTGAAATCACAGACAATAAGTTCCAGATCCAGGTCTTCGCTGCTGGCGAGATCGTTCCCGGTTTGCAGGTGCTCGATGCCGTCGGCAACGGCACGGTCGAGATGGGCAACACCGCGTTGTACTACTACTTTGGCAAGAACGCGGCCCTCACCTTCGGCACGGCGCTGCCGTTTGGGCTCAACACGAGGCAGATGATTTCGTGGGTACGCTGGGGCGGTGGCGAGGAATTGCTCAACGGCGTCCTCAAGGACTTCAATTGCATTGGTTTCGCCGCGGCCAACACAGGCGCGCAGATGGGCGGTTGGTTCCGCAAGGAGATCAATACTATTGACGATATCAAAGGATTGAAGTTCCGCGTC
>DAHUXA010000380.1 GCA_027307405.1 Hyphomicrobiales bacterium | reverse complement strand
TTTCCAAGGTGCTTGAGTTAGTTTCCTCATTGGGTAAGAGCAATGGCCCATCCGCAACCGGCAATGCAGAGGTCACGAAATTACTCGACGACCCTGAACTGGCTTCGACCTCGACTGCCTCATCGGGCGAAGCGGTGCTCATCGTCTTCCCAACAATAACTTGAGAAGCCGCGGCAATTGTGCACGCGGCTACTAGGAAGGCGAACTGCAAGGGTCTCGTTTTTGGCAAATCAGTCCCCAAACGGAAGTATACACGTGAATATTCTTAACAGATCCGCACTATTTTACCGCCGTGTGGGCCAAAGCGGACATGCCCTTTTGCACTGCAAATGTCCGCTAATGACCCAAAGCGGACATGCGGCTGCATCGCACCGAACTATGGAACCAATTAGTTCCCTTGCGATTGTCTAGTGCACGAGAACTGCCAAGCACGCTTGAGGCGGGCAATGTTTATCTCTGGCCAAGGTCTTCTCGTCATTCTTTTGGTCGGGCTCGTCGCTGGCTGGCTCGCCGGCAAAATTGTTGCGGGTGGCGGATTTGGCGTTATCGGTGACATTGCCATCGGCATCGTCGGCGCGCTGATTGGCAGCTGGTTGATGCCGCACCTGGGCATTCGTATGGGTTCAGGCATCGTTTCAGCGATCATCGTTGCCACAATCGGCTCGGTGCTGCTGTTAGTTGTTGTGGGATTACTTAGCGGAGCCTATCCGCGACGTCGCCATTGGTTCAATGGGGGCTTTTTGCGACGACGCTTTTGGTGATCGGATAAAGCTGCCAATGTCCGCTTCTGGCCCAAAGCAGACATGACTTAGTGCACCACGCCGCCCTTGCCGGTGATGGTGGTGGCAGTTAATTTCCAAGAATCGCGATCTGACACTTGATCCACGTAAGCGCGGACAGAGATTTCAACCGGAGCAGGGGATGGTCAATCGATTGGCGACGGCGCAATCCATCGTGGCGATATGGCATTGGCGGCCTGCTGCCATCGTAACGCTCGCGACGGTGGCCGCGTTGGCGGCGCTGACCGCCGACGCCCTAGCGACACAGGCACGTCCCGCGCCACCCGCAGAGACGACGGCGCCGCGGGCTGCAGGTGAGCCGATCATGGCGATCGTATCTATAAAGACCCAGCAGGTCACTTTGTATGACGCCGACGGTTGGATTCTGCGTGCACCGGTATCGACCGGCGTCACGGGGCGCGAGACGCCCGCTGGCGTCTTCGCCGTCCTGGAGAAGGAAAAGGACCACCACTCCACAATGTATGACGATGCCTGGATGCCGAACATGCAGCGCATTACCTGGAACGGCATTGCGCTGCACGGCGGGCCGCTGCCTGGGTATGCGGCCTCGCATGGCTGCGTGCGGATGCCCTACCGTTTTGCCGAGAAGCTGTTCGACAAGACGCGGATCGGGATGCGAG
>DAHUXA010000037.1 GCA_027307405.1 Hyphomicrobiales bacterium | reverse complement strand
AAACAAACAATCTGCGGCACAACTTGGGAGCTCATTAAACCCGATTTCGATCCAAGGCGAGACACATCACCGATTAAGAAGGACGAGCTCGGACCTGGCGACCAGGTTCTCGCGGCATGGTCAACCCACGATGCTGCATGTCCCCCCGATAACCGCATAACGGTGCAAGGTATTTTGCACCACTCATTCATCTTGTCATCGGACGAGGTTCAACAGAAGCTTGGTGAGCTGATGGGATTGCCAGCATCTTCAATAAAGAAGAGGAACTCTGTGCCACAGATTCAAAACGAGAGCCTGGACGAAAAATTGGCGACGGATGCCCAGACGTTCGTGCAGGGGCTCAACGATTTTCTCCAGGATCCCAAGAACACGATCGAGGTCGGTGCTCACGAAATTGTGGACGGCGTGGTTAGGTCCGTGCAGCCCGGCAAACTTCTTAACAACGTGCTTGGCGCGGTTGCCGCGGCGCGGGGAATTTCGGACGTTCAAAAACAAAGATCCATTTCTCGCCGCATAATCATGAGTCTGTGTCGGTGAGGATCTAGGTTGACATCACAGGTTAAATAGTTGCGCCGCAGCGGTCTAGCAGAACGTTTGAAATGGGCAAGCCTCTAAGAGGTTGTGTCCGCTTTTGGCCCATAGCGGACATCCCTAGTTGCAGCGCACATGTCCGCTTTCGGGGGTAAAGCGGCGTGGCTATCCGTTGCTCGCGGGCCGGGTGATGGCTGGCTTTGCCGGGCTTCGAGGCGAACACCGGCAACAGGGCGACCTTTGATGGCGTCGATCACCTCCTGCATTTCCGCATGGTGCCGGTCGGCGATGTCGATTAGCTCTTCGCGGTCCCGTTCAGTAGCGATTTGATAGGAGGGGCTCAGCGAATATTTGAGCAGGTCGTCCACGATCTCTTCGACCGTTTCACACTTGCTGAAATCGCCGGGGCCGGACCGCCGCGCTTAGTTGATCCAAATCGGTGGCTTTCTGGCGAGCCGCTTCTAATTCGGTGAGCAAGCTTTCAACTGAGATGGGGACATCACTCGCTTGGTGACTCAATAAAAAGGGGCAAAACGTGATAATGCGGGATGGGGCGGTACAGGCTCAAGATAATCTGATAACCGCACGCGGAAAGGGACTTTTCGATGGCGGCGGCCAAGATAATTCCGCTTGTTGCGGGAAACTGGAAGATGAACGGGCTTGCCGCCTCACAGGGCGAGCTCGCTAATATCGTAGCCGGGGCGGGAGCGCTCGCAGGCAAAACCGATCTGATGGTCTGTCCGCCCGCGACTTTGATTGTGAGCTTTGTGTCGGCGGTGCGAGGCTCGGGGGTAGCCATCGGCGCTCAGGACTGCCATGCCGAAGCCTCCGGCGCGCACACGGGCGATATTTCGGCCGAGATGCTGGCCGATGCAGGCGCCCGTGCCGTGATCGTGGGGCATTCAGAACGGCGGACCGATCATCACGAGACGGATGCGCTGATACGCGCGAAGGCGCAGGCGGCGTGGCGGGCCAGGTTGACCGCAATCGTCTGTGTTGGCGAGCAACGCGCGGAGCGCGAGGCGGGCAAGACGCTGGATGTGGTCAGCCGTCAGCTCGACGGTTCGCTGCCGGACGGTGCCACCGCCGCCAATCTGGTCGTTGCCTATGAGCCAGTGTGGGCAATCGGAACCGGCCTCACTCCGACACCAGCTGACGTCGCCCAGGTCCACGGCCTTGTCCGCAAACGGTTGACCGAGCGCTTTAACACCGAGGGCGGGCGCACACGTATTCTCTACGGTGGTTCGGTGAAACCCGCCAATGCCAAGGAGCTTTTGACGATTGCGGACGTCAATGGGGCTTTGGTCGGTGGAGCCAGTCTTAATGCCCAAGATTTCCTCGGTATTGCTGCGGTTTACCGATAGGCGCGGCAAGGGTGGAAAAGCGGCAAGCGATCGTGTAGAGACCGCGGCGAATTCCTATATGGACCATGGAGTGCCGCCTGGGCGGAGGCCCGGACCGGTGAGGTTTGAACGGATATTGGACTGATGCAGCACGTCGTTATCGTCATCCACCTGATGCTGGTTCTCGCCCTGATTGGCGTTGTTTTATTACAGCGCTCCGAGGGTGGAGGACTTGGCATCGGTTCGACTGGCGGCTTTATGACCAGCCGCGGCACAGCCAACGTGCTCACAAGGGCGACTGCAATTTTGGCCGGCCTGTTCTTTGTGACCAGCCTCCTGCTGTCGATCCTCGCCGGGATAAATCGCAAGCCAACCTCGATCCTGCAAGGCGGTCAAACTACGCCGGCCGCGCCCGGTGCGCCGACACCGCTCGGCGGAGGGGGCGGGTTGCTCAATCAGTTGCAAGGCGGAACGCCGCCGGCTGCGCCGGCGGCTCCAGCAGCCCCATCGGGGCCGCAGGTGCCGCAGTCGAAATAAAGTGGCGAGCGAAGGGCCGGGGAATTCCGGCCCTTCGACGTTATGGAAAGGACCGGAGTCGGACGTTGGCCGCTGGAATTGAAGAAAACATGAAAATCCTGTCGCAAGCATTTGGAAAACCGGAAATTTATCGAGCTACGCACAGGCGCAGGTCGGCTCTGAGCTTTTCGCGCTCGTCGAATCGATTCGCGGAGGCTAAAGGTTAGGTCCCATGGCGCGGTACATTTTCATCACCGGCGGCGTGGTCTCCTCACTCGGTAAGGGTCTTGCTTCCGCAGCGCTCGGAGCGCTCCTGCAGGCGCGCGGATACAAGGTGCGCCTCCGCAAACTTGATCCCTATATCAATGTCGATCCCGGAACGATGTCGCCGTATCAGCACGGCGAGGTCTTCGTCACCGATGACGGAGCCGAGACCGATCTCGATCTCGGTCACTATGAGCGGTTTACCGGCCGGCCTGCCACACGCCACGACAACATCACCACCGGACGTATCTATCAGGACATACTCGCGCGCGAGCGACGCGGTGATTACCTCGGTGCAACGATTCAGGTGATCCCGCACGTCACCAACGCGATCAAAGATTTCATCAGAGAGGGCAACGAGGGCTTCGATTTCGTGCTGTGCGAAATCGGCGGCACCGTCGGCGACATTGAAGGTCTGCCGTTCTTCGAGGCCATCCGGCAATTGGGCAACGATCTGCCGCGCCGACATGCGGTGTACATCCATCTTACGCTCATGCCTTTCATTTCAAGCGCCGGCGAACTCAAGACCAAACCAACTCAGCATTCGGTCAAAGAGCTGCGCTCGATCGGCATCCAGCCAGACATCTTGCTCTGCCGTACCGATCGGCCGATTCCGGAAAGTGAGCGACGTAAGCTTGCGCTGTTTTGCAACGTGCGGGAAAGCGCGGTGATCGAGGCGCGCGACGTCGACAATATTTACGCGGTTCCGGAGGCCTATTCTGCCGAAGGGCTCGATGCCGAGGTGCTCGACGCATTCGGGATCGAAACGCGTCAGGCGCCCGACCTCGAGCGCTGGCGGCTCATCAATGAGCGCGTGCGCAATCCGGAAGGCAATGTCACCATCGCCATTGTCGGCAAATATACCGGCATGAAGGATGCCTACAAATCACTGATCGAGGCACTCTCGCACGGCGGGATAGCCAACAAGGTGAAGGTCAATCTCGACTGGATCGAGTCGGAAGTCTTCGAAAGCGAAGATCCCGCCCCGTTCCTTGAGCACGTCAACGGGATTTTGGTGCCTGGAGGATTTGGCCAGCGGGGCGCGGAGGGCAAGATCAAGGCTGCGCAATTTGCGCGCGAGCGGCAAGTACCTTATTTCGGCATTTGTTTCGGTATGCAGATGGCTGTGCTGGAGGCCGCGCGAAATTTGTGTGGCATTGAAAGCGCCAACTCCACTGAGTTCGGCGCAACGTCCGAGCCGGTCGTGGGTCTTATGACCGAATGGCTGAAAGGCAACGAACTGCAGAAGCGCACCGCGAGTGGCGATCTTGGCGGCACCATGCGGCTCGGTGCCTATGATGCCGTGCTCACGCGCGGCAGCCGGGTATCGCAGATCTATGGCGCAACCGAAATTTCCGAACGCCACCGGCATCGTTACGAAGTCAACACCGCCTACAAGGGCCGGCTCGAGCAGCGTGGCATGCACTTTTCCGGCATGTCGCCTGACGGCATTCTGCCGGAGATCATCGAATACGAGGATCACCCCTGGTTCATCGGCGTGCAGTTCCACCCCGAGCTGAAGTCGCGGCCGTTCGAGCCGCACCCACTGTTCTCATCGTTCATCGGCGCGGCCGTCGAGCGGAGCCGGCTGGTGTAGTGCGGCGGCAATGACCCGCGGGCTCGATCATATCGTCCACGCAGTACGCGATCTCGATGCTGCCGCCGACCTTTATCGTCGGCTCGGGTTCACGGTGGGCGCGCGCAACCAGCATCCTCGAAGCTGGGGTACGCAAAACCACATTATCCAGCTGCCGAACGTGTACATCGAATTGCTGGCGCTCGCGGATACGAGCGGGATCGTCCCGCACTCGCCTCGGCACTTTTCGTTCGGGGCATTTAATCGCGATTTTCTGGCGCGTGGGCAGGGACTCTCAATGCTGGCGCTCGAGGGTCGCGGCGCGCCCGACGCTGGCCAATTTCGCGCGGAGGGCATCGGAGACTTTGAACCCTACCACTTCGAGCGCGAGGGTCGTCGCCCCGACGGTGTGTCGGTCAGGCTTGCGTTCACACTCGCTTTCGCATCCAATCCCCGTGCGCCTGACATCGGCCTGTTCACCATCCTACAGCACAATCCAGAGAATTTTTGGAATCCGGCCTTTCAGCAACATCCCAATAGCGCCGAGGGTGTCGCAGGCGTCGTTGTCGTGACCGATCGGCCGGAGCAGCACCAGCAATTTTTCGAGAAGTTTTCTGACGCGCGTGCTGTCGTGCACAGCGACGGTTTTGCTATTGCCACTTTGCGAGGAACAATCGAAGTGGTGACGCCCGCCGCCTTTTTACAACGCTTTGGGGTCAAGGCGCCGGACATCTCTCGCGGGGCTCGGCTTGCGGCGCTCCGCTTTGCTGTCACGCATGCGGGCCGTCTGCAAAGTGCGCCCGAATTGGCCGGCATCGCGGGGCTCTATGTAGGAAATGCCGCTGTGATCGGCTCGGAGGATGCGATGGGTGCGATATTGGTATTTGAACAGGCAACAAAAAAGGCCCGTTGACCGAGCGCCGTCGCCGCTTCATGGTCGCGGCCCGCGGGGATTTAAGCCTTGGACCAAAAGCCCAACTCCATCGTTGCGGTCGGTACCGTGCGCTTTGGCAATAAATTGCCGCTGTCGCTGATTGCGGGACCCTGCGCGCTCGAAAGCAAGGCTCATGCGCTGGAAATGGCAAATGCGCTGAAAGAAATTGCCGCACGTGTCGGCATCGGTCTCGTCTACAAGACGTCGTTCGACAAGGCCAATCGGACTTCGGCCAAATCGCCGCGCGGGATTGGGCTCGACCAGGCGCTGCCGATTTTCGCCGAAATTCGCGACAAGCTCAAAGTGCCGGTTCTCACTGATGTCCACGACGTCGAGCAGTGCGCGCGCGTCGCGCCAGCGGTCGACGTGCTGCAAATCCCGGCGTTTCTTTGCCGCCAAACCGATCTACTCGGTGCGGCCGCCGAGACCGGCAAAGCCGTCAACGTGAAGAAGGGCCAGTTCCTGGCGCCCTGGGACATGCAAAACGTCGTTGAGAAAATCACCGGGTCCGGTAACCGCAATGTCATGGTGACGGAACGTGGCGTATCCTTCGGCTACAACACGCTCGTCTCCGACATGCGCGCATTGCCGATCCTCATGCGCACGACCCAAGCGCCCGTGATATTCGACGCCACTCATTCCGTTCAGCAGCCCGGAGGAAAGGGGACGTCATCTGGTGGCGAGCGCGAATTCGTTCCTGTGCTCGCACGCGCTGCGGTAGCAGTCGGCGTCGCTGGCGTTTTCATCGAGACCCATCAAGACCCCGACAAGGCACCGTCCGACGGACCCAACATGATGCCGCTGAAGGAGATGGAGCCGCTATTGCGCATGCTGGTCGAGTTCGACCAGCTGGCGAAACGCTGAATTGCGCTCTGTTCATTCTTTATGAGCCGCATCCTCAATCTCATGGCGTTCGTCATTTTCGCGACGACGCTATTCATGCGCTCGGTCGATCCCGTCATTCCGCAGATTGCCAAAGATATGAACGTGACGCCGACCACAGCGGCGCTGCTTTCGACCGGTTTTACGTTGCCCTATGCGCTGATCCAGCCGGTGCTCGGCGCGCTTGCCGATATGTTCAGCAAGACACGGCTCATCGCGCTTTGCATGTTCGTCGTTGGCATCACCACACTTGCTTGCGGGCTGGCGACCAATTTCGAAACGCTGATGGCATTGCGCGTAGTCGCCGGGATCACGGCCGGCGGTGTTTTCCCAATCGCTCTGGCCGTGGCCGGCGATCGTGTTCCTGTCCAACAGCGACAGGTAGCGATCGGCCGACTGCTGTTTGCCGCAATGACTGGCAATCTGCTCGGAGCGTCAGGTGCCGGCGTCATTGGTGACCTAGTAAGCTGGCGCGGCGTTTTCTTTGCCACCGGTGCAATAGACCTCATTGCGCTTGCGGTTGCTATTCCAGGCTTCCGGAGCATGGAGGAGAAGCCCGGGCGCTTCGACCTGTCGACTTTGATTCCCAACTATCGCGCAATCTTCAGTAATCCGATGGCAAAGTATTGTTTCGGCGCCGTTTTCGTCGAGGCCGTGTTTTTATTTGGCGTGTTTCCGTATATGGCCGGACTTTTGCACACCGAAGGTGAAGTGCGCGCGTCGATCGCCGGCGTGGTGATAGCCGGGTTCGGCATTGGTGGCGTCATCTACACGTTCATGGTCGCTTGGCTGCTCGCGCATATTGGCGAGAACCGCTTGATGGCCGCGGGTGGCATGGCGATGGGGTTCTGTCTCATTGTCATCGCGCTGGGGCTACCTTGGCCTGTGGAGTTCGCGAATTTCATGCTCCTCGGTTTTGGGTTTTACCTGCTGCACGGGTGCATCCAGGTGTATGTCACCGAGTTGGCTCCATCCGCCCGCGGTTCGGCAACCGCGGCGCATTCCCTCTTCTTCTTCCTTGGTCAGGCAGCAGGGCCCGTCGTTTACGGCATTGGTCTGAACAGCGTCGGCGTCGCGCCGGTGCTTTTGGTCGGCGCGATAGCATTGGCGGCAACGGGCTGGGTTTGTGCTCTGCGTTTGAAGCGCCCATCGACCGTTCAAGCATGACGCGGTTGAAATCCCCGCAAACTCGCTTCGCAAGTGCAACGACTCCGCTATGATCCCAACGCACGAAATGACGGGGGCGAGTCATGGTGGTGCAATCACTTGAGGGATTGCCGGCATTTATTGCCTATTTTTGCCTGGCAACGGTGTTGGTGATCGCATTCTTGCTGATCTATACGCGCATCACACCGATAAACGAATTTGAACTGGTTCGAAGAAACGTGTCTGGCGCTGCCATTGCGCTGGGCTTGAGCCTTTTCGGTTTTGCGATGCCGCTGGCCAGTGCGATCGCCCATGCTTCCGACCTCATTGATTGCGCAATCTGGGGCGTGGTCGCGCTCATCGTCCAGATCATTACTTTTTATGCGGTGCGTATTCCGGTGCCGGATCTTTCAAACCGGATCGCGGCCGGCGAGCTCGCGCCGGCCATCTGGCTCGGCCTCGCTTCGCTCACTGCCGGCCTGTTGAGCGCTGCTTCAATGACACTGTGATCCGACGATGAAGCGATCGTCCCATGTTGCCCTGCTCCTGATGGGTGTGACGACGGCCGGCGCCTCGGCCTATGCACTGTTGCCGCCACGCGATTGTGTTGGGCCGGAGCCGACCTCGGCCGGCGCAATTAGTCCGCAAACGATCGCTCCAGGTTCTGCTGCTGCCGCGAGGCCCTGTGAGTCCGGTCGACGATCATGGAGCAGCCGGACGTATTGGTCGCGTTCATACAGCTACAGCTATGGCTCATCTTCGGAACACCCGTCCGGTCGTTACAGCGGGTTTTCGCCGTCCAGGAGCCATACGTCAGTGCCGTCGGTAGGGCACGGCGTGGGGGTGCACGGCGGCTTCGGCAGCGTCGGCCATTCGATGAGCGGCCATTCGTCCGGCGGTCATTCGTCCGGTGGCTGATGCAGCGGATTGCCAGCGAAGAGCGCCCAGACTGGCGTGCACGCGCGGAAGAGATTGGCTTCGATTTTCATACTATTGACGGTCAGCGCTATTGGGACGAGCGGGCTTACTATGCTTTCACGCTCAAGGAGATCGAACAGGATCTCGAAGGTCCAACCGCAGAACTGGATGAGATGTGCCGTGCGCTGGTCGCGCGCATTATCGCTGACGAAGACTTGATGCGACGGCTGGCGATTCCGGTGCCGTTCTGGAACTGGGTTGCGCGGAGCTGGAAGAAGTCCGAACCAAGCCTCTATGGCCGTTTCGATGTGCGCTACGATGGGAATGGCCCGGCAAAGCTGCTGGAGTATAATGCTGACACACCGACGTCAGTGCTCGAAACCGGCGTGTTCCAATGGATGTGGCTCGAGCAAGCGATTGAACGCAAAGTCCTGCCGAAAGATGCCGACCAGTTCAATTCGTTGCACGAGCGGCTGATCCAGGGCTGGAAAGACATCGGCCTACATCTCGCCGCGATGATGGACAGTCCGGAAGACGCAGGGACCGTCGCTTATCTTGAAGACTGCGCACACCAGGCGGGTCTGACAACGACGGTCCTGCCAATCGAGGACATCGGCAAGAATCCCGCCGGACAATTTATCGACGACGACAATCGCTCGATCGAATTGTTGTTCAAGCTCTATCCATGGGAGTGGATGTTGCGCGAAGCTTTCGGGGCTTCGCTACCCGGTTCGGCGACGCAATTCGTCGAGCCTCCCTGGAAGATGATCCTTTCCAACAAGGGCATCCTGCCGTTGCTATGGGAGATGTATCCGAACCATCCAAATTTATTGCCGGCTTATTTTGACGACGATCCGAAGGCCGGAACGCTCGGCACCTCTTATGCTCGCAAGCCGCTTTATTCGCGCGAGGGCGCCAATATCGAGCTCGTCCGCGATGGCCGTCCGATCGACAAGGACGACGGGCCCTATGGCGCGGAAGGCTATGTGCGGCAGGCAATTGCACCACTGCCGCAGTTCGACGGCAATTACACGGTGCTCGGTTCGTGGTTTACCGCCGGCGCGCCTTGCGGATTATCGGTGCGCGAGGACACGAGCCCGATCACCAAAAATATGTCGCGTTTTCTCCCGCACGCCATCATTGGATGAGAGCTAGCCGCGTCCGCGATAGGGCGCGACACCCTGATCGGGCACCCAGACGTCCTTCGGCAGCTTTCCGGTCTGCCAAAATACGTCGATCGGCATACCACCGCGTGGATACCAATAGCCGCCGATGCGCAACCATTTCGGCTTGAGAAGCGCAGCGAGTTTCTTGCCGATAGCAACGGTGCAATCCTCGTGGAACGCGCCGTGGTTGCGAAAGCTGTTGAGATAGAGCTTGAGCGACTTCGACTCGACCAGATAACGCGCGGGCAAATAATCGATCACCAGATGCGCAAAGTCCGGCTGGCCGGTGATGGGGCAGAGGGTGGTGAATTCCGGCGCGGTAAAACGAGCGATGTAGTTCGTGCCCGTGTGCGGATTCGGCACACGGTCGAGGACCGCCTTATCAGGTGAGGCGGGAATCGGGCTCGGGCGCCCCAACTGCAATCGTTTCCTGGCCATCGGCTTTTATCGCATGATTTGCACCCATTGGATGCCCGGTTCGCGCGGGACATGACAAGGGGGTTCTCGATCCTGTAGAAGCCCCGGATTGCCAGCGCCGGACCTGCCTATGACAGCCATCACCGACATTATCGGCCGCGAGATCCTCGATAGCCGCGGCAACCCGACCGTGGAGGTCGATGTGCTTCTGGAAGACGGTTCGAAGGGCCGCGCTGCCGTTCCTTCCGGCGCCTCTACAGGCGCGCATGAGGCGGTCGAACTGCGTGACAACGACAAGGCACGATATGGCGGCAAGGGCGTGCGGAAGGCGATCGATGCGGTCAATGGCGAAATATTCGACGCTCTTGGCGGTATGGATGCCGAGGCTCAGGCCAAGATCGACGAGACGCTGATTGCTCTCGACGGCACGTCCAACAAAGGCCGGCTCGGTGCCAACGCAATTCTCGGTGTATCGCTCGCGGTAGCCAAGGCGGCGGCCGCTGCGAAGCAGGCACCGCTTTATCGCTATGTCGGTGGTACGGCCGCGCGTGTGCTCCCGGTGCCGATGATGAACATCGTGAATGGCGGTGTGCACGCCGATAACCCGATCGACTTTCAGGAATTCATGATCATGCCCATTGGCGCGCCGACTTTTGCCGAGGCGTTGCGCGCGGGCGTCGAGATATTTCATACGCTGAAGGGCCAACTCCACTCGGCGAATCTCAACACCAATGTCGGCGACGAGGGCGGCTTTGCACCGAACTTGAAATCGGCGGAGGCCGCACTTGATTTTGTCATGCAGGCTATTGCCAAAGCGGGCTACAAGCCGGGCGGTGATGTGATGTTGGCACTCGACTGCGCCGCGACGGAATTCTACAAGGACGGGGCTTACGTCTACGAGGGTGAGGGCAAGAAGCGCTCGAGACAGGAGCAAGCCAAATATCTAGCCGACCTGATCGCACGCTATCCCATCGTCTCAATTGAAGACGGCATGTCGGAAGACGACTGGGAGGGTTGGAAAATCCTGACCGATCTGGTTGGAGCAAAATGCCAGCTTGTCGGCGACGACCTGTTCGTGACCAACGTCACGAGACTCGCGAGAGGCATCAAAGACGGCATCGCGAATTCAATTCTTGTGAAAGTCAACCAGATCGGCACTCTGACGGAGACGCTGGCGGCAGTCGAAACGGCCCACAAGGCGGGCTACTCCGCTGTAATGTCACACCGCTCCGGCGAAACCGAAGATTCCACGATTGCCGATTTGGCTGTCGCGACCAATTGCGGCCAGATCAAAACCGGTTCACTTGCGCGTTCCGATCGGACCGCGAAATATAATCAGCTGCTGCGCATTGAGGAGGAACTTGGCCCGCAAGCGAAGTATGCCGGGCGCCAAGCCTTGAAATCCCGCAAATAATGCTGCGGCATTCGGAAAGCTTGCATTTGCCGGCTTTTTCGCCGCAAATTGCACTAACAACCAGAGCCGAGTAGTTGCGATGGACCAGATCACAACTCTCTCCACTTATGATCGACGCAGAGCAGCCGAGCGCTTGTCTGCGTACATTGTGCAATCGATTGATGGAGCGCGCGCTTCAGAAAAGCCATTTTTCCATCTCGAATTTGATCGGGTGTTCCCGGACGACATTTACGCGCAGATCCTGGCGCTGATGCCGGAATCTGCCGACTATCGGCCCATGCATGGCCGAAGCAAAGGGCACGATCTCAAAGACGGCACCCATACACGCGTAAAAATTGATTTGTTTCCGGAGTACATTCGCAACCTGCCGGCCGACAAGCGCGCACTTTGGGATGTGGTTGGCCGGGCGCTCTGCTCCGAGCCGGTGAAGCAGGCGTTTATTCGGCGGCTGGCGCCCGGCCTTTCGAAGCGCTTCGGGGCGGACTTCGCCAAAGTCGGCATGTATCCGATTCCAATCCTGACCCGCGACATTCCTGGCTACTTGATTACGCCGCACACCGATACGCGTTGGAAAGGGATTACCGTTCAACTTTATCTGCCGAAGGACGATGCCAATACCGATATCGGCACCATCTTCCACGAGAAATTACCCGACGGGTCCATGCCGAAAAAAGCGCAGATGCGTTTTGCGCCCAATTCCGGATATGCATTTGCGGTCGGCAACGACACGTGGCATTCGGCCGACCCGGTGCACAATCGGGTAAAGACTCGCGATTCGATCTTGCTCACCTATTTCGTTGATCAAGGTGTGCTGAAGATTTTGCGCAACCGCGGAAAACGGCTGGGCAATTTCGTCCTCAACGAAATTCGTCACCGGATTTAGAGCGCGAACCCGCGACGGCATCGTGCCCGGCTATTGAGCGCGCGTGCGATGCTTTCGTGAGTGCTTGGGTCCGGCGGGCTGAAACGAATCGGCCATGTAGGGGTTTGGATTGCACCAGCCCCGATTGCCAGCCAACACGTTCGGCCGACATTCTTCAATCGACCGATACTCACAGTGCCACTGCATGTCACCGTCGCCCGCCGCGACGACCGCGCACCAGGGGGCGCCGTAGTAATCAGCTGCCGCCGGCTGTTGGCCGAAGGCCAGAAAAGCAACAGCAACTGCTACGACGAAAATCCTAGGGGTCATCGCCAACCTCTGTATTCCATGCCGGTAATAACACCGGACAACCCGACCGCATTCGTCCAGACGAACCATTGTCGGATGGGTCGGAACGTCGCCCGATACCATCTTTTTTGGGTCACTGACCCATCGATTTGACGCCGCGAAAATATTTCGAAATTTAAAGACGCCTTAACGGGCTTGGGCCATCTTGGCGGCCATGGTCACCCACCGCCGCCGCCGAACGATCCTGACCGTTCTTGGCCTCTACTTTCTTGCCGCTTTGTTTATCGGCTATTTCGGCATCAATGCCTTCACTGGCAATCATGGCCTGCGTGCGCAGCAAGATCTCGAACAGCAACTCGCGACAATGAAAGACGAGTTAGGCCAACTCAAAGCCGAGCGGGCAGTCTGGGAACGACGGGTTTCACTTTTACGTGCTGACCGTATCGACCCGGACATGCTCGATGAACGTGCCCGCGCTCTTCTCGGCTATGCCGACCCGCGCGATCTGACCCTCCTGCTACATCCTCGCTAGGGGCGTACCGAACGGCGGTACCCACGGCGAGTTGCGCTATCGCAGGCGTACCCCCGCTGTTTCCCGCGCTGGCGGCCGGGCTCGCGCTTTCGCCGTAGGGTGATTTAAGCTATGGGGGGTCTGGAAGCCTACCGACGCGCCGTCACAATTGCCGGACGCTTTCGCAGGGAGTGCTAATGGCGGTCGCCCAAAAAAATCCGAGCGCCGACGTCAAATCCGTCGCTGAATTCAGCAAGGAACAGGAACTTTCCTCCTATCGGACCATGCTGGTCATTCGCCGCTTCGAGGAGAAGGCGGGTCAAATGTACGGCATGGGGCTCATCGGCGGCTTTTGCCATCTGTATATCGGCCAGGAAGCGGTCGTGGTCGGCATGCAAATGGTGCTCAAAGAGGGCGATCAGGTCATTACCGGCTATCGCGACCACGGGCATATGATCGCGACGGGCATGGACCCGAAGGGCGTGATGGCCGAGCTGACCGGCCGCGCGCACGGATATTCGAAAGGCAAGGGCGGCTCCATGCACATGTTCAGCGTGGAAAAAGGCTTCTACGGCGGCCACGGCATTGTCGGCGCGCAAGTTCCATTGGGCACCGGCCTGGCCTTTGCCAATCATTACCGCGGCAACAAAAATCTTAGTGTTACCTATTTCGGTGACGGCGCGGCCAATCAGGGCCAGGTCTACGAGAGCTTCAATATGGCGGAGCTCTGGAAGCTGCCTGTGATCTATGTGATCGAGAACAACCGCTACGCCATGGGCACCTCGATCACGCGCTCTTCAGCCGAAGTAAATCTGTCTCGTCGTGGGCTTTCTTTCAACATTCCCGGTGACCAAGTCGATGGAATGGACGTGCGCGCAGTGAAGGCGGCAGGCGAGAAGGCGGCCGAATGGTGCCGCTCAGGTAAAGGCCCTTACATCCTCGAAATGCTGACTTATCGCTATCGCGGACATTCGATGTCCGATCCGGCAAAGTATCGTACCCGCGAAGAGGTCGATGAAGTGCGCACGCATCACGATCCGATCGACATGGCGCGTCATCGCATCCTTGAAAAGAAATTTGCGAGTGAGGACGCGCTGAAGAAGATTGATGGCGAAGTACGAGACTTGATCAACCAGGCCGCAGAGTTTGCGACCCACGATCCAGAACCGGACGTGTCAGAACTTTATACCGACGTCTATCGCTGATCCCGTTGCCCCGGAAAATATTGCGCCCATGCCAACCGAAGTGCTCATGCCCGCGCTCTCGCCCACGATGGAGAAGGGCAATCTTGCCAAGTGGCTCAAGAAAGAGGGCGACAAGGTCAAATCCGGCGACGTTATTGCAGAAATCGAAACCGACAAGGCGACGATGGAGGTCGAGGCTGCGGACGAAGGCACGCTCGGAAAAAATCCTCGTACCGGAAGGCACCGCCGATGTTGCGGTCAATACCCCTATCGCAGTGATTCTCGGCGAGGGCGAGGACAAAACCGCGATCAAGTCATCGAAACCCGCCACCGCGCCAACGAAGGCACAAAAACCACAGGCGAAAACGCAGGACGCGCCCGTATCAAAGCCGGCGAAAGCCCCCGAGGCTCCCGCCCCGCAGGCTGCGAGTGACCCCGATATTCCCGAAGGCACCGAGATGGTCACCATGACCATGCGCGAAGCTTTGCGCGACGCCATGGCGGAGGAAATGCGGCGTGACAAGGATGTGTTTGTGATGGGCGAGGAGGTCGCCGAATATCAGGGCGCGTACAAGGTCACGCAGGGACTGTTGCAGGAATTCGGCGCAAAACGAGTGATCGATACGCCGATTACCGAGCATGGTTTTGCTGGTCTTGGCATTGGCGCTGCGCTCGCTGGCCTAAAGCCCATCGTCGAGTTCATGACTTTCAATTTCGCAATGCAGGCGATGGACCAGCTGATCAATTCTGCCGCGAAGACGCTGTACATGTCAGGCGGGCAGATGGGCTGCCAGATCGTATTTCGCGGGCCGAACGGCGCTGCCGCGCGCGTCGCCGCACAACACAGTCAAGACTACTCGGCGTGGTACTCACACATCCCGGGCCTCAAGGTCATCGCGCCGTCCACCGCCGCGGACGCCAAAGGATTGCTGAAGGCCGCGATCCGCGATCTCAATCCGGTAATCTTTCTCGAAAACGAAATCCTATACGGCCATTCGTCGCCTGTGCCGAAACTCGATGACTTTGTTTTACCGATCGGCAAGGCAAAGATCGCGCGTGCGGGCAACGACGTGACGATCATCGCCTGGTCGGTAGGCATGACTTATGCTCTCAAGGCAGCCGAAGAGTTGGCGAGCGATGGGATCGATGCCGAGGTGATTGACCTTCGCACGCTCAAGCCGATGGATACGGACACGATCTTGGCGTCGGTGCAGAAAACCGGCCGCGCTGTAACGGTCGAGGAAGGCTGGCAGCAGTCCGGAGTCGGCGCAGAGATTGCTGCGCGCATTGCCGAACACGCTTTCGACAATCTCGATGCGCCGGTCGCGCGCGTTTCGGGAAAAGAAGTGCCGATGCCCTACGCCGCCAATCTTGAAAAGCTGGCGCTGCCTTCGGTCGCCGAAGTGGTCGAGGCGGCCAAGGCCGTTTGCTATCGGTAGGCGTGCATGCCCACTAACATCCTCATGCCGGCGCTGTCGCCCACGATGGAGAAGGGCAACCTTGCGCGTTGGCTGAAAAAGGAGGGCGATAAAATCAAATCCGGCGATGTCATCGCCGAGATCGAGACCGACAAGGCGACGATGGAGGTCGAGGCCGTCGACGACGGTACGCTCGCCAAGATCGTGGTGCCCGAAGGTACTCAGGATGTTGCGGTGAATGCGGTGATTGCAGTGCTCGCAAACGAAGGCGAGGACGTTAAGACCGTGGCCAGTGCCCCCAAGGCCTTCGCACCCCAGCCCGCGGCGAAGCCGGTACCGGCGCCCGCACCGAAATCGGCCGGTGAGAAGCCGGCGGTGGCTGCCGCACCAAGCGCGCCCAAGTCGTCATTACCGCCAGCGTCCGCGCAGCCGCCGCGTGGGGCAAACCGCATCTTCTCCTCACCGCTCGCGCGCCGCCTTGCGAAAGAATCCAACATCGACCTCAACCGCGTGCAGGGCTCCGGTCCGCACGGCCGCGTCATCGCGCGGGATATCGAGGCTGCAAAATCGGGTAAGAGTTTGCGCGCTCCCGCAGGCGCACCTGCGGGCGGCGCAACAATCGCTCCGGCGATGTCCGATGCCCAGGTTCTTTCTCTCTACGAAGAGGGCTCGTACGACCTGGTGCCGCATGACGGAATGCGTCGCACCATCGCGCAGCGGCTAACCGCCTCCGTGCAAACCATCCCGCATTTCTATGAGACGATGGATTGCGACATTGGCCGGCTGATGGCTGCGCGCGAGGAAATCAATGCCACCGCGCCCAAGGATAAAGATGGCCAGCCTGCCTACAAGCTTTCGGTGAACGATTTTGTCATCAAGGCGCTGGCGCTTGCACTCCAGCGTGTTCCCGATGCGAATGTAAGCTGGACCGAAGCCGGCATGCTCAAGCACAAGCATTCTGACATCGGCGTTGCGGTAGCCTTACCTGGCGGGCTTATCACACCGATCGTGCGCAACGCCGAAAGCAAATCCTTGTCGGCAATCTCCAACGAAATGCGCGATCTCGCCGCGCGCGCGCGTGCGCGAAAGCTCAAACTGCAGGAATACCAGGGCGGTACTTCGTCGGTCTCCAACCTCGGCATGTACGGCATCAAGGATTTCACTGCGGTGATCAATCCGCCGCAATCGACCATTTTGGCGGTCGGTGTGGGCGAAGAGCGGGCGGTCGTCCGCAACGGCAAAATCGAGGCCGCCACCATCATGAGCGTAACGCTGTCCTGCGATCATCGTGCGGTCGACGGCGCGCTCGGTGCAGAACTTATTCGTGCGTTCAAAACGCTGATCGAAAACCCGGTGATGATGGTGGTTTGACACTCAGGCTGGGTCGTAACCTTTCGCTTTGAACACAGCCTGCGCCGCGGGTGATTTCAGAAATTGCATCAGCGCCTTGGCCGCATCGGCATTCGGGGCGCCGGACTGGACGCCGGCTGCATAGACGACGGTGAAGGCCATATCGCCGGGCAGCGGTCCGACAACCTCGACCCCCGGAACGGACAACAATTCCGGTTTGGACTGGACCGCGATGTCAGCGTCGCCGCTGGTCAGCAGCGTCCCGGAAAATCCGCCTGACGGCGGGAATTTGGTTTTGTTCTTTAACTCCTCGGTGATGCCCATGCGCTCAATCTGCTTGGCGATATAAACACCGCTTGCGCCGCCGGAGGCCGGATCGGAATAACTGACTCCTTTTGCCGCCAGCAGAGTCTTCTTGAGCGCGTCGGGGGTGGAAATATCTGGTTTCGGTGCGCCCGCCTTCACACCGATCGCAAAGATCGATTGCCCAAAGAGTGTCTCTGTGCCTGGCACGATCTTGTTTTCCTTGAGCAAGGTCTCGATATTGCTTTTGATCAGGATCAGCGCGTCTGCTTGCTCACCCGATTGCACGCGTTTAGCCAGCAGGGCGGCAGTGCTCCAGATGATATTCAGCTTGTGGCCGCTGACTTTTTCGAATTGCGGCGTCAGCTCTTCAAGCGCACCTTTGACGCCGATGGTGCTGAAGACCTTGATCTCGGCAGCGGAGGCCAGGCCCGCTTGCGCGATTAGAAAGACTGCGATAGCCGCAAAGCGGCCCATTATACTGCTCATGACGTCTCCCCAGGTGTTATGGCGGTTATTACAAGCCTAATCTGGGCTACATTCAATCGGGGTCGCGGCGGAGGCGGACGAACGCATGGCTGACACGAATTTCGACGTTCTGATCATCGGGTCGGGCCCGGGCGGCTATGTGACCGCCATTCGCGCGGCCCAACTCGGCTTCAAGACTGCCATTGTGGAACGCGACTATCTCGGAGGCATTTGCCTGAACTGGGGTTGTATCCCGACCAAGGCACTCCTGCGTTCGGCCGAAATATTTCACTACATGGCGCACGCCAAAGACTACGGCTTGAAGGCGGACAATGTCGGCTACGACGCCAAGGCTGTTGTGCAACGCTCGAGGGCCGTAGCGAAGCGCCTCAATGATGGCGTCGGCTTTTTGATGAAGAAGAACAAGGTATCAGTCATATGGGGCGAGGCGTCGATCGACGCGCCCGGTAAAGTCACGGTGAAGGCATCAAAAAGCGAGGCACCAAAAGGTGCGCTCGGCGCCGGCAGCTACCAGGCCAAGCACATCATCATTGCCACCGGCGCACGTCCGCGCGTGCTGCCCGGAATCGAACCCGACAAAAAACTTGTGTGGACCTATTTCGAAGCGATGGCCCCGGACCGCGTACCGAAATCGCTCCTGGTCATTGGCTCCGGAGCAATCGGGATTGAGTTCGCCTCGTTCTTCCGGACGCTCGGGTCCGAGGTATCCGTCGTTGAGGTGCTGCCACAAATTCTGCCCGTCGAAGATCACGAAATCCAGGCATTGGCCCGCAAGAGCTTCGAGAAGCAGGGAATAAAGATCCAAACAAATGCGAAAGTCACGAAGCTCGACAAAAAGGGCGACAGTGTCACGGCAACCATCGAGGAAGGCGGCAAGTCGCAGACAACAACCGTCGAACGCGTCATTTCGGCGGTCGGCGTCGTTGGCAACATCGAAAACCTTGGCTTGGAAAAGCTGGGCGTGAAGACCGATCGGGGCACTATTGTCGTTGACCAATTCAACAGAACCAATGTTCCCGGTATTTGTGCGATCGGCGACGTGGCAGGTCCGCCGATGCTGGCCCACAAAGCCGAGCATGAAGGCGTTATTTGCATCGAGGCGATCAAAGGCCTCAACCCGCATCCTATGAACAAGTTTATGATCCCCGGCTGCACTTACTGTTCGCCACAGATCGCGTCAGTCGGCTTGACCGAACAGGCTGCAAAAGAGAAGAAGCTCGACATTCGCATCGGCCGTTTTCCATTCATCGGCAATGGCAAGGCGATTGCACTGGGAGAAGATCAGGGATTGGTGAAGGTCATTTTTGACAAGAAGACCGGCCAATTGCTGGGCGCGCATATGGTTGGCGCCGAGGTCACCGAGCTGATCCAGGGTTATGTCGTTGCAATGAATCTCGAGACCACTGAAGAAGAGCTGATGCATACAATCTTCCCGCACCCGACTTTGTCAGAAATGATGAAGGAAGCCGTGCTGGATGCGTATGGACGCGTGCTGAATGTGTGAGTGCTAAACGCACGAAGGAAATGAGTTATGGCCAAATTCACAAATATTCTCGATACCGTGGGCCGGACGCCAATTGTCCGCATTAACAAGCTCGGACCGAAAGGCATCAACCTGTTCGTCAAGATCGAGGCGTTCAATCCGCTTGGGTCTGTCAAGGATCGCCTGGCGCTCGGCGTTATCGAGGCCGCAGAAAAATCCGGCGAGCTCAAGCCTGGGCAAACGGTCATAGAAGCGACCTCAGGGAACACCGGCATTGGTCTGGCGATGGTTTGCGCGGCAAAAGACTACCCGCTTGTTGTGACCATGGCGGAAACTTTTAGCGTGGAGCGACGCAAGTTGATGCGTTTTCTAGGCGCCAAGGTCGTCCTCACGCCCGCTGCCGAGCGTGGGCTGGGCATGGTGAACAAGGCCATCGAGCTCGCCAGGACACATGGCTGGTTCCTCACCCGGCAGTTTGAGAACGAGGCCAATCCCGACATGCACTCGCGCACGACAGCACGCGAAATCGTTGACGACTTCAAAGGCGAAAGGCTCGACTATTGGGTCACCGGTTTCGGCACCGGCGGCACACTCAAAGGCGTTGCTCGCGTGCTCGCCAAGGAGCGCCCGGACACCAAAATCGTCGTCTGTGAGCCAGCAGAGGCGCCGATGCTCTCCAGCGGCTCCAAGCAGGAGCGCAATCCCGACGGTTCACCAGCCAAGCCCAATGCGGCATTCAAGCCTCATCCGATGCAAGGCTGGAGTCCGGATTTCATTCCGAAGATCACCGGCGATGCCGTCGACATGGGTGTGATCAGTCGCATCATCACCATCGCCAACGCCGATTCCATGAAGTGGAGCCGCGAACTTGCGCAAAAAGAAGGCATCTTTGTAGGCATCACGGCGGGCGCGACCTTTGCGGGCGCGCTCGAGGTGTGCAAGAGCGCCGCCGCCGGCTCAACTGTCCTTTGCATGTTGCCGGACACAGGTGAACGTTACCTGTCAACGCCCCTGTTTGCCGATATTGGCGTGGACATGAATGACGACGAATTACAGATCTCCAATTCGACGCCGAACCACAGGATGGCACCGAAGGCGGCCTGAGTTCGTTGGCAGTTTATTTGTGATATTTCCGCCAGACCGCACCGGCGATGTTGGAATAGTCATCGGTCCATGTGCGCACCGCCGGATTGGGCGGGGTCAATACCCAGAACTTGTCGTGTGCTAGCGTGCCAATGTCGTCTGCGTTTTCCGCCAAAATCGCCACGTCGGACGAAAAGATGTAGTTGTCGTCGTCCGTTTCCTCGTTGTCGTCGCTCCATATCCAGGTCTTGAGGCCGTTGGCGGCGCCAATTCCTTCGACCACACTCCGCAATTCCAGGTGACGGTTCGAAATATGCATGATCACCACGCCCTGCGGCGCGAGTTTGGTTTTGTAGATCGCCATCGCTTCGGCTGTTGCCAGATGCACGGGAATTGCGTCTGAAGAATAAGCGTCGACGATGATGAGATCGTAGGTGCGGTCTGGCTCTTGTGCGAAAGTTAACCGTGCATCGCCAACCACGATGGGAACGTTTGGTGCGCAGGACGATATAAATGAAAACCGCTCTGCATCGCGCGCGATCGCGATGACGGTCGGATCGATCTCGAAGAATCGCCAGTTTTCGCCCGCCGCGATCCGACAGGCGAGCGATCCGGAGCCGAGACCGATCACGGCCGCGCGTAGCGGCCCGCGTTTGCGCGCGCGCACCGCTTCGATGACTTGGTTTATCGCCGATTTATCGTGATAATAGGTGATTGGAGTTGGTCGACCAGTGATAGGCTCGCCATCTTCATCCTCAATCATTTGTGCGCCATGGATCGTCGATCCGTGTTTGAGAATGCGGAAACGTCCATCGTCGCTTTCGAATATTTTGTGAATGCCAAAGAAACTGCGCAGCGTTTCGACGTGAATTTCAGAGGTTGGATAGAGCCAGATCATCGCAAAGGCGACTGCGGTGATGAAGGCAGATTTAGGCGGATCGCGCAGGAACGCCAAAGAAACGGTGGCCAGTGCCAGAACCAGAATTGTGAGGTTTGATTCCGTATCAATTTCGGGACGGAAGCCATCGAAACTCGGGATGACGAGCAAAATTGCAATACCGATAGCCACCGGCCAGAACCAGCGTTCGGCCGCCAGCCAAATTGACGGGGCCGGCGCCCCGACCTTGCGATTGATGTTTTGTCCAAATGGCCGGCAGAGGACCGCGAGCACCGCCAAGATTGGATATTCCGCCAGCCAGGAAAACACATGTGGCGCGATCAAACCGGAAAATAGTCCGCCAACCATCCCACCGAACGAAAGCGCGACATAGAACGTCGTGAGATGCTGCGGCGTGGGCCTCGTGCGCGCGAGTTCTCCGTGGCAGGCAATAGCAATGACAAAGAATGCCACGAGATGCCCTGTGAGGCTGAAGAACAACCCCACTCGGCCCGTAGATAGCATCAGCGCGACGATTGCGGCGACCGCGAAAGGTTGCAGCAGCAATGCGTACCTGTGCGGGATCAGTGGCCGACGCTGGAATACAAGGACCCAGGTGAGGAGATATAGCGAGAGCGGAATAACCCAAAGCAGGGGCGCGGCCGCGATGTCGGTCGAAATGTAGGCGGTGACCGCAATGAGCAGTCCCGATGGGACGGCCGAAACGAAAACCCAGCGGCCGATCGTCGGCCAATCTGGCTTTGGTCCGGATCTTGTTTTGGCACGTGTGGTCGATCGGTCTGGCACGCGCAGCATCAGAAGGCCGCAGCTGGCGATCAGCACGATCAGCAGCAGAAAACCGATGCTCCATAACCTGTTCTGCGCATACAGCGTAAAGACAGGTTCGAACAATACAGGATATGACAGAAGCACAATGAAGCTGCCGGCATTCGATGCAGCGTAGAGAAAATAGGGATCGTGTGCGTCGCGGTGCCCGGTCCGCACGAACCAAGCCTGCAACAATGGATTGTTTGCGGCGAGCGCAAAGAATGGCAGGCCGATAGAAACGGCGAACAATCCGAGCAGCCAAAATGGCGCAACGGCGCTGACAGGCGGGGTGCCCCAATCCTGGGCTATTGCAAGCGGCAGGGTCAACGCAGCCGCAAGCAAAAGCATAAGGTGAATCACAATCGGCACGTAGCGGTTTCGTAGACTCATGAGAAGGTGCGCATAGGCGTACCCGGCCAGAAGCATCGACTGAAAGAAAACCAGGGCCGCGGACCAGACCGATGGCGAGCCGCCAAGTCGAGGCAGCACCATACGTGTGAACAGTGGCTGCACGCCGAACAACAGCAGCGCGCTCAAAAACACCGCGGCGATATAGACACCGAGGATGAGCGCATGGGCGTTCGCTTTCGAACGTCGTCGTGGTGTTTTAGCCATTGCAACGTTTTGGGGGCAGGGCGAAGGACGAATGCAGGCCCCTCGCATTTGGTACGGAGTTGTATAGATTTCCGCACGGCGTCGCATCTTAAATCAGGAGAAATTCATGGGCGTCATCGCCTGGATTATCATCGGCTTGATTGCCGGCTGGCTTGCCACCCAAATTCTCGGTGGACGCGGCGGCTTGCTGTACAATCTCGCTGTCGGGCTCGTCGGCGCCCTGGTCGGCGGGTTTCTGTTCGAAAAGCTCCGACTCGAAGTCGTGCCGGATTTCTGGGGTAATCTGATTACCGCGACCATCGGTGCGGTTGTTTTTCTGCTGATCTGGCGCGCGATTCGAAGGGCGTGATCGACTTGGTCTTGCGATGACGCAGCCGCAGCCGTAAGTAGGGGCCATGCCGGTCGTCCTCGATCTTCTGAACAATCCGCGTCCGCGCCATCCTGAAAAGGCGCATAGACCGGATTCAGCCATCCTTCCGAAACCGGATTGGATTCGCGTCAAGGCGCCGGTGTCGCCCGGCTATTTTGCTACACAGAAGATCATGCGCGATAACGGCCTGCACACCGTATGCGAGGAAGCCGGCTGTCCGAATATCGGCGAGTGCTGGGAGAAGAAACACGCCACCTTCATGATCATGGGGGATACTTGCACGCGCGCCTGCGCGTTTTGCAATGTGAAGACCGGACGACCGGGCGATCTGGATAAAAACGAGCCAGCCCAGGTAGCCGATGCGACCGCAAAGCTTGGCCTCGCGCACATAGTGGTCACTTCCGTCGATCGCGACGACCTTGCCGACGGCGGCGCGCGGCATTTTGCCGACACGATTCGCGCCATCCGCGCACGCTGCCCGCAGACCACGATTGAAGTGCTTACACCCGACTTTTTGCGCAAGGACGGCGCGCTCGAGATCGTCGTGGAGGCGAAACCCGACGTTTTCAATCACAATCTCGAAACCGTTCCATCGCTTTATCTCACGGTGCGTCCGGGCGCGCGGTATTTCCATTCGCTGCGTTTGTTGCAGCGAGTGACGGAGCTTGATCCGACGATGTTTACCAAGTCCGGTATTATGGTCGGACTCGGGGAAGAACGGAACGAGGTGTTACAGGTCATGGATGATCTGCGTTCTGCCGAGGTCGATTTCCTTACGATTGGTCAATATCTGCAGCCCACCCGTAAGCACCACGAGGTTAAGCGTTTTGTGCCGCCTGATGAGTTCAAGGCGCTCGAGACCGTTGCTTACAGCAAGGGCTTCCTGATGGTGGCGGCTTCACCCCTTACGCGCTCGTCGCACCATGCCGGCGAGGATTTTGCGCGGTTGAAAGCCGCGCGTGCCACCGTCTAAGGGTCAATGCCTCAATTTTCGACCAAGCACCGCGTCCGTCATGCTGCCACCGAAATGTTCGATCTGGTCGCTGACGTGGAAAAGTACCCGCAATTCGTGCCGCTCTGCAGCGCGCTGGCAGTAAAGAGCCGGACCGAAAAAAACGGCACCACAATCTTGGTGGCCGACATGACAGTCGCCTACAAGATTGTTCGCGAGACGTTTACCAGCCGGGTCACGCTCGACCGGTCAGGCTTGAAGATCCTGGTCGAATATCTCAGTGGCCCGTTCCAGCGCATGCAGAACCGTTGGACCTTCTACCCGATGGGCGATGAGGCCTGCGATGTGGAATTCTTCATCGACTACGAATTCCGAAGTCGCGCTCTCGCGGTGTTGATGGGCGCGATGTTTGATGCCGCCTTCCGGCGCTTTGCTGCCGCGTTCGAACAGCGCGCCGATGAAATTTACGGTCGGCAGCGTATTGCTTAATTCCTTCTACGTCGGCCCGATCCCCGCTCGCTTGACAGTGCAACATCCGGCTTTAGCTTCGCTACAACAAGAGATGGGGCGATTCCGATTCTCAATGCCCGCAAGACGAGTGCGATGGCAAGCCCAGCATTTGAACGACCGCAGGCTCTTGACCATGCCGTTGCGGCTTACCGGGCAGGGCGATATCTCGAAGCAGAACAGATTTGCCAGCAGATCGTTTCGACACGACCCGAGTGGTTTGATGCGCTCTATGTCCTCGCTGTCGTCCAGGCCACGCTCGCTAAGCATGCCCCCGCGTTAGAAAACTACAATCGCGCGCTCGTCTTGCAGCCACACCATGCGGAAGCGCTTTCCAACCGTGGCAATACGCTGAAGGCGCTGAAGCGTCTCGAGGAGGCGCTAGATAGTTATGATAGGGCGATCGCCTTGCAACCGGACTATGTTCTGGCGCTCACAAATCGCGGCGCCGTTTTATTCGACCTCAAACGATATGGCGAGGCTCTTACGAGTTACGATCGCGCACTCGCTATACGTCCGGATCATGTAGAGGCGCTCTATAACCGCGCGGGTACGTTACATGCGCTCGGGCGATATGAGGAAGCGCTGGCGAACTACGACAAAGCTATCAATCTCCGTCCCCAATTTGCCGAGGCCTATGCGAACCGTGGAAACTCATTGAATGAGCTGAACCGGTTCGACGAGGCGCTGAATAGTTTCGATCGCGCGCTTATGTTGCGGCCAAACCTCGTCGAAGCACTTTGTAATCGGGGCAATGCGCTGAACAGGTTGAAGCGGTTCGAGGATGCGCTCACGGGCTATGACCGCGCGGTGGCCCTGCATCCTGGTCACGCTGCCTCCCACTATAATCGCGGCAGTACTCTGCACGAGTTGGGACGGCACGAAAAAGCGCTTGTGAGCTATGACCGTGCGCTCGCCTTGCAGCCCAATTACCCCGAAGCACTCTCCAATCGCGGCGCTAGCTTGTACGAGCTCAGGCGCCATGGCGAGGCTTTGGAAAGCTATGATCGGGCAATCGCCCTGCAACCGGATTATCCCGAAGCCCATTGGAATGCCGCTTCGCTAAGTCTTCTCATCGGTGATTTCGCGCGCGGGTGGACCGAATATGAATGGCGCTGGAAATATGAAACTTTGGCGTCCGCGAAGCGCAATTTTGCACAGCCGCTCTGGGGCGGCGAAGAGATGGCAAGCAAGACGATTTTGCTCCATAGCGAGCAAGGGCTCGGGGATACAATTCAATTTTGCCGCTATGCACCGCTTGTTGCCGCGCGTGGCGGCCGGGTGATCCTCGAGGTCGACAAGAGGCTACACCCGCTGATGCTCAGCCTTGTCGGGGTAGATCAGGTTGTGTCTGCTGGCGAATCCCTGCCGGATTTCGATGTGCATTGTCCCTTGCTCAGCCTGCCGCGCGTCTTTGGAACGCGATTGACGACGATTCCATCGGCGGGGCCTTATCTGCATGCCCCGCCGAATAAATCGGCGGCATGGAGCGCACGGCTCGGGAAACGGAACGGACACCGAATTGGACTCACATGGTCGGGAAATTCAGCTCACCACCGTGACCAAATCCGGTCGATTAATTTGAGTGCGCTATTGGTGCTTTTGGATACTGAGGCCACGTTTATCAGCCTGCAGAAGGACGTTCGTCCGACCGATGCGGCGGTCCTTGGTGACCATAACGATATTGTTCAGTTTGCGGATGCGCTTGCGGATTTTTCCGATACAGCGGCGCTGATCTCCAATCTCGATCTTGTTATTTCCGTGGACACCAGCATCGCCCATCTTGCCGGAGCTCTGGGTCGCCCAGTCTGGGTCCTGTTGCCGTACTTGCCGGACTGGCGATGGCTGCTCGATCGCGATACGAGCCCCTGGTACCCCACCGCTCGTTTGTTTCGACAGGACGACACGCGTCAATGGGGTGGTGTGCTCGCGCGCGTGTACGATTCACTTTGCGAATTCATAGCCAGTTCGAATCGTGAGTTTAATCTGGCCGGCGACGCATCGCATTCGAGCGACGCAACGAAACGGCCCCGGAGCCCAGCTCCGAGGCCGTTTTGACGTGATCCGTTAGATCAGCTTCGCGTGCGCATGCGAATCTGGAAGCTGTCGAATCCAAGCTCGGCCACCTGCAACCACGCATAGGCGTCGTTGCGATAGGGCACCAGGCTCTCGTAGAGTTTTTTGAAATGCGGATTGTTCTTGGACAGGTCGGCGTAAATCTCGTTCGCCGCGTTGTAACACGCTTCCAGAACCGGTTGCGGGAACGCGCGCAGCTGCGCGCCGGTCGCCACCAGCCGCTTCATGGCGGGCGGATTGACCATGTCATATTTCGACAGGGTCCAGACCCAGGCGTCGTTGGACGCAGTGATGATGGCTGACTGATAGGCCTTAGGCAGTTCGTTCCATTTTGCGATGTTCATGATGTTGTGGGCCTGGCCGCAGCCTTCCCACCAGCCCGGATAATAATAGTACTTGGCGATCTTCGCGAAGCCGAGCTTTTCGTCGTCGTAGGGTCCGACCCACTCGGCGGCGTCGATGGTGCCTTTTTCCAGCGCCGGATAGATGTCGCCGCCGCCGAGCTGCTGCGGAACGACGCCGAGCTTGGCCACGGTCTTGCCGGCCCAGCCGCCGATGCGCATCTTGATGCCCTTGAGGTCTTCGACCGTCTTGATCTCCTTGCGGAACCAGCCGCCCATCTGCGCGGTCGTGTTGCCGAACGGCAGAGCGTAGACGTTGTAGGACTTGTGAAGCTCGTTTAACAGGTCAAGGCCGCCGCCATAAGCAAGCCACGCGTTCATCTGCCTTGTATTAAGGCCAAACGGAACTGTGGTGCCGAAGGCGAACGCCAGATCCTTGCCAATGTAATAGTACGAGGCGGTGTTTCCCATCTCGACGGTAT
>DAHUXA010000379.1 GCA_027307405.1 Hyphomicrobiales bacterium | reverse complement strand
CTTTCCGCAAGAACGGGCCCAATTTGTGACGGGGGAGCTTCAACCAATACTGGATTATTCAGGATTGTGCCGTCGCGCTTAAACAGCACGCGAAAAACCACGTGGGTTTTCAAAACGTCGGCCGCGCCAACAGGGGGGTTCCAGCATTGTCGCAGCCGACCTCTCAACGCGTCGATTTCAGATTGCGACAATTGCGCGGCTGTGGCGTTGGCGGCACCGAGCGAAGCCACCGCATTGGCCTCCATGCCGGTTGCCGCATTCCGCTGCGGATCGCGCTTGTCGAGCAAGGCCGCGATTTTGTCAGCGTCGAATTTTGGCTGTTGCTTCTGCGGCGGCTTCTTTGGCGGCAGCGGCTGCTCGACTTTCGTCTGTTGCTTTGGCTCGTCCTTCTGCTTGAGCTTTTCAGCGATCGGATCGGGCTGCGGCGGCTGCGGCTCAGGCGGCGGCGCTATTTCCTTGACGGCTTGCACTTCTTTCTTCTCGGTGATCTTCGCTTTCGAATCCTCAACGGGCTTCGGCGGCTCCTCCGCCTTCTTCTCCACTAGCGGTTTTGGCGTTTCGACCTTGGGCGCGTCCTTCAGGCCTTTGGTCATCTGCGAGAAGTCCTTCTCACTCACCAGATCGACAGGCAACGATTCCGCCGGCGTGACATCAAATGTCTTGCCGGAAAATGACAGCGTCGCCCACAGCAGTACCGCTGCATGCAGGCCGGCCGAGATCGCTGTCGCCTTTCTCATCACTGCGCTTTCGCGCCCTGCTCGAATTCGGTGACCAAGGCTACACGATGGAACCCGGCCGAGGACAGCCGCCCCATCACCTTCATCATGGTCCCGTAATCCACCTTTTTGTCGCCGCGCACATAAACACGAGCCTCGGTGCCGCCGCGTGCCTCGGCTACTGCCTGCATCTTGGGGATCAGATCGTCGACTGCGATCTCGCTATTTTGCAGAAAAATCTGGCCCTTGTCGTTGACGGAGACGGTCAGCGGCTCCTTGTCCTGATCGAGACTCTTGGCCTGGCTCTGCGGCAGGTCGATTGGCACGCCAACCGTCAGCAGCGGCGCCGAGACCATAAAGATGATCAGCAACACCAACATCACGTCGACCATCGGGGTAACGTTGATCTCACTCATCACCCGTTGGCGGTGATGCTTGCGCCTCCCGATGACCGGCGTGCCGGCATTGGCTGCCATGGACCCCTCACCCGCGCTCGTCGATCTGCCGCGACAGGATTGCGGCGAATTCGTCGGCGAACCCCTCCAGCCGCTGGGCCTGCTTGTTAACCTCGGCCGCGAACTTGTTATAGAAAATGGTCGCTGGTATGGCGGCGACAAGGCCGATTGCGGTCGCAAACAATGCCTCGGCGATGCCGGGTGCAACGACGGCCAAGGATGTGTTCTTGGAGGCGGCGATCGACTGGAAGCTGGTCAT
>DAHUXA010000378.1 GCA_027307405.1 Hyphomicrobiales bacterium | reverse complement strand
AGCACAAATTTGCCGGGAATGCCGATCTGACTGTCGACTTCCAGGCAGGCCCCGGCAGGCGACATATTGCGCACGCGACAATTGATGCCGCCGGCGCGGTTGAACGAGATGGTGCCGGCTTTCAGAGCGCGTAAGCGTTGTGCTTTGCGTCTTTCATCCATCGGTGCCTCCGTCAATAAAGCGCCCGCAGGCGTCATTGTCGTGGCCTTGAACGCAGACGGAAACGGCCGACCGCACGTTAAGTCTGCCCAATTATCGGACGGTGAAACTGATCATCAAAAGACGCGTACATTTGCAGGGATTCGCTAACCATCGCGCGCAGGCGGTGAAAAGCGCGATCTTGCACGGCTTTTGGCCTCGCGCAGGTCCATGCGCGTCCCGCAAACGAGGGTTGCCCCCTGCCCGCGGCCATGCATGATGCGCCGACCAACCCTCCGACCCTCAAAAACAAAACGCTCACGGGAGACTTTTCCAATGAAGCTCGTCCGCTACGGCGCGCCCGGCCGCGAGAAACCTGGCATCATCGGTGACGACGGCAAAATCCGCGACCTGTCACGCATCGTGAAGGATATCGATGGCGCGATGCTCGCCTCGGGTGGTCTTGCCAAAATCAAAAAGGCAAACCTCAAGCGGATGAAGCCCGTCTCTGGCAAGCCGCGGCTGGGCGCTTGCATAGGCAATGTGCGCAATTTCATCGCCATCGGGCTCAACTATTCCGACCATGCTGCTGAGGGCGGAAATCCGATCCCGAAGGAACCGGTGATTTTCAACAAAGCGCCAAGCAGTATTTGCGGGCCCAACGACGACACCATGATCCCGAAGGACGCCACCAAGCTCGACTGGGAGGTCGAGCTCGGCATCGTGATCGGCAAGCGTGCGCGCTATCTCGCCCGCGACAAGGCGAAGGACGCCATCGCCGGCTATTGTCTCGCCAACGACGTATCCGAGCGCGCATTTCAGATCGATCGCGGCGGCCAGTGGGTCAAGGGCAAGAGCTGCGAAACCTTTGGCCCGCTCGCGCCGATCGGCCCCTACATCGTCACCAAGGACGAGATCAAGGACCCGCAGAACCTGAACATGTGGCTCGACGTCAATGGCGAGAAACGCCAACGCGGCAACACTAGGACCATGATCTTCGATTGCCAGCACCTGGTTTGGTACTGCTCGCAGTTCTTCGTGATGGAGCCAGGCGACGTCATCATCACCGGTACGCCGTCGGGTGTCGGCCTCGGCATGAAGCCGGCGCCGATTTTCCTGAAGGCCGGCGACGTGGTCACGCTCGGCATCGACAAGCTCGGCGAGCAACGGCAGAAGGTGGTGCCGGCACAGTAGCGCGGCAACACCGGCCGATCAAAAGACAAAACCCGGGCGAAAGGCCCGGGTTTATATTTATGCGGCACCCAAATGGATGCAGTCGCCGACAAAACTTCC
>DAHUXA010000377.1 GCA_027307405.1 Hyphomicrobiales bacterium | reverse complement strand
CAATCCCGAAAAACTTTGCAATGTGATATGATGAAGAAATCCCCACTGGCAGCAGAAATGGTCCGGGAGCACCGCACGCACCCTCGGCTTCGCCGATCGCCAACGGCGTGCCGTGCGCCATGTTGGGGATGGTGTACGCCTCTATAAGCTCATCACCAGCTTCGTTGATCCAAACCTCACGGGGATACCCGTCAACCAGAGTTTTTACCGAGGGGGACGGCGGAAGGCCATGGACCTCGGTCCACTGCTTGAGAATTTCTAGCGCGTTCGACGGAATTACTGTCTTGTCGTCATTTCCATGCCACACCGACACGCGCGGCCACGGTCCTCGGTGAGATGAGGCCTGGCGTACGAGATCTCCCCATTCCCGTGCCGGGCGGGAGGGACTTTGAAACATACTTTCGAATGCTTGCTGCACGGTCGTGGCGGCGCCATAGGGAAGGCCGGCAATGATCGCGCCTCCGGCAAATACTTCCGGGTAGCAGGCAAGCATATTGGACGCCATCGCGCCTCCGGCCGATAGGCCGGTCACGAAGACCCGACGCCGATCGATGCCGTGATCGACGACAGATTTTTCGATCATCTGCCGAATCGAAAGAGGTTCGCCTTGATTGCGCCGGCTGTGCTCGGGCCGAAACCAATTAAAACAGCCGTTGGGGTTGTTGGACCGTTGCTGCTCCGGCAGTAGCAGTGCAAAACCGTAACGGTCCGCGAGGGTCGACCATCCGGCGCCAAGATCGTATCCCGCTGCTGTTTGGGTGCATCCGTGTAATACGACGACAAGTGCGGGATTGTCCGCCATCGTCGGCGGTCGATAGCCTAACATTCGCAGATTGCCGGGGTTTGATCCGAAAAAGAAGACCTCGCGCAATCGAGTGCTGCCCTTGGCCGCACTTCCGGAATGACCGCGATGCAGCGCTCGCAGGAACTTTTGCCACCCAACCCGGCTGCGGCCGAGGCTGAGTGCATCTCGGAGATTTATCATGTCGGTTCATACCCTGTTGTCGCCGTCAATTAATTGCTGCGGTGCACAATGCCAGAGGGTCTACCGAAATTTGTGTGGCAAGAATGGGTTTGAGCAAAACTGGGCTCAGTTTGCTGCTTTTTTCCACCCTTCGACTATCAGACTATACGCATGTATAGGAACTTATCCGCCTCCCCCGTGCTTAGTTTAACAACACTGGGAGGTGTGCTCATGCCCGCAAATGGAGTGCGTACCGCCGAACTAAGTCGATCCGATGAGATCGATTGGCGGAATGTCTGGCTTACCGCCGCCCTGATTGATAGCGGCAAGTTCGGACCACCAAAAATCGCTCCGCGTGAAATGCGATTTAGAAAGAATCTGCTGACACGGCGTCTGCGCACCCTTCATCATATGAGAGCGGCACTTGGATATGAGAGCGGCACTTGGCCCGTCACGCTAACGGCGGGCCGGTGATCGGAACCCGCCTCGACCAA
>DAHUXA010000376.1 GCA_027307405.1 Hyphomicrobiales bacterium | reverse complement strand
CCGACAAGTACGAGCGTCGGCCCTGATCGGCTAGGTCGCGAATGACCCAAAGCGGACATTTCCTTTCTACGGCATGGAATGGCTGGGCTGGATCAGACCGAGACCTTGTTCAGAAGATGATAAACAAAACTCATCGTCGCACTGTAGGTGAGCAACATCACGAGCAAGAGAATGGCCGGCGCTATTCCTAGACCGAGCCGGACAGCGAAGATGCCTCGATCAACGAGCGGAAAGAACACAGACCCCATCACGATCCAGGCACAAATGCCAAAGAAGACTCCCTTCTGCCAGGGACCTTTGCCGGGAAGAAAACGGTAGGCCTGACCGAACACGAATCCCCAGATCACCGCTCCATTGAAAAATAAGAGCAGCCACGCGACGCCTGGATGAATATCCGCACCCGTCAGCCAGGATAGGGCCCTGTGAAAGTCATCATTCGGTTGAAACGTCGGCAGCGGACCAATCTTGCTATGGACGAGCATAAGGAGCGAATGCACGGCTGTACCGCAAAACCCGGCAATGAAAGAGTTCCGGATTTTTGTGAGGTTCATACTCGCTCCGGCCGCCGTAACCCGAGCGCCGCGAAGCGCCCAGCCTTCAGTAATGATTGTTGGCATTAATCAGCGTGGTGCTCGGCGCCTTTTCCGAGTGCCGCCTGGTGTAGGCTCTCAGCAAAGGTGATAAAGCCGAGTTCGCCACTGGCACGCTCCCGAGCGTGCGGCACTTCAGCGGCAGTCTCGGGCTCCAGCAGCACCTTCTGAAGTTCGCGCACGTGTGCGAGACGTTCGCGCAAGGCGTGCTCGATCTCTTCCATGAGTACTGCCTTGAGCTTCGCCAGATCGCCAGTCTCAACTGCATGCTCCGCTGCCGGAATCACCGGCCCATAATCGATGCCAGCGGGCTTTAGCCCCGTATACGCGGCGCCTTCGCCGGCGCGATGCAGTCGTATAACCGTCTCCATGACGGCCTGGTCCGCGAGCGCCCGTGCATCCGCTCCAAGGCCGCGCACCTTGTGTGATTTCTCGAATGCCGCACGTATTTCCGCTTCGGCTGCTGCCGGCGCGTAGGCCAGCACCGGATTTATATTTCCGGTCTCAAGCGCTTTTTGAACGGCTTTTGCGACCGGCCCGTCGAGCGAATCGCAGTGAGCTTGCGCGTTCTGTGCGCCAAACATTATTCCAGCAGCAACGATTGTAGCGATCAACATCTTGAGCTTGGTCATGTTGCGCCCTCCTGAATTGATGTTTGCGCCGTGGGCACAAAGGCTCACGCACATACTTGTTTAATAATGGATTGTTTATTTACGAGCGCATTTTCCCAACGAGTGCATTGATATGAATCAACGGGCGTGAGCGTCGGTCCTCGCCCGGCTTGCTATGCAGCATGTTCGCCAAAATGTCCGCTATTGGCACTTAGCGGACATCGTAGTGCCTCCCGTTGATGTCCGCTTTCGGCGGTAAC
>DAHUXA010000375.1 GCA_027307405.1 Hyphomicrobiales bacterium | reverse complement strand
GGGGCACCATGCTGCGGACGTGGTCCAGACGCGACCTGCTGAAAACATCAGTCGCCGGAATCGGAAGTGCGGTTTTCGCGCAGCCGGTCAGGGCCGCTCTGCCGCAGGCCGAGCCACTCACGCCGGCCTTGATCGAAGCCGCGCGCAAGGAAGGCAAGATTGCCTTCTACAGCGCGCTCGAGCTCAACATCTCGGAGAAACTGGCCAGGGCATTCGAGGCAAGATATCCGGGCATTGCCGCGCGCGTCGAGCGCTCCGGAGCCGAGCGGATCTTTCAGCGCATCGGGCAGGAGCAGGGCAGCAACATCAACGCCGTCGATCTTGTATGCAGCACTGATCCCGCGCATTTCATCTTCTGGAAGCGCAAGGACTGGATCGCGCCATATGTAACCGAGGAGATGACGAAGAACCTGCCGCGCGAACAGATCAACCCGGATGGCACAAGTGCGACGGTGTGCGCCTGGTTTTCGGTCATCGGTTACAACACCGAGCTGGTCAAGCCCGAGGATGCGCCGAAGAGTTACGCCGACCTGCTCGATCCGAAATGGAAGGGCAAGATCGCCAAAGGTCATCCCGGCTATAGCGGGGCGATCCTGACCGCCACCTATCAGATTTCCCGCGATCTCGGCTGGTCGTATTTCGAAAAGCTCGCGCAGCAGAATGTGTTGCAGCTGCAATCGGCGGCCGAGCCGCCGCGCAAGATTGCGGCTGGCGAACGCGCTGTCCAGGCCGACGGGAACGACTACAGCCTGCTTTTGTATAAGGACGCAGGTCGCCCGGTCGAAGCTGTCTACGCGAGCGAGGGCACGCCGCAGATCATCGTCGAGACCGGCATTTTCCGCAGCTCGCCGCACCCGAACGCGGCGCGGCTGTTTCAACACTTTTTATTTAGCGTCGAGGGTCAGCAGATCTTCATCGACTTCGCGCATCGCTCGTTCCACGCACAGGTAAAAGACAGGCCGGGGCGCCCGCCGCTCTCCGCGATCAAGACAATGAAGAGCGACCCGGCGGCGGTCGAAGCGCAGAGCGAGGAGATCAAGGCGCGCTACTCAAAGATCTTCGGGGTGTGAACCGACACCCTTCGACACGCGATGAAATTGCGCTCTGCATCAGCCTTGCTATGCTCGCGCAATAACGGGAGAGGTCAGTATGAAAGCAATCGTCACGATTCTCGGCGTCATTTTTATTGTCGTTGCTGCGATCTATTTCCTGGTGCCGGCGGACTCGTTGCCGAGCTTCCTTCCGGGGCACGTTGACGGGCTCGCGCGCATCCGTACCAAGCACGGCATGTTGTCCGGCGCGCTTGGTGTTATTTTACTGGCGGCAAGCTGGTTTCTCGGCCGCAGATGATTGCGCGGAGGTAGCAAGGCACCCCAGACATCACCGCGCTGTTTTGGAGACCACGATCACCGCCCTAGCGAGAGGTGCGATGATGCAGCATGTGTGGCACGCGCGCGTCATTACAC
>DAHUXA010000374.1 GCA_027307405.1 Hyphomicrobiales bacterium | reverse complement strand
GTCGCTGTTGCGGGCATTGTAGCGCACGCACGCTATATAGCGATCGCCGGGCCCAATATATTTGAGTTGCGGCTGCGAGACCGCTGCACCCCGGACATGGGACGGATCGTTGAGATACGTACGCAAGAAAGCCATTAAATCTTGCCGGTATCTTTGCGGATAGACATTCTCTGCATCCCATCGCGCCTTCAGTTCAGAAGAGCTTGGGCCGACGTCCGTGGCACAGCCACCAAGTGCAGCCGCGGCGACTATCAATAGCATCAGCGCCCGCATCGCGTTTCATCCCGCCCTTGGCGCACCCCGCCGCAATCATAGCGGCTTGCGGCCTCCCGGCTAGGGATGTCGCGCGGCCGCGCGGTGTTAAACTCTTCGTTGTTGCCGAAATGATGCCCAGATCCCATACGAGACGATGGTCATGATTACTCCGAGCCGCCGCGCACTATTGACCGGGTCTGCTTTGGCAGTCGCCGCCACAGTGCTGCCGTCCCGAGCGATGGTGCCAGCGTCGAAGATGCAGGGGCCTGGTGTCTATCGTTACAACCTCGGCACCTATCAGCTTACCACGCTTTTCGATGGCGTCTGGTATCTTCCGATCGATGATACGTTTGTGCGCAATGCCAGCGGCGCGCAGGTCAATCAGGCGCTCGCTGCTGCATTCCTCCCGCCAAGCATTCTCCCGATATCGTTCACCGCACTGATGGTGAACACCGGCACTAAGCTTGTGTTGATCGACACCGGCACCGCCGGCCAAGTCGCCGACACCGCGGGCAGTATGCTCGACAACCTCAAGGTCGCGGGCGTCGATCCAAAGGCGATCGACACCATCCTGATTTCACATTTCCACCCGGATCATATCGACGGCCTCAAGACGAAAGACGGCGCAAAAGTTTTCCCGAATGCCGAGATTCTAGTGCCGGAGTCGGAGTGGACGTTCTGGATGGATGACACAAATATGGGCTCGGCGCAGGGCGCAGTGAAACGCTACTTCCTGAATGCACGACGCATTTTCAAGGACCTTGCCAAGGAGGTCCGGCAGTTCAAGCCGGGTGCAGAAGTGGCGCCGGGGATCGAGTCTATTCCAGCGTATGGTCACACACCCGGACACACTGCGTTCGCCATCCATTCAGGCAATCAATCGATGCTGGCGATGAGCGACACCGTCCGTAACCCTTATCTGTTCGCCCGCCATCCAGATTGGCAGCCGACCTTTGACATGGACGGACCGCAGGCGGTCACGGCGCGGCACCAAATGCTCGACCGCGTCGTCGCCGACCGCATGCTGGTCGAAGCCTATCATTTCCCCTTCCCCGCCTGCGGCCACATGGTCAAGACGCCGACCGGCTACGAACTCGTGCCGGTCGAATGGCAGCCGCTGTGAGGTGAAAACCCCGCTCGCCTAGAATGTCGCGCCCGCCTGAAGCAAAAAAGATCTCCCGGCCAATGGAAAGGCGCTAAACAGCCCGATCGTTGGCGGCAGGCCAGGAGGGAAGAACGGACCTCCAGCAA
>DAHUXA010000373.1 GCA_027307405.1 Hyphomicrobiales bacterium | reverse complement strand
CAAGCCCGGAACTCTCACATTTGCATCGGCGGGAATCGGATCTTCCTCGCACATGGCTGCTGAGCGATTTCGTCTGGCTGCTAAGATTGACGTCCGCCATGTCCCGTTCCGGGAGGGTGGGCTTACCGAAGTGATGGCTGGCCGTATCGACTTCTATTTCATCCCGTTGGCGGCGGCAGCCTCCGCGCTCGGAAATGATAAACTGGCGGTGCTGGCCGTGAGCTCACCAGACCGTGTGCCAATTTTGCCGAACGTACCATCGATCGTTGAGGCCGGTTATCCAGGCGCTATCTTTCGTTTTTGGAATGGGCTATCGGCGCCTGCAAAAACACCACGCGAGATTGTGGAAAAGCTGCACAACGAAACTGAAAAGGCGCTTAACAGTCCTGCCGTTCGGGAAAGACTGGCCAAGCTCGGAGTCGAACCAAAACACATAAGTGTAGAAGAATTCGGTCAGTTCTTCAGAGACGACCTCGCCGCAACAACGCAGCTTGCCAAGGAAGCCAACATCCAACCGCTCGACTAGACCGCTTTCGATGCGCAGTGGCGGCCGTACGATAATCTACAAGGAAATCTCATAATGAATATCAGTCCTCCGCGTATCGGCCCGCAGCCGTGGGATGTCGTGCGAACAAAGCTCGACCAGTCTCTGCCTTTCGCCAACATGCGCGACACGCCCTATTACCGTGATGCTGTGTGGGAGCAGTTTTCGAAGGCCGAATATGACCGCCGCTATCGTGCATTGCGTGAGAAAATGCGCGAGCACAAGCTCGACGTGGTGATTGTCCCTGGCGGTCCAAGTCATTGGAGCTTTGGTGGCGGAATGCTGTGGTTGACTGGCCATTGGGAATGGCACGCGCTTTCGAGCTACGTAATCGTTCCGATCGAAGGAGACGCTACACTGATTTATTCGATGGGCGGTACGCACGCTGAAGCTGTACGCCGGCAGGTCGACATTGCTGTCAAGGATGTACGCCACAGCCGCAACGGCCGTTATGCCGACATCATGGTCGAGCGCATTCGCGAACTAAAACTCGAGCGCGGCCGGATCGGCTTAATGGAGATTGACCCACGGCACGCGGATTATCTTCCGGTGAACCAATATAATGTGCTGCGCGAAAATCTCCCGGGCGCGGAATTGGTATTCACCCGTGGCTTTTTGCACGAGTTACTTTCGATCCATAGTGCCGAGGAGCTCGATTGTGTCCGCAAGGCCGGCGTGCTGTGCCGCAATGCAATGGACGCGATTGTGGCAAGGGCTCGTCCGGGGGTAAAAGAATACGAGCTCCGGGCTGCGGCGGGCGCTGCAATCTTGGAAGGCGGCGGCGATATCGATTTTCTAATCATCGGTTCGACGTCAATGGCTAATCCAACGATGATCTTCGGCAATCCGCGCCCTTCGGGCCGCGTGCTGCAAAAAGGCGACATCATAAACATGGAGTTGGCGGCTGGTTATCGCGGCTACACGGCGCAGATTGGCTCACCAATCTGCCTGGGTGAACCTACTGAAAT
>DAHUXA010000372.1 GCA_027307405.1 Hyphomicrobiales bacterium | reverse complement strand
CGGCCCTCCCAGTAATTATAGGAACCGGCCAGTCCCTCGACGCGGTTGACCGCGGCGGTCGACGATCCTTTCTTCAGGACGATATTGATCGAACCGCCGATCGCGCCGTCGCCGTATAGGACGGTGCTGCTGTTGCCGCGCGTGATTTCAATTCGCTCGATGCTGTTGAGCGGGATCGAGGAGAAATCGAATCCTTGAAGATCGAAGTCTTGATAGCGACGGCCGTTGACCAGAATGAGCACATTTGATTGGGCGAAGGCTCCGAAGCCGCGCAGATCGACAGAATCACGCGATCCGTTTGTTGAACTGAACAGGTGTTGCACCTGTATGCCGACCTCCCGAGACAGAATGTCCGGCAAATTTTGTGCAGGTGAACGTTCAATATCCTGCGCGGTGATGACGCTGTTCGACGTGCCGACCATGCCGCTGTTGAGACGCGTCCAACTAACATCAATCTCCGGCAAGGTGATTTGTGCACGCGCCGGCGCGCCGGCGTTTTGCCCGAGCAAGATCGCGAGCGCCAACACTGCGCCCAGACGGCCCAATTTAAGTCCCATGACACCACGTTCCTTCGTTTGCGTTCGCGCATGGCGAACGCATCGGGTGAAGACCAAGCCCGATGCGAAGCACGCAGTGAGGTTCCTAAACGCAACGGCGCGCGGATCTCACGTGCGGAATGTCGTGGGAGATGTCGCTCTCACGGCCTTCGCACCGGCATTGCCGTCACCGCTGCGAAAGACCGCTCCGTATGGACGCCCCGTCCACCGGTTGGGTGACCGCGCTGGCAGGTCTCCTGGCTCGCGGGTCGTTGCCCAGTTGCGTCAAGCCTTCCCGGTTTCCCAGTGGCTGTTAGACGCGGGCTCGCCGCTCACAGTTGCGGGGGCAGCCACGGATTGTCGTGTCCGTGTTCCCTCTTTCGTCCCCGATGTGAGTCGGGGAACCAGCACAGTAAAATGTTCCCTCTAACCCCCCGGCGAGTCAAGGCGCCGGCGGCAGCGGGGTATTGTGCCGGGGATTTTTGCGTGTGGTGGGACTAGACCCCCTTCACGAATTGTTTTGTTCCGTACTGGGGGTTTCGTCGTATCGTCCAGCTGGTTCTCTGACAGGAGAGATTCCGCCATGAACCTGAGATTTGCACTCCGTAGTGTCGCCATTCTGGCCGCAGCCGCTCTGCTGGTCACCACCGTCGGGCTAAAGCCGCTTGCCGCGATGGGCAGCGACAATCCACCGCCGCCAACCGACAGCGGCAGCAAAAAGAAAAAGAAGAAGGACAACAACGTCATCGAGCAGCAGCAGGAGCAGCTGGCGCAAGAGAAATTCCTGCACGACTACCGCGCCGCCCGGGCCATGATCCTCGAGGGCAATTATCAGGGCGGCATCGCTGCCATGCATGCGCTCGGCCACGACGAGCACGCCGACGTTGCCCCAGCGGTCGAACCAGCGTTCGGCCCGCTCGAGGCGTTCCGGCGTGATGTGGAACCAGCGGCCGTGGCGCTCGAGCAGCCGGCGGCCGCCCCA
>DAHUXA010000371.1 GCA_027307405.1 Hyphomicrobiales bacterium | reverse complement strand
GAATTCCCAAATCAGTTTTTCTGTGACTCATGGGCGGTCGGCTCGTGGAGGGGCCGACCATGGCGGGCGGGACATCGGATTGGAAGGAAGAGCTTGGACGTTGGCTCCAACCGTTTCTGGATCGGCTGGGGCACAAGGCGCGGCGACAAATGTGCCCGCTCTATGTGTCGGGGTTGATCGGCCCTGGCGATCGCAAGAGCATTCAACCGATGGCGCGGCGGCTTGCGCTCGGCGCATGCGATCAATTGCACCACTTCATCGCCGCCGGGGTCTGGGATGCCGGGCCTCTGGAGACAGAACTGCTGGTTCAAGCGGATAAGCTCGTCGGCGGCGATGCCGTGCTGGTGATCGACGACACTGCGATACCCAAGAAGGGCACGCATTCGGTGGGCGTAGCCCCACAATATGCTTCGGCGCTGGGCAAGACCGCCAACTGCCAGACCCTGGTGTCGCTGACGCTTGCGCGGGGCGAACTGCCTGTGATGCTGGCGTTGCGGCTGTTTCTTCCCGAGGGTTGGGCGAGCAATCAAGCTCGGCTGAAGCGCGCGGGCGTTCCAGCCGAATATCGAACGGCGCGGACGAAGCCAGAGATGGCTCTGGCAGAAATCGATCGGGCGATCGCAGCCGGCGTACGCTTTGGTTGCGTGCTGGCGGATGCCGGTTATGGGCTGAGCGCGCCGTTCCGTCAGGGGCTCACGGCTCGTAAGCTTGCCTGGGCAGTCGGCATTCCGCGCCACCTCAAGGTCTATCCTGCCGATGTGCAAATGATCTGGCCGATTGCCGGACGCGGCCGTCCCCGTCAGCGGCACATCCCCGACACTCTATCGATACCGGCTGAAGACATGTTGGCCAATGCCAGATGGCGCACCATCAGTTGGCGCACCGGCACGAAAGGAAAGCTCAAGGCTCGTTTTGCTGCGGTCCGCGTGCGGGTCGCTGACGGACCACCGCAGCGGATCAGGGACAAGGGTCAGCAGCATCTACCCGGCGAGGAGGTTTGGCTCATCGGCGAACACAGGACGTCGGGAGAGAAGAAATACTATCTCGCCACTCTGCCGGCGAAGGCCGAACTGCGCACCTTGGCGGCCACCATCAAGGCGCGATGGATTTGCGAGCAGGCGCACCAACAGCTGAAAGAAGAACTCGGTCTCGATCACTTCGAAGGCCGGTCCTGGCAGGGCCTGCACCGCCATGCGCTGATGACGATGATCGCCTACGCTTTCCTTCAGTATCGCCGGCTCAAAACAGCAAAACGGGAAAAAAAGAATCAATGGGCCGCCACCTCAGCCGACACTGCCCGCCGTGCGTCAGGCCATCCTCGAACTTATCGCCGAGCCACCAAAGCAGCGGTGCCCGCATTGCCGAAAATGGATTTGCAACGAGCAGCGGCGTGAGTAAATCTGCCAAAGTAGTGCTAGTTCCAGCCCTTCTTGAGGATCATAAGGACGCGACTCGCCGCGTTAAACGGCCAAATCGAGGTGCCTGAAGACCCATGACAGTTTCGACTTGGCCGGCGCTTC
>DAHUXA010000370.1 GCA_027307405.1 Hyphomicrobiales bacterium | reverse complement strand
TATATTTCGGATCGAGTTCAATAACCTGTTCGAAATCGGCGATAGCGCGGTCATAGTCGCCCTGGCTCTGGTGGGCTTCGCCACGCCCTTGGTAGGCCATGAGATACCCTAGCAGTCCGCTGAAGAACGTGGAGAGTAGCGCTTTTTCTGTCCTTTTGTCTTCGAACTCGTGGGGCGACCGACTGGTTGTGAGCGCTGTCGGCTAGGCCGTCAGCAATTTGGGAATGCGGATCAGGTTGTAGGCGATCAGATTGAGCATGAAATCGGTAGTGACCTTGGTTATGCCGCGATGTTTTGTTTTGCGCATCGTGCCGTGCTGTTTGCCCCAACCGAAGATGCATTCGATCATCGCTCGGCACGATTGCGATAGACCGTAGCCTTTGTGCCGCGTGGTGCGTCCGTCGATGGCGCTCTGCCGGCGCTTGCCGGTTGTGGTGATGCTGTCGTTCTGCACCACATGCGGCGTGACATTGAGGGCGCGCAGATTGGCCACATGATCGGCGGTGTCATAGGCCTTATCTTCGCCAACCGTTATGCGGCGGCCGGCCTTCTTGGCTTTGGCCTTGAGCATGATCTCCGAAGCGCGGCGCTCGGCAGTGCCGGTGGCAAACGTGACGGTGCCGGCCACCGCCAGCCCATGCCGGTTCTCAATCGCGGCGTGGCCCATGTAGCAGAGCTTCGCCTCCCGCCCGGCAGCCTTGCGGTAGAGACGGCTGTCGGGATCGCTGGTGCTGGCATGCGTGTCGTTCTTGCGCTGCTGGCCGTGGAAGTTGGCTCCGCCGTCTTCGTCGCCGCTGCCGTCCTTGGGGCGGAAACTCTTGTGCGAGGCCCACGCCTCAATCAGCGTTCCGTCCACCGAAAAATGCTCGTCCGACAACAGCGGCTTGACCTGCGGATGGTTCAGAAGCTTGGTCATGAACTTGGCAAACACCTCCCCGTTCTGCAGCCGGTCGCGGTTCTTGGTGAAGGTGGTCGGGTCCCAGACCGGATCGCCGGGCGAAAGGCCCACGAACCAGCGGTACATCAGATTGTAATTCAACTGCTCCATCAGCTGGCGTTCCGACCGGATGCCGTAGAACACCTGGAGCAGCAGCGCGCTCAGTAGCTGCTCCGGCGGAATCGACGGGCGGCCTTCGCTCGCGTACAGCCTTCCTAGACTACGGTTCAGCTCGCCGAGCACATCGCGCACAAGCTCGCGGATCTTCCTCAGCGGATGGTTCGCCGGAACCCGAGCCTCGGGTGCGATGTAGGAAAACAGCCCACCTTGATCCACAAATACGCCCCGCATGCCAGCCTCCGCCGATTCGTCACAAAAAAATTGAATCATGACGCCATCGCCATGGCGAGGTTTTTCAGCGGACTGCTCTCATGTTCGCAGTCAAGAGGTGGGACGCAGACTCTCGTCTCCGGCAAGACCGGAACGCGATTGAACAAGCAGGCGCACACGGCAGGAGGCAGAGACCAAAGACGCCGGTTGAACAAGCTCTCATGCCGCGGGTTGGCTACCGCATGACCGGGTTTTCGTCTCGGGCTGCCTCGTTCTAGAGCGTCG
>DAHUXA010000036.1 GCA_027307405.1 Hyphomicrobiales bacterium | reverse complement strand
AGTGAGGCGAGGCTGCTGCTGCCCCCACGAAGGCCCCCGTAAGGACGGAGCCGACGATCACGGGCGCGAGCCATGCCTGAGCCGCGGCCGGAGTGGGAGTTGTCAACGCAGCAGCGCCGATTGCTGCCGCAGTACCGAGTGCTACCAAGCTCTTCGCCATGTCACTCTCCTTTCGTCTCGCGTAGTCTAGTTAATAACCCTGGCCGATCGCCGCAGGCGGGCGCGGATACGAGTCATAACCCGACGGTGACGGCTGGTAATATTGTCGTGGTTTGTATCCGTAGTCCGGAGGCACCGCCGTCCCGTTCAACGAGGGATAAACGGGACCTTCATCGCACATTCGAATGCGGTGAACAGTCTCGCGCCCGTACGGGTCAACTCGTCGCTCGTGAAAAATGCGGCAAATTCCATCGCGCTCAATGGGCGCGCCGTATTGGTAGCGGTTGTTTCCTGGCCCATCAAAGTCGCCAGCGTTCGCAGCGGCGATCGAAAACGTCGCCAAGCAACTAAGCACCAATCCAAGGACAGTATGACGCACGGCGGTCGTACGCATCACTTGTGACATGGGACTCTCCCTTTTCATCCATTCCCGGACTTCTCTACTTGCCGGTTTGGTGCCAATCGTACTCCCTTCACTGAGGCGCTTTGGTGTCACTCGGTGTCCCAGATTGAGACGATACTCAGTGGTGTCAGCGCGCCTCCGATCACACGTACGGACGATATTTTCTCGTTGGTCCTTGATTGTGGGAAACGACGTTAACCGTCAGAAGCAACGTAAATGCGTTTGTCACAATGTCGCCGGCAACCTTGGTATCGGTGACGCTGTGGAGTGCCAAAGCTTTGAGATATGTCTCTGTGAGTATCTGGTTTGGTCTAGGTACAGCTTTTGTGGCTGCGAATTATCCATTCATAGGAGAAATGTTTTTCGTTGCTAGTTTTTTACTTTGGTGTCGGTAACGCTCAAAGCGCAGCGTAACATTAGCGGACGATGTCCGCTGTTACTACAATAGCGGACATGCAACCGGTCAATAGAGGGCGGATTTTGCGGGCGGAGCGATCACACTGTCGAACCACGCAGCCAGCGCATCCAGCACGTCTCCAAGAACCTGCGCATCTTTCCGGCCTGTCCGTGCCGGCACATGAAAGGAGTGATCGGCATCCGCAAACAGTTTCAGCGTTGCGCGCCTGCCGAGTTTTTTGCAAAGCGGCTCAAGTTGATCGAGCGAAGCCAGCTTATCGCGGGTGCCTTGCAAGAACAGCATCGGGATTTGCACGTCAAAAAGATGTTCGGCGCGGTTCTGCGATGGGTGGCTGGCCGCATGTAGCGGAAATCCAAGGAATGCTAATCCACGCACGCCTTGCAGAGAAGCTTTCGCTTGCGTCTGCGATGTCATCCGGCCGCCGAACGATTTGCCGCCGCCAATGAGCGGAAGTCCCGGTAGTAAGCGCAGCGCCGCGGCCGCGGCGGCGCGGACCGTTGCCTGCGCCAATTGCGGCGGATCGGGCCGCCTGGCGCCACGCTCCATGTATGGAAACTGGAATCGCAAAGTGGCAATGCCGCGCCCTGCAAGTTCTGCCGCGACAGCTCCCATGAAGGGATGATCCATTCCCGCTCCCGCGCCATGTGCCAGCACGTAGCAAGCTCGTGCCCGTACCGGCGTTTGCAGCAAGCCGGAAACACGAACGACGTCGGTAACTGTAATAGTGATAGGTTTGGCAACCACAGAAGACACGGGGCACCGATTCAAACTAGGACACAGGAAGGGGTCGGGGTGACGTCAGCCAGTGTCCGCTTTGGGCGCCGCCCGCTTACAGAACGACGGCCTTCGCCAGCCCGGATCCGCTGCGCGCCGTTAGTCCAGCTTGTATCCTATGCCAATGGCATAAGTGCCTTGGTCTTTGAGATGTTGGTCCTCTCTTAGCGTCACTAGCGCGCCAGTGGCCATCATCAGGGCATTACATATAGCGCGGGCCACATCATCTTGCGGCCAAACGCTTAATCCGTCGGGGACGTCATTCATGCTCATATCGCGCTTTGCTTTCCAGCCAATCCGCTTGAACGCATCGACTAGGTCGCGAGCCAAAAAGACCGAATCCTTATCCTGTGGCAAAACAGAAACGACATGAGATCCTTGTGATGCAAGGATACTTTCAAAATCTGTCACAGCGGCGGATGTAAGTTTCGGCCATTCGCGGTTTTTGAGGCTGGCCACTTGCCCTTCAAGGCTGTCTATTTTGGCCTTGGCTTGATCTGGTGTCGCACCATTTAGCCGCGCTTTGTAGAGCGCTATGATACGGTTCCTATGTTCAATGATGCCGGAATAGCGCCACCTCAGCGCTACCCAGATCATTGCGCCCAGGAACAAGACGGCCGCTCCAAAGACCAGCGGAGCCTCCGCGATCAACCGGACCTCACCTAGGACATATTGAACGAATTGCTCAAACATCGGCCGATAAGCCCTCAACGGCCAAGATGCGGATGTTGCGTACTTGTCGCCCCGGGCGATTGGTTGGGCTTAAACCGGCCGGCGTGTCCCCTGTACCGCCCGCACGATCCAAATCAGCAAGACCGCGCCGATGAACCCGGCAATCAGGTAGCCAATCCATCCCCCTAGGTGGATCCCCAAGAAGCTAAAAATGGCGCTGGCAACCGCCGCCCCGATGACACCGAGCACAATATTCATCAGGATCCCCATTTCACTCTTCATGAATCGTTCTGCCAGCCAGCCTGCAACTCCGCCGATGATGATGGCTGCGATCCACCCTACTTGTGCGTCGTCCATGGCTCGTCTCCTCAAAAGGCGCGCGTCTAGTGAATTTTAAACGGCTCGTGATGTTCAAGCTCTTTCAGGAGGTCTGTGAGCTGCAAAGGTCGTGCTTGATCCTCTCTATAGGAGGCCTGAAGTTCGTTACTGACGAGGTACCGGAGCAAGCGGAAGTAAGCTCGTTTTTCCTCCGACGCTTGAAGATCTTTTGTCCGCATGTGCTCGCGCTTTGCTATTGCCCGCAAAGAATCGAGATAGCGCAAAATTATCACGCGAATTGAGCGTTGCAATTGAAGCGCAAACCTTTCGACCTACCGAACTACCAATCTCAAAAGCGATCGTATCAATAATCCGACTCTGCGATGTATCCGCCACACCGCATCAAATTACCTTTTTAAGGCAGAGAAGAAGTTCCTCAGCGGTTCCAACGGAAGGAGCCTGGTTTGAGCGTGTCCGCTTTGGGTCAAAAGCAGGCATTGCGAGTTCACAAGGTGACCGCTGGCCTAGGTGTAGTCTGACACCGGCTGGGTGGCGGGTCGCGGGCAAGTCCTTGTCGCTGGCAACGTTCAGCGCCATCATTTGGTTTGAGCTTGGTGACATGCGTGCCGAGTGGCACGGGCACGGCTCGAACACACCGCGTTCGCGACGAATATCAGGGGAGACGAATGATGTTTACTTCGCGATTTGTGTGGACGCTCGCGGCCGCTAGCGCGTTGGTTTCGGTGGCCGAAGCACAAACCACCACCGGTCCATCGCGGTGGGGAGCGGGCGACGAACTCGGGATGGCCAATACACTCGGCTCCGCGACTTGGCAGCGCTGCGCGCAGTCCCTCGCAAACCCCCGGGCCAATTCGTATGAGCTTTCACATCTGCGCTCGAACACCATGCCGCAATCGCCTTTTGGCGTGCCGCTGCGCGATAAGTATCGGCCGACGGTCGGCATTCCCGGCACGGTCCATGCCTTCAACGGCGAGGAGACAGTGAGTGGAGAGCCTGGCGCTCAGGGCACCCAGATGGATGCCATCGGGCATTTTGCGGTGCTGCCCGAACCATGGGACGGCAAGAGCGAATTCCCAGCCGATAAGGCCCGCTATTACAGCGGCTACAAACAATCCGACATCAAGCCCACGCCCGACTCACCCTTGCAGAAGCTGGGGATTGAGAAAGTGCCGCCGATCGTTACCACCGCGGTGCTGCTCGATGCAAAGACCTATCTTGGCAAGGGCACGGCGATGAAGCCGGGCGAGGCCGTCACCGCCAAGGACATCGAGGGGATGCTCAACGTGCAGGGGCTCCAAAATCGCGGCCTGCTGCCCGGCGATGTGCTCTACATCTACACCGGCTGGGGCGATAACTGGAAAGACCCCGACACCGAGAAATTCTATTACACAAAGGGCCCAGGGCTCGCTTACGACGCTGCCAAATACATCGAAGAGAAGCAGGTCGTGCTGCTCGCGCTCGATAACCCGTTTACAGATCCGGTGGCGGACGGCTTCCTCCAGGGCAAGGCGAGCCCACCGGCCGGCACGCCGCCAAACACTCCATTTGCCATCCACCATCACAATTTGACTCAAGCCGGCATCTATCAAATACAGAACGCCAACCTTGGGGCGCTCGCCAACGACAAAGTTTGGGTGTCCTGCACGATGATCCTGCCGCTGCGCGCTCAGGGGAACTCCGGTTCGCCAGTCCGCCCGGTGGCAATCGGGGCGCCCGCGCAATAATGGGGCGCGAGCAGAGCATTGATGGACGATATCGAGTGATGACAGGCCACAGCGGCATCGACAATCGGTCTGGATATTGATCAGGCTGATGTCCGCTTTGGGTCAAACGCAGACATGGCGGCATCAAATCTCAATTTCCGCTGTTACTCCACATGCGCGATGCGGGGGATCACGCCCGTGTTCTGCCGCTTTGTGTCTTGTTTAGCGCTTAGCGCCCGAAGAAGAATGGGAACGGCAGCAGCGGCCGGTCGTCGTCGTAGCGCGGCTGGTCCTGTGGCATCGGGGCGGCAGTGAGTGGTTCCTCTGGCGTTAGCGGCATCGGCCGGGAGCGCGCCACCGGGGGTGACCCGGCGCCGGGGATCGCGCCGCCTAGCACTACAGTGGTGTTAGCCATTTTCTGCCGTTTAACCAGTTCCCATAGCGTGGCCGCGTTCTTCACCGATAGCCGGACGCAGCCGTGCGACACCGCACGGCCGAGATTGCGCTGCTCGTAGGTGCCGTGAATGGCATGGCCGATCTTGGTGAAGAAGATGGAATAAGGCATCGGCGCATCGTCCCACTCATCGCTGCGATGATCGATATCCATGCGGAATGGCTTGAAGCTGCCGCTCGGCGTGTCGTAGCCGCGTCCCCCAGACGACACCGGCCAGTCGTAAAGCTGCTTGCCGTCAACCGTGACAGTCATGCGCTGGACAGATTTGTCGATTTGGATCAGAAGATCAGCGCGAGCGGCTTCGCCAAGCGCCAGCACCGCGACGGTACCGGCGGTCATCAGCGCGATGAGGCGGTTGATACGCATAGACGAGTATTCCGCCCCCACCCTACTACACCCATGGGTTCTTGAGGCTCACGTTCCTGTCATCAGGCGGGTGCTTTGCCCAATAGGCAATCGGGCGCGGGAAGCAGCAGGCGATGTCCGCTTTGGGTGTCGGGATCTCCGAGATGACGTGGATGAAAATCATAGCTGCATAACTTTGCAACGGTATTGAGTTGCCACGAATCCTTTGACTGTTGGCGATATTGTAGTCTTTGCGGTCTAACACAAAAAAATTCCGCCACCGAGACAGAGAGTCCGAACCTATGGCGCTTGCGGTTCTTGGCATACTCATATTGCTTTTGCTCGCCGCGACGGCGTTGAGATACTTCATCATCCGGCCGCTCAATCGGTACGACCGCATCGGAGCCTTCGTTTTTTTTATTGTGATAGGTCTGCCGGTTTTTATCGTTGGATTGGACTTGATTTTTCAGTCCAGAGCGACAGTGATGTCCGCTTTGGGTCAGTAGCAGACCATCGCTGGCCAAAATCCATCTTTATTCGCTTTGGGTCCAAAAGCGGACATTGTTCGCCGACCCCCACTATTCGCTCACGCTTCGTGGGTAGATTTGTGGGTATCGCAAATTCGTTTGATTGATTGCCAGTCCGGTCAATAACTCGGCTTCATAATTCGGCGGAGCTCAAATAGCAGGGTAAAATTCCCTATCGCGCAGAGGCAGAAGGATCGAAGTGGCCGCGCCCGGCGATTGCCTGAATCTTTGAGATAACGTTGGCCTGGAGACGATTGCTCTTCTCAATATTTAAATGATTGATGTCAGGGGCCGCATTTAAATTGATATTGGAAATTGCCCCTTTGAACCCCGGGCCCTTGGTCACCAGGGTGTTGCCTGTATAGTAGTTGATGACCTGTGAGACATTTGACGGCGCTACCAAATTCATTGTGGGACCAAAGGTCACAATCAATGCAACCCGAGTTCCGGCGGCCTTCATTTTTTCAGCCATGAAAATGGCAGCGTCCGCTCCGAGTGAATGTCCAATAATTATGATCGGGCCTTTGCCGCCTTTCTGTAAACGGGCCGCTTCTGCGGCGAGCGAATCGTAGCTGTCGTGACTGTGAATTGTGGCGGCGTAGCCTCGTTGAAGCAGCTTTTCGTCAAGGGTATCCAGCCCGGTGGAAAAAATGCCTGCGAGCCCTCTCAACAGGTAGATATGGCCGGATGCTTGGGCATTGCTGGAAAAGACTGTCAGGCCAACGAAAAGAGCAATGAATAGCGACGAAATCCGCACAGTTTCCCCCAATTAATCAGCGATGCCCAAGCGCGATATAACTTGATCTTTATTGCATGTCATCGCAGCTGATCAACCCATTACCTTGGGTAAAATGCTTTCGCTGTGATATTTCGTCACGCGCATGATACCAATGGCTAATGCGGGAACGACCCGAGATCGTCCATGAGGCGGATCGAATGGTGAGCGCAGGCTGATGACTTTGTTCGTTGCCAAACTCATCTGGGGACTTGGATGCATAGCGTACTACATTATTCGCTATCCGCATCAACGGCGGGCTCGTAAGACACCAGTCGCAGATCGACGCGAACGTATTCGCGAACAAACGTTGATGGCGATTTCCTATACCGGCTTGTTCGTGGTTCCGCTGATCTATGTGCTCACCGACCAGCCAAAATTTGCCGACTATGCATTCCATCCGGTCCGCGCCTGGCTCGGAACCTTCATTCTGATTGCCGGGATGGCCCTGCTCCATCGCACGCACCGCGACCTTGGTCGCGCTTGGTCGATCACGCTCGAGGTCCGCCAACAACACGCCTTGGTGACTCGTGGAATCTACGAAAAGCTACGTCACCCGATGTATGCTTCATTCTGGCTGTGGGCGATCTCGCAAGCGCTACTGTTGCCGAATTGGATCGCAGGATTATCAGGCATTGTTGGTTTTGGCACATTGTTCTTCGCGCGGGTCGGTCACGAGGAGCGCATGATGCTGGAGACCTTCGGTGACGAGTACCGCGCCTATATGGCGCGTACATATCGGCTCATTCCGGGGATTTATTGAGCCTTCATTAGCGTGCCGAAACGCGCTAATGATTTCGCGCCTGAGGCCCTAGCCTTCCTTGAGGGCTTGCCCATTTCTGGTTTGATCTGGTGCGAGGTACACTAAGTCTGGCCCCGCAACAGTTAGGCGGGGCTTGAAGGTTCAAACTCGCACACGGCGGTGGGGCCGCGGGATGAGTATGGATACCCTTCTTTTGCAAGTTGGCACACCGGCCGAAGCCTCGGCGGGGACCACTGGCCTTGCTGCCGCAGGTTATCACGCGCCCAGCCCAATGACCGCGGTCAATCTGGGGGCAGCTTTTTTCGACGTCGCTCGTGCTCGTGCGGATCATCCGGCGATGGTAACAAAAGCGGGCACTTTTTCTTACGGCTGGATACTCTGCGCGGCGGAGCGCGTGCGAAGATACTTACGTAACCGGCCAGGCTACGTAGCGGGAGCACGCGTGGCTTTGCAGCTTTCCAATTCACCCGAATATCTGGCTGCATTTTACGGCACACTTCTCGCCGACTGTGTCGTTGTACCTCTTCCCGTTTCGCTGGAAACTTTGCGCCGGCGAAAGATCCACGAGTTGTGCAGGCCTGATGTATTGATCAGTTGCCAGGAGGATTTCAACTCGCAGGAATATTCCTCCCTCATCGCAACGTTAAAGTTGGCAGAAGACAGCATCGAGGAAACTTCTTTCGTTCCTCCGCGCCGGAAAGACCATGACCTGGCAATGTTGCTCTTCACATCGGGGTCTATGGGCATGCCAAAGGGTGTCATGCTTAGCCACCGCAACCTGTTGGCCAATGCCGAATCGATTTTGCACGAGTTGCCTATTTGCGCAGATGATCGAGCGCTGGTCGTACTCCCGTTCTGTCACGCGTTCGGCAACTCCGTCCTGCAAACTCATATATTATCGGGCGCCACGCTCCTCCTTGGCCGGGCGCTGACATTCCCCTCTTTGATTGTTGACGCACTACATGAATTGGGAGCTACGAGCTTCTCTGCAGTTCCTGAGGTGTACGGCATGTTGTTGAAATACGGGCGGCTCGGAGAACGACCCCTCCCGGCACTGCGATACATGACCGTTGCCGGTGGCGAATTGCGCTACGATTTGGCGGCGGAAATTGCGGCTCGTATTTCCCCCGCATCATTCCATGTCATGTATGGTCAATCGGAAGCGGTCGCACGCCTCGCATCGTTGCCTTGTCAGCAGCTCCATATTCGCCGCGGTTCGATCGGCAAACCGATATGGGGCGTCGAACTTGCCATCATGGACGAGGCAAAACGTGAACTACCGCCCGGCGACGTCGGCATGCTGTGCGCTCGGGGCGAAAACGTGATGCTTGGGTATTGGCAGGATCCGGTGGCCACGGCTGATGTGCTAAGTGACGACGGCTGGCTGCAAACCGGTGATCTCGCTCATCGCGACGAAGATGGCTTTTTTTATCTCCATGGCCGCGCCAACTTGCTGGTCAAAGTTCAAGGCCATCGCGTTCACCCGGCCGAGATCGAAGGAGTGGTGGAGGCAGCCTTTCCCCAAACGTCTGCCGTTGCTATCCCGGCGGCTCGGGGGGAGGATATGCGATTTATCCTGTTCCTGACATCACGAGACGATCGGCCAATTGATCTCGCGCAAATTCGTGCGACCTGCCAGCGGGAGCTTCCTCCCTACAAACTGCCCGTGCACTATGAAGTCGTCGACCGATTCCCTCTCACTTCGGGCTACAAGATAGACCGTGCGGCGCTCGCGCTGCTCGCTCCACGGATCCTGGCGCCTAACGCGCGTCAATCTTATGCACGCGATTCCTTGACGCAATCCCAATGACGGTTGATCGAAAGCAGCTGGAAACGGACATCGTGCAGTTGGTGCAGGCTCGAGGTGCGCGCTATACGGAAGTAACTTTGCGAACCGACCTGTTAGAAAGCGGTTTACTGGATTCTTTGCTACTAATGGACTTAATATTTCACATCGAAGAAGTGTACGGAATCCGATTTGACAGCAATCACGTCAACCCCTCGAATTTTCGCACCATCATGGATATTGTCAGCTTTGTGCTGGACCAAGCGCCGGTGTCGCAACGGCACCCCGAGTGACCGCAGCTCGGTGTGTGTCACCTCTGGAGCCCAAAAGGCGATACGACCATGAAGTGGCCTCTGGCTAAGCGCGCGATACCCGATCGCCAAATCCCACTCTACAATCGTTTTTATCTCCATGCCGCGGCAGCGAGCCAAGTTGACCCAATTATGGTCTGGGGCACAGAAATCGACGCCGACGCGCTCCAGGCTTTTCTGCGTGAACGCAATCGCAACGGCCGCATCCTGATAACGGTCGCGCACGCGCTAATACGAGCGGCGGCTTTAGCTCTGGAGCAATTTCCGGAAATGAACGTCCGATTGGTCGGACGCCGCATATATGCCTTTCGGGACGTGAATATACGTATGGCGTTTTTCCACCATCGAAATGGCGAAATGGATTTGCTGCTGATCTCACACGCAAATTCAAAAAGTCTCGAGCAAATCGGTCTGGAAATCTGGCAACGACTACTGCAAGCGGGGCGGGGTGAAGGAGACCGGGATCGCGACTTGGCAAGATTGCGTTGGTTCTCTGGCTTTTGGTTTCGCCAAGTATTGCGTTTGTACGGCTTTCTCGACCGTCATATGCCCCTGCCTAGTCTAGGCAGGCTCGATGCTACGCGAGCAAGCTGTGTAACGGTGAATGATCTGTCATTTCGCGGGGCGCCACCGATGCGCATCTACAAACCGACGCGATTTCCTGACCGGGCCGACTCGCTCAATTTGACGCTGGGACCGGTAGAAAGCAAAGTGGTCGCGCGCTCGAACCAATTTGTATCAATCAACGTCATGCCATTGTTCTTACGAGCTGACCACCGCCTCGCAGATGCTCAACTAGTCGGCCGTTTCCTCGCCGCGGTACGTGACCTTTTGAGCCACCCCGAACGACTCGATTCCCACGCGGATGAATCGACGGCGCAGGCAAGATTTTCCGAGTCGCCTGCCAAGCCGACGGCGGCATCCGCTTAAACCAACAATTCCCGGCCATTGCACAATTGCCCCGAGGCCAGCATGCTGGTGACGGAAGCTTTTCAGGAAGTCAGGCAGTGATCCGGATTGGCATTATTGGCCTCGGTTGGTGGGGCAAACAGATTGTGACCTGCCTTGCCGATAGCCCGCGCTTCAAGGTCGTGGCCGGATGCGATGTCGACACCAAGATGGCGGTGCCGTTCGCGGTCGCCCACAAGTTCGATTTGACGGATGACTACAAGGTATTGCTCAACCGTCCTGATATTGATGCTGTCGCCGTTGTGACCCCTCACCTGCTCCATGAAGAAATGACCGTCGCGGCGCTTGGTGCCGGCAAACAGGTCTTCTGCGAGAAGCCGCTCGCCCTTACCACGGCGAGTGCCGAACGGATCCTCGCGGCTTGCGCCAAGGCTGGCGGCGTGCTCGGCATCGGCCATGAACGGCGCTACGAGCCGGCGATGGAGGAGATGCGGCACCTATTTGAAAGCGGCGTCCTCGGACGCGTGCTGCATCTGGACGCCAATGTCAGTCACAACAATTTTCGGAAGATGGATCCGTCGAATTGGCGACGAGACCCAAGGCACGCGCCAGCCGGCGCATGGACCGCACTCGGTATTCATCTTGGCGACATGTTCGTGTCTTTTGCCGGCAACCCCGTGCGCGTAACCGCCCGTACTGCTTCTCAGATTTTTTCCGCGCCTTCGGAGGATTTCGTCAGCGCAGAGATCGATTTCGAAAATGGCGCACGTGGCCGCATCACCTGCCTGTCGACGCCGCCGTTCTACGGCCGGTTTACGCTGGTATGCGACCAAGGCTGGGTCGAAGTACAAGAAGGCGGCAATGTCGACAAGGGGATTCCATCGAGTTTCGCGCATTGCGGGCCGGATGGCAGTCGCCAGACACGCAGCTACGACCACATCAATACCGTGAGGATGAATTTCGAGGCCTGGGCCGATGCCGTGGAGGGCCGAGCGCCTTATCGCTTCACGACCGGGCAGTTACTCGCAAATATTCGCATTCTTGACGCCGTGACCCGGTCGGCAGCAGAAGGCGGAAGGCCGATGACCCTGTGACAGATGGGTTCCCGGCCATTCTCGAAATTTGCTCCAGCTTAGGCTAGACCGGCGGCCGCATGCAGACCGAAAAAGAACAGGTTGCCCTTACCTCGATCGCGGCTTCGGCCGGACTGACCGTCGCCAAGGCGTTGGTCGGCTTCGCCACGGGTTCCCTGGCAATCCTTTCGGAGGCCGGCCATTCGTTAATCGACCTGGGTGCCACGATCATGACCTATGTCGCGGTACGTATTTCCAATAAACCGGCCGACGCTGAGCATCATTATGGTCACGGCAAAGTAGAAGCGGTGTCAGCGCTGGCCGAAACCACATTGCTGTTCTTGCTCTCCGGCGTCGTGATCTGGGAAGCGGTCAAGCGTCTCACCGAGAATGAGGGCCACGTCGTCGAGGCTACCGCGTGGGCCTTCGGGGTGATCATAGCGTCGATTGTCGTTGATTTCTTCCGCGCACGCGCGCTTTCGGACACAGCTAAAAAGACTTCGAGCCAGGCGCTCGAGGCTGACGCGCTACATTTTTCATCTGACCTGTGGTCTTCGCTCGCTGTGTTGATTGGCCTTCTCGGTGTGCACTACGGGCTGGCGTGGGCGGATTCGGTCGCTGCGCTCGTCGTGGCAACACTAGTTTGTGTCGCCGGCTGGCGCCTCGGCAAGCGAACCATCGACACACTGACCGATGTCGCGCCGCCAGGAGCCTCGGAAAAAATCACGGCCATTGCGACACGCGTGCCAGGAGTGGTCAAAGTCGAGCATGTACGGGCGCGCGCGGTCGGCGGGCAGACCTTCATCGATCTTGGCGTTGCTGTTAGCCGTACGCTGCCGCTCGATAGCGTAAGCGCGCTCAAAGAGGACGTGGCGGCCGCCATCCGCAAGCAGATGCCAGGCGCTGAGCCAGTGGTTACCACCGAGCCCGTAGCGCTTAACAATGAGACCGTTCTTGATCGTGTCATGGTTATTGCACGCAACCGCGCGCTCGCGGTTCACCACGTCACGGTGCATGAACTTAAGGATAGGTTGGCAGTGGCGCTTGACCTCGAGGTAGATGGAAAGCTTTCCTTGCGATCTGCGCACGACTTGGCAGACGGTTTGGAGGATGCGATAGCGGCGGAACTTGGTCCCGGTGTCGAGGTGGAGACGCACATTGAACCGTTACAGCCTCAGGAGGCCTCTGGCCGGGACGCTTCGCCGGAGCGGGTCAAGGCGGTTGCCATCGCGCTGTCGGAGCTGGCAGCCGAAAACCGTAACATTCGCGATGTACACGATGTGCGGGTGCGCGAGACAGATGAGGGCGAGATCGTCAACTTCCATTGCCGCGTCGATCCGCTATTGAGCGTGCAGAGCGTGCACGAAAACGTCGACGCGCTGGAGCGGGCACTAAAACAGCAATCACCACCGATCAAACGTGTGATCGGCCACGCTGAGCCGGTACGTTAATTTCTTCCAATCGCCGACTGGACATCCTAGATCAAAGGCCATGCGAACCGATATTGCCCAGCCTATCCGTCTGAAAGACTATCGCCCCCCCGACTGGCTGGTAGAGACGGTTTCGCTCGACATTGGACTTCATCCCACTGCCACAAGGGTCCGCGCGATCCTCACGTTCAAACCGAACCCCAAAAATGCTTCTGCACCGCTGGTATTGGATGGCGACGGATTGTCGCTGGTGTCACTCAAGCTCGACGGACAGACCCTCCCCGGCGACAGCTTTGTCGCGACGTCTGACGGCCTCACGATTCCACAGCCCCCGAACCGTCCGTTCAAGCTGGAGATCGAAACGGCCGTAGATCCCTCCGCCAACACCCAGCTGTCGGGCCTCTATCGCTCAAATGGCACTTATTGTACGCAATGCGAAGCCGAAGGTTTTCGCCGTATCACGTTTTTTCCTGACAGACCGGACGTGATGGCCGTCTACACCACGCGCATCGAGGCCGACAAAGCAGAAGCGCCCGTGTTGCTCTCAAACGGCAATCTCGTCGAGAGCGGAGATGCCCCAGGCAAACGTCATTTCGTTGTATGGCACGATCCGCACCCGAAGCCATCGTATCTTTTTGCGTTGGTCGGCGGCGACCTTGCCTGCGTTGAGGATTGCTTTGCCACCATGTCTGGACGCAACGTGACACTGCGCATCTATGTCGAGCACGGCAAGCAAAACCGGTGCGCCTATGCCATGGATTCGCTTAAACGAGCCATGCGCTGGGATGAGGATGTTTTCGGACGCGAATACGATCTCGATATTTTCATGATCGTTGCCGTTTCAGACTTCAACATGGGCGCGATGGAGAACAAAGGCTTGAACGTCTTCAATGACAAATATGTTCTAGCCAGCGCTGAGACAGCTACTGACGTGGATTTTGCCCAGATCGAAGCCGTGATCGCGCATGAATATTTCCATAACTGGACGGGTAATCGCATTACCTGTCGCGATTGGTTCCAGCTTTGCCTAAAAGAAGGTCTCACCGTTTTTCGAGATCAGGAGTTTTCTTCCGACATGCGTTCGCGCCCGGTGAAGCGGATCGCCGACGTTCGTGGCCTTCGTGCAGCGCAGTTTATCGAAGACGCGGGGCCCTTGGCGCATCCGGTTCGCCCTGAGACTTATAAGGAAATCAATAACTTCTACACATCCACTGTGTACGAGAAAGGCGCCGAGTTGGTACGCATGGTGCAAACGTTGATTGGCAAAGAAAAATTTCGAGCCGGAATGGATCTTTATTTCGCGCGCCACGACGGAGAGGCCGCAACAGTCGAACAGTTCATTCAGTGTTTCGCGGATGCGAGTGAGCACGACCTGACACAGTTCATGCGTTGGTACAATCAAGCCGGGACTCCCCAAGTAACGGTCACTACCAATTTCGATATAACGCGCAAGAAATACATATTTGAGTGCAAGCAGGTCATCCCGCCAACGCCGGGTCAGCCTCTCAAAGAGGCGATGATGATTCCGCTGTCGATTGGTCTGGTCGGCAAGAATGGCCGCGATCTCCCTCTTAAGTCAGACAACGCGATCGAGGGCGGTGTTGCCGTACTCAGCCAACCGGCGGCAACCTTTGAATTCGATGACCTTGCTGAATGCCCTGTATTGTCGATCAATCGCGGGTTCTCGGCACCGATAAAGCTCATCACTAATCTCAATGCCGACGAACTTGCTTTTCTGGCCGCGCACGATAGTGACCCGTTCAACCGCTGGCAGGCGCTGCAATCTATTTCGATGAATCTGCTCATCGACAACGTAGCGGCTTTGCGCGCGGGCCGACTGCCCCACGCTGACGAGAAACTGATGGTGGCTCTTGCCGCTATTCTCGGGGACTCTACCCTTGAACCCGCTTTCATTGCGCTTTCACTGATCCCACCCGGTGAAAGCGATATCGCACGCGAGATCGGTCGTGATATCGACCCGGATGCAATTTTCCGCGCCCGCACTGCATTGCGCGCGGAGATCGGTGAGCGGCTCGGTCCGGCGCTCACCAAAACATACGAGGGTTTGACCACGTCCGGCAGATACTCGCCCGACGCGACGGGCGCAGGCCGTCGGGCTTTGCGCAATGTCGCGCTCGACCTATTGGCGGCGGCTGGCAGACCCGCGGCCATCGAACGTGCTGCACACCAATACGAAGTCGCTGACAACATGACCGACCGGATGGCAGCGCTCACAACGCTGTCTCTGCACGATGTGCCGGAGCGCAAGCATGCCATCGCCAATTTCTATGCGCGCTATGCTTCGGACGCACTGGTGGTGGACAAGTGGTTTTCGTTACAGGCCACTAGCCCGCAGCCGAATGCACTTGAAACCGTGCGCGGTCTCACTGCCCATTCCGCGTTCTCGCTCGCTAATCCAAATCGTGTGCGCGCCTTGATCGGCGCATTCGCGCAAGGCAATGCCACCCAATTCAATAGGGCTGACGGCCTCGGCTACGATTTCGTGGCGGAAACCGTGCTCAGTCTCGACCCAAAAAACCCGCAGATTTCTGCGCGGCTCGCCACCGCCTTTCGAACCTGGCGCATGCTCGAAAGCGGTCGGCGCGCGAAAGCGGAAGCTGCCCTAACCCGTATCAAGGCGGCGCCCAGCCTTTCCCGTGATCTGGCCGACATCGTCGAGCGCGCGCTGGCCGCACCGTAAACGGCAGTAGTGCCGGTGTCATTTTGTTGCAAAACTATCCGTGGGTAACATTTTTTAAACATTTGACTCCTCTGACTCTCGACAAATCAGTGCCCATCGATTCCAATCGAAAAGTGATTCGGAAAGCGATGCGGCACATCCTTCCGTTTCGAGGGTGACAGGGGAAATTCCGAACGGAGGCCGTCTATGGCGCGCGCCGGTGTGGCGAGTGCGTCCACACATCCCGATTCTATCAAAGGCCTCGCGCAATCGGTCGCCAAACCGGCGTATCGGCGGCTGCTGAACGCCGAACCTCTGCTGCGTCGCGCCGTTCCGGTGCTGATCATCGCCTTTCTCGCCACAATCTGCGTCGGTGCTCTCGTGCAGGTGCTCGACCACCGCCGGCAGACCCTCACCAATGATGCCCTATCGCTTGAGGCAGTCGCCGATCTTGCTGCCGAGCGTCTCCAAAAACCAGTTAAGCAGCCTGCCGATGCAATTGGACAGCCGCAGTTGGTGCTCTCGCGCGTGCTGCCGTCCTGGGCGATGGGCGCTGGCCGGCACTTCCTGCTGACCAATGCGGATGGTGTGGTCACGGCGGCGACGCCTGCCAACGACGCCACAATCGGCCGGCGGTTGATCGACCTGCTTGGGCCAACGCAGCCCCTGACGACCTTCGGCGCCGGCGCCGGCGTCATGGAAATCATCCTGGCCGACAACACACGGGCGCTGGCGACCGTGCGCATGCTCGGTAATCCGTTCGGCCAGCTCGCGGTGGTCCAGTCACGGGAAGCGGCTCTTGCCTCATGGCGCTCGCTCACGACGCTCACCGTCACGTTGTCGGCCACCACTGGCTTTGTCGTGCTCATTCTCGGTTTCGCCTTTCATTGGCAGGCAACACGGGCGCGGGAAGCGGACTTGATCTACGAAACGGTCCGCAGTCGCATCGATACCGCGCTCAACCGTGGCCGCTGCGGGCTATGGGACTGGGACCTCGCCCGCGGCCGCATCTTCTGGTCCCAATCGATGTTCGAAATCCTCGGCCTCGATACAAAAGGTGATCTGCTGTCGTTCGGAGATGTGAATGCGCTGGTCCATCCGGATGACGTACGGCTCTACGAGCTCGCAGCTGAACTCGCTGATGCCACAGCGACCACGATTGACCATGCCTTCCGAATGCGCCACGCCGCCGGCCACTGGGTGTGGTTGCGCGCCCGCTGCGAACTGGTGCGCCAGGCCGGCGAACCCGGTCTCCACCTAATCGGCATCGCTGTCGACATTACGGAACAGAAAAGCCTCGTCGAGAAAACCGTCGCAGCCGATATGCGGCTACGCGACGCCATCGAAACCATACCGGAGGCCTTCGTACTGTGGGATGCCGACAATCGTCTTGTGCTCTGCAATTCCAATTTTCAAGGACTCCATCATCTGCCCGACGAAGCAATCACCGTCGGCGCCTCCTACGAATCGGTAGTCGCAGCGGGTGCCAAACCGGTCGTGCGCAATAAGGTCGTCACGGGTGGCCCCAGTGTTCCTGGTGCACGTACGTTTGAAGCACAGCTCGAGGATGGACGCTGGCTACACATCAGTGAGAGACGCACCAAGGATGGCGGCTACGTGTCGGTTGGCACGGATATCACGGCACTCAAGACGCACGAGGAAAAACTGGTTCATAGCGAAAAACGACTTATGGCGACGGTCGCAGATTTACGTGCATCGCAGCAGCGCTTGGCGGAACTCGCCGAGAAATATGCCGAAGAAAAAACCCGCGCTGAAGAAGCCAATCAGGCGAAATCGAAATTCCTCGCCAATATGAGTCATGAGTTGCGCACACCGCTCAATGCCATCATCGGCTTTTCCGAGATCATGGAATCCGGAATGTTCGGGCCGCTTGGCGCAGAAAAATATCATGAATATTGCAGCGATATCCGTGGCAGTGGCCAATATCTGCTTGAGGTCATCAACGATATCCTCGATATGTCAAAAATCGAGGCCGGTCGCATTCGCCTTGATTTCGAGGATCTCAGCATCGATACGTTGCTCAATGAGGCCATGCGCGTTGTTGCTGCGCGAGCGCAAAACAAGCAGCTGCAGCTGTCCGCCAGAATATCGCCCGAGCTCAGATTGCGTGCCGACCGCCGCGCGCTCAAGCAGATTGCACTTAACCTACTTTCAAATGCGGTGAAATTTACTCCGGTCGGCGGCCGTGTCACAGTACGCGGACGAGCGACCGACCACTGCATCACTCTCGCTATCGCAGATACGGGCATCGGCATCGCCAAAGATGCGTTGGCTCGACTTGGCCGGCCATTCGAACAGGTGGAAAGCCAGCTGACCAAGAGCCATCAGGGCTCAGGACTCGGATTGGCAATTTCGAAATCGCTGGTCGAGTTGCACGGCGGGCGCATGCGTATCCGCTCGACCCTTGGCAAAGGCACGCTCGTGGTGGTGCGATTACCACTCGAACCCCAATGTCTCCTGCCAAAGGAAGATGCGGCTTAATTGCCGTTAAGGCGCTTTTCCTAAAATTCGTACAAAACTCTGACGTACCTTCGCCTGCGTATCGATCAGCGTCGCATCAAGCGTAGCGAAATCCGGAACGTCGGCGGCGCGCGCTAGCAATCGCAAAAGCCCTGCACCGGCGGTTTTCGGATCGAACGGGCCTGGCAGGCATAGACGCAGGATCTGCGTGAGGTCGTGATAGAGTTGCACGGCTGGGCGAAGGATTTCCGCATCCTCCACCGTCAATACGCGCAATGCCCAAGCCTTATCGAGGACACGTGCAGTCGAAGTATCAAGAATGTCGGGCGATCGATGAGCGTAAATGAGCTGCAAATACTGCGCGACAAACTCGATGTCGATGAGCCCACCGGCAGCATATTTGAGGTCCCAACGTTCACGGTCCCCTTTCTCTTTGGCAATGGCCGCGCGCATTTCCACCACATCACCAGCCGTCAATTCTGCGTCTCGCGGCCTCCGCAAGATGCCCTGGATGACGCTCTGTATCCGAAGCTTGAACGCAGGCGAAGCGGACACAACCCGCGCTCGGGTGAGAGCCATGTGTTCCCAAGTCCAAGCCTCGGTCTCTTGATAGGTCGCGAAACCGTCGAGTCTGGTGGCCAAGGGGCCGGCCCGGCCGGAGGGCCGCAGTCGCATATCAACCTGGTAGAGGGCGCCGTAGTTCGTTTGGGCGGTTAATCTGTTGATCACCCGCTGGGTGAGCCGCGCGAAATATTGGGCGCCATAAAGGGGCCGCGCACCGTCCGATTCCGGGTATTGATCATCAAAATCGTAGATCAGGATAAGGTCGAGGTCGGAAGTCGCGGTCATTTCGTGACCGCCCAGCTTACCCATAGCCAGCACTGCGGTTTCCTCTCCGCGCATGTGACCGTGGACCGTCGCGAAGCTATCACCGACCGCGCTATGCACGGCACGTATGACTGCATCGGCGAGCCGCGCAAACGCCTCGCCTGCCTGACGCGCTGTGACCGTTCCGGAAAGGATTCGTACTCCGATAAGGAACATGTATTCCAGACCAAACATCCGTATGCGATCGAGCACGTCTTCATCGTGACGTGACTGCGCGAGTGCCACATCAAATCGTCGTCCAAGCTCGACCTCGTCCGGAAAAGCACCAAAAAAGCTTGGATCGACCAGCGCATCTATGACCTGAGGATAGCGCGCCAGCGTGTCTCCCAGACGTGGCGCAACGCCGAGGACCAAGACGATCAGCGTGATGAGTTGAGGGTTTTGCCGGAGCAGCGGCAGGAGGCGCGCAGCGCCGTGCAGATTGGAGAGGAAATGATCGAACAATACCAGCGTGGAATTAGGATTGTCCGTACGCGCCATATCTTCTAACAGCGCCGGCAACAACGCCTCGAGGCCGCTGCGTGCCGCCTCGTTCTTGAGCAGGCGATGATTGCCGCTTAGCCAGTGACGAATGATGCTGGAAGCTTCCAACGGCGAGCGGAACCCCAGCTCGGCAAGCCGATCGAGCGTTTTGTGATCATCGTTGTCCGATGGAAATGCCAACTTGGGTAGATCGGCATCCCGGTGCTTCTCAAACAAGCGCGCATAATAGTGCTGTACCTTGTCGAGATGTCCGAGCAGCACCTTGGCAAAGGCATCACGGTTAGCGAAGCCTAGAAACCGGGCAAAGCGGTCCAGGTCCTTGCGTTCTGCGGGCAAGGATTGCGTCTGCTCATCGTTCACCATCTGCAGGCGGTGTTCGACCGTCCGAAGAAAGCAATAGGCCTTCTTCATTTCGTCACGCGCCGCCTGGTCGATCCACCTATCCTCGCACAGCTTGTCAAGTGTGGTGAGTGTATCGCGGTCGCGCAGGGACGGATTTCGGCCGCCCGCAATCAACTGCTGGGTCTGCGCAAAAAACTCGATTTCGCGGATCCCGCCCCGACCAAGTTTGATGTTGTGGCCTTCGACTGCAATTTCACCGTGCCCACGATAGGCGTTAATCTGCCGCTTCATTGCATGGACGTCTGCAACTGCGGCAAAGTCGAGGTATTTGCGCCATACGAATGGAGCGAGCTCGTTGAGCATCGCATTACCCGCCGCAATGTCGCCCGCGCAGGCGCGCGCTTTGATCATGGCGGCGCGCTCCCAGTTCTGACCGACACTTTCGTAATAGGCGGTCGCGGCAGCCGTAGATATTGCGATTGCGGTCGAAGCCGGATCGGGCCGCAGTCGCAAGTCCGTGCGGAACACGTAACCGTCGCTGGTGCGCTCCTGCAGTAGCTTCACCAGCCGCTGAGTCAGTCGAACGAAAAGCGTCGAAGGCTCCGCGTTCTCCGGTAGCGCGGGCGCAGAGGGGTCATACATTACGATAAGATCTATATCACTCGAGTAATTGAGCTCGAACGCTCCCATTTTACCCATAGCCAACACGATATAGCCGCTGCCAATATGCGGATGTGACCTGTCTTTAGGTACCAGTCGCCCGGCGCGTGTCGCTTCAGCGAGGACGAAGCGACTGGCGGCATCGACTGCGGTGTCGGCTAGATTAGTAAGCGCGCGCGCCGCGTGCATCACCGGCCAAACCCCTCCGATGTCGGCGAGCGCAATGAGCAGCGCAGCTTCGCTTTTCATGTGGCGCAGCGATCGCATGGCCTCGGCTTCGTTCTTGCTCGAGGCAATGTGCCGGCCAAACTCGCTCAATAAAGCGGCAAGGCGCTGGTCTGGGTCGGTTTGAAGTAACCGCAATAACCTTTTGGGCTCTTGGCTCACCAATTCCCACAGGTAGGGCGAGCTTTCGGCAACCCCTTCCAGTAGCACGGAAACTGTTGGGTTACTGGCAAGCAGTGCCTTGAGCAGCCTTACGTCCGATGCCGCCAGTCCAGCTAGCCATTCAGAGACGCGAGTGCGCGCTACCTTGATGTCGATCAGCTGGGGCGCAGTCGAAATCCGCTCGGCTAGTGTTGTGCCTACAGCTCCTGTGCCGACGCTCTTAGCGGCAGCCCGTCTACGGGAAGACTTTCGTTTGGCCGGGGACCTCATCCCGCAATCTGTACCGGCCCTCCCCGCGGCAAAGCAATGATGCTTTTGAGGCCTGGGTGGTTATCGGCAAGCGTCAATTCGCCGCCATGCAGGCGTGCCACCGCGGAAGCCAAGCTCAGACCAAGCCCGGATCCGGGCTGCGAACGGCTTTGCTCCAGCCTTACGAAACGTTCGACAACGCGGCTACGGTCTGCTTCAGGAATGCCCGGCCCACTGTCTGCGACGGTTAGCAAGATGCGATCACCTTCGCTGAGTGCGCGCACAATGATCTGTGCCGGGCCGCCATTTATCGAATCACGAGGCTCCGCATATTTGATAGAATTATCGACCAAATTGGCGAGTGCCTGGCTGATAAGCTCCCGATTCCCTTTGAGGGGCGCCGGAGCGTCAGCTTCCACTTTCAGGGCGATTCCTTTTTCCTCGGCCAGTGGCTCATAAAGCTCGCCTATATCGTGAGCAATTTCTGCAGCATCGAATTCGCTCATATTGTCACGTGCTTGGCCGGATTCCGCGCGCGCAATCATCAACAATGCATTAAATGTGCGAATCAAGCCATCCGATTCCTCGATCGTGCTTTCCAGTGCCGCACGGTATTCGGTTTCATTCTTGCCTGAGCGCAACGCCTGTTCAGCGCGATTACGTAGACGCGTGAGTGGCGTCTTGAGATCATGGGCAATATTGTCGGAGACCTCCTTCAGTCCGTGCATCAACGCCTCGATACGTTCCAGCATAAGATTAAGATTTTCGGCCAACCGGTCGAGCTCGTCACCGGTGCCGGCGACCGGCAGGCGGCCACCAAGATCACCACGCATGATCGTGCGTGTGGTCTCGGTCATGGCATCGACACGACGCAACACACGGCGAGTCACAAATAGCCCGCCGGCGAGCCCAAGGACGATCACAATGGCAATCGACCAGCGTCCCGCCGAAAGCACAATGTTGTAGAGACGTTCACGCTCATCGAGATCGCGCCCAACCAGCAGACGGAATCCTCCCGGCAACTGAAAGACCCGTACCAGCGCGTGATGCTCGGGATGCTCGCCCGCTTCGCCCTCGTCGAGCCGGCGATAGCCCGTTTCGGTCCAGCCGGGATTATCGAGCGTGCCCGGCGGTAAGGAAGTGACGTTGCCGGCAAGTGATTCACCGGCGAAGGTGGTGACGAGATAGAGACTGGAGCCCGGCCGCCGAGCCCGTGCATCCACAACGACGACTAGCCTCCTGATTCCACCGATGCGGTACTGCTCAGACAAGCCGGTGATCTCGGCATTGACTGTATCGGTGATCTGCTCGGTGATCAGGCGTCGTGTATTGAGTGCGAAATAACCAAGCAGAAATGCCGCAAATAGTGCGAACACGGTCAAATAGACCAGCGTCAGCTTGAACGTGGTGGTGCGAAAAAGTTTACCGAGCGCCGTCACGTATCATATATCCCGCGCCGCGGATTGTATGCAGAAGCGGCTGGGAGAAACCTTTATCGATTTTCGAGCGCAAGCGCGAGATGTGGACGTCAATCACGTTGGTTTGCGGGTCAAAATGGTAATCCCACACGTTTTCCAACAGCATAGTCCGCGTGACCACTTGTCCAGCATGTTGCATCAGGTATTCCAGAAGACGAAATTCGCGTGGTTGCAGCGTAATTTCCTCCTCGCCCCGATGCACTTGGTGTGACAGCCGGTCGAGCTCCAGATTGCCGACGCGCAGCACAGTTTCTTCGGTGCGACCGACGCGACGCCGAGCTAGAACTTCTACACGCGCCAGCAATTCCGAGAACGAGTAAGGCTTGGGGAGGTAGTCGTCCCCGCCGGCCCGCAACCCTTTGACCCGATCATCAACCTGGCCAAGCGCAGACAGAATTAACGCCGGCGTCTCCATGCCCTTCGCGCGCAGAGCCCCGATGAGAGCTAGCCCGTCGCGTTTGGGCAGCATACGGTCAACGATGAGCACATCATACTGACCATCAAGCGCCATAGCTAAACCATCGTCGCCGTCAGTCGCAGCGTCGGCGACATGACCAACCTCCCGGAATGCCTTAACCAGGTAGTCGGCCGCGTCGCGGTCGTCCTCGATGACCAGTAGGCGCATGGTGACACGATCCGGTTGCGCCTCGGCCGTCCGGCCGAAGGGGCGCTGAATATCCGCATAAGTGGCCATCGGTCACACCAATTCCAGTCAATTCGGTGGCGGGGGCTAATTCGCTCGAGCGATCAGTCCCTTTTCGTACGCGAGGGGGTGGCGGAAGCCGCCACCCCCTCAACGACCCCACCCCAGCGGGGGCGACGGATGCCAGGGTTGGAGCTCGCACCGAAACCGGCCGCGTCGCTCAAAACGCGCTCGCTTTCGGAAAGTGCCGGGACGGGCACGAAGCCCGTCCCGTTGAGGGCAGACCCGCCAGCGGGGGCGACGGATGCCGGCGAGGTGTCCCCAAACTCGTGTCAGCCCTGACCGAGCGGCAGGGCGACAAAACGCGTGTTGTCGCCTTTCTTCACTCGCATCAGGACGCTGCGCTTGCCCTCCGTACGCGCATTCGCGACGACCGCCCTCACGTCAGCGGGCGTCGAAACGGATTTGCCACCCATTTCAAGGATCACGTCGCCGGTTGAAAGGCCGTGGTCGGCTGCAATACCGTTCGAATCGACTCCGGTGACCACCACACCTTCGGTACCAGAGCCGGCGACCCGCGCTGCGGGAGCAAGCGTAAGACCGAGTTTGCCGACGTCAGCGTCAGCGCCGCTATCCCCGTCCCCTGAACTAGCGCGCGCCTCCTTGGTATTCGGCATTTCACCAAGCGTTAAGGTGACCGCCTTCTCCGAACCCTTATGCAGGACCGTCAACTTCACCGAAGCCTTGGGAGGCATCGCTCCGATCTTCTTGGCAAGATCGCGGGCATCCTTGACTTCCTTGCCGTCAACGGAAGTGATGACGTCACCAGCCTCGATGCCGGCCTTCTGCGCAGGACTATTCGCCTGCGGCTCGGCAACCAACGCGCCTTCCGCCTTCTTGAGGCCAAGGCTATCCGCGATATCCTGCGTCACCGGTTGTATTTGAACGCCGATCCAGCCACGCGTCACCGTGCCGTGCTCTTTGAGTTGAGCGACAACGCTGTTGACGGTTTCGGATGGGATTGCAAATGCAATGCCGACCGAACCGCCGGACGGTGAGAAGATTGCAGTATTGACACCGATCACATTGCCATCGGTATCGAACGTCGGACCGCCGGAGTTGCCCTTATTGACCGGAGCATCGATCTGGATGAAGTCATCGTAAGCGCTGGCGCCGATGTCGCGGCCGCGCGCCGAAACGATACCGGCCGTGACGGTGCCGCCGAGGCCAAACGGGTTACCAACGGCAAGGACCCAGTCGCCAATGCGCGGAGACTTGTCAGACAGTTTCACATAGGGGAACGGTCCGTCTTCGACCTTGATCAACGCGAGATCGGTGCGCGGATCGGTCCCGATGACCTTGGCCTTATGGGTTTTGCCATCGTCGGTGGTGACCTGTACGCTTTCAGCCTTCTCGACGACGTGATTGTTAGTAACCGCGTAGCCGTCAGCGGAGATAAAGAATCCGGAGCCCTGGCCCGTAATCACGTTGCGCCCGCGCCCGCGGGGCATTCCTTCCGGTTCATTCGGGATATCGGGCATCCCGAAACGACGGAAGAATTCGCGCAAGCCCGGTGGAACATCGTTGGTTCCGAGGCCATTGGTCTGCGAACCGCCGTCGACTTTAACGCGAACGGAAATTACCGCCGGCTTGACCTTCTCGACGATATCAGCAAATCCCACAGGAGCCTGCAGTTTGCGAGCTTGCTCGCTCAGATTCTGCGCGACTGCAGCCGGGTAGGCACCGGACAAACTAAAGTTGGGAGCGAATACGAGCGCGGCCCCACTAAGGCTGGCGATGGTGGTCGCGAGGAGAATGAGCCGGCGGGCGGGTAGCACACGCTGCTTGCTGCGACTTTCAGGAGCGGGAATGACGCTCGGCTTCATCAGGCAATCTCCATCTGGATTCGTTGGCGCGGTTGTGCACCGTTTCGAACTTCAAGATGGGGCGATGAGCCTTACAGCGTCCTGTCGGCAGGATTAAACTTTTGTAAGGTGCGACAATGAATTATTTTTCGAATTCAATAGAGAAATCAATAGAGAAATCAATGCTTGCGAGCCGCAGTATCGACCAAAGTCGAAAGCCGCTGCTCCTCCTCCTGGCTGAGAACTTCAGTGTCACGGGCGGCCGTTTTACGTCGGCGTGCCATCACTATTAAGCTCGTGATCCCCGCGATCACCGCCGCTGGCGGCAACCCCCACAAGAGCAATGTGTGCCATTCGAGGGGCGGCTTGAGCAGCACAAACGCGCCATAACGCGACACCAAAAAATCCAGCACTTGCTGATCGCTGTCCCCGTTGGTGAGCCGCTCACGCACGAGAAGTCGCAAGTCTCGCGCGAGCGGCGCTTCAGAATCATCAATCGACTGGTTTTGGCAGACCATGCAACGTAGCTCACGCGACAAATCGCGGGCCCGCGTTTCAAGCGCCGGATCTTTCAGCATTTCATCCGGCTGCACCGACAGCGCCCCTTCTGGTGCGGCAAGCACCATCAGCAGAACAATCAGTGCAAACCGACGCATCGCTCTACTCCGCCGGCGCGAGGGTGGTCTTGGCTGCCGGCTTCGGCGCGCCGACGCGAAGCCTCCTGTCGGACAACGATAAGGCCCCGCCTAACATCATGACCACCGCGCCGATCCAGATCAGTAGCACCATTGGCTTATAGTAGAGCCTGATCGCAATCGAGCCATCGGTATTGCTATCTCCGAGCGACAGATAAAGTTGGCCCAGCCCGCGCGACATCAGGGCCGCCTCATTAGTCGTCATGCCGCGAGCAGAGAAGCTGCGCTTCGATGGCTCCATGACGCCGATCGGGACGCCGCCGCTGCGCACGGTGAACTTTGCCACCAGTGCGTTGTAATTCGGACCTGGCCTTTGCAGGAGACCGTCGAAGGAAAGGTCGTATCCCGAAAGTGAAACGGTCTGAGCTGGTTTCAACGCGATGATGCGTTCCGTACCCCAGGTACCCGCGCAGATTATCCCAAGCATAGACACAGCAACGCCAAAGTGCGCGATCGCGGTGCCCCAGGTCGAGCGCGGTAGTCCGGCAGCACGCTGACGAACCGTTGCGAGCGGCAATCGAAAAAGTCCCGTGCGTTCCACCAAATCAGTCAGCGCACCGAGCATTACATACAGTGCTAGACCGACACCGAAAGACGGAAATACGGACTGACCTTCCGCCACAAACGCTATCGCAATCGCCACTATCCCGATCGCAAACGCCGTCATCAACCGCTGCGCGACACCAAGGAGATCGCCGCGCTTCCAGGCCAACAAAGGCCCGAATGGAATAACGAACATCAACGCCACGAACAACGGCCCAAACGTCAAATTGAAAAACGGCGCGCCGACTGAAATCTTTTCACCGGTGATAGCTTCAAGTGCCAGAGGATAAAGTGTGCCGACGAAAACGGTGAGACAGGCTGTGGTCAGAAACAGATTGTTGAACACCAAGGCGCCTTCGCGCGAGATTGGCGCAAATAGTCCGCCCTGCTTCAGCGTTGATGCCCGCCACGCGAACAGTGCGAGGCCGCCGCCGATGAACAGCACCAGGATCATGAGGATAAAGACGCCGCGCGTCGGATCGGTAGCAAACGCGTGCACAGAGGTGAGTACGCCCGAGCGCACCAAAAATGTGCCGATCAGCGACAGCGAGAAGGTCAGGATCGCCAGCAGGATGGTCCAAATCTTTAGAGCATCGCGCTTTTCCATCACCGCAGCGGAATGCAATAGCGCGGTACCGGACAGCCACGGCATGAGCGACGCGTTCTCGACAGGATCCCAGAACCAGAAACCGCCCCAGCCGAGTGTGTAATAGGCCCAATACGAACCCATCGCGATGCCAAGCGTTAGAAATACCCACGCAGCCAAGGTCCACGGTCGCACCCACCGAGCCCACGCGGCATCGATACGGCCCTCGATCAGGGCTGCGATGGCAAAGGAGAATGCGATAGAGAAGCCGACATAGCCGAGATAGAGCAGCGGCGGATGGATCGCGAGCCCCATATCCTGGAGCAGCGGATTGAGATCCTGGCCCTCGATCGGCGCCTGCGCGATGCGCGCGAAGGGGTCGGACGTCAGCAGGATGAACAGCAGGAACGCCGAGGCGATCCAAGATTGCACGCAGAGGACGAGCGAACGCAGGTCCGCCGGCATGCCGCGCGACG
>DAHUXA010000369.1 GCA_027307405.1 Hyphomicrobiales bacterium | reverse complement strand
GAGATCGGCGTTGGCGCCGGAATAGGGGATCAGAATTCCGATCTTGATCGTCTCGGTCTTCGCCGGCGCCGACAGAACCAGGCCGAGCGCCAGGCAGGCCAGCCACATCACATTTCGCATCGCATTCCCCCCGAATCTTGAAATTCTTTTGCTTGAGATGGCACGAATTATAGCAGAGCGGCGTTATTGGGCGAGGCTCTCACCTGCGGTTTACTTTGTGCCCACTTTCGGGAACGGACTGAGAACATGGGAAGCCTGGAACGATGCAAGATATGCTTCGAACGACTACAATAGGGTTCTGTCCTGTTGTGTAGGAGTTGCTCATGGCCCCGCGCGCTTATTGGAAGGGCTTTTTGCGCCTTTCCCTCGTGTCCTGCCCCATTCAGCTCTTTCCCGCCACGAGTGAGCGCGAGAAGATCAGCTTCAACCAGATCAACAAAGAGACGGGCAACCGTATCCGCTACCGCAAGGTCGATGAGGACACCGGCGAAGAGGTGCCGTCGGAGGACATCATCAAAGGGTATGAAGTTGCCAAGGGCCAATACGTTGAGATTGACAACGACGAGCTTGAGACGATTGCGCTCGAGAGCACAAAGACAATTGAGATCGATGAGTTTGTCCCAAAGTCTGAAATCGACGACCTCTACAATATTCGCCCGTACTACATCGCACCGGACGGCAAGGTGGGACAGGACGCATTCATCGTTATCCGCGACATCATCGAGAAAATGGACATGGTTGCGCTCGGGCGCGTCGTGCTGACCAGCCGCGAGCATGTCATCGCCATGCAGCCGCGCGGCAAAGGCATTATGGGAACGTTGCTGCGGTATCCGTACGAGGTCCGCGATGAAAAAGAATATTTCGACGACATCCCGAATTTAAAGATCAGCAAGGACATGATGGATTTGGCGAAGCACATTGTCGAAACAAAAACAGGACACTTCGAGCCCGACAAATTTGAGGACCACTACGAAGCCGCGCTGAAGGAGCTTGTCCAGAAGAAAGCCAAGGGCATCAAGATCGAGGCTCCAAAAGAGCGCGCGCCCGCAAAGGTCATCAACCTCATGGATGCATTGCGGCGAAGCGTGAAGGAAGAACGACAACCGGGGCGCAAGCAACAGGCGAAGCGCTCGGGCAAGCGGATCGAAGGCCAGAAGGAAATGCTGTTTTCGATTTCCGGCAAGAAGGCCGGAAAGGAAGAAGCCAGGAAACAGGCGCCGGCGGCCCGACGGCGCAAGGCGGGCTGAACTGATTTTCTCTGAAAGAGACTAGAAGCGTGCCGTGAGGCCGAATATCGGCCCATACATGGTCATGTCATATTCATAATGTGTAAGACCACTGCCCTGCGAATAGTCGACTGACAGGGCCTTGTACCCGACCATGCCGCTCCAGGTGACATTTTTCGATCGGCAAAATTCGTAGTCCAAGGTCGCGAGCGCTTGCCACGAGAACTTGCTGCCAGCGCCGAACCCGCCGACATCGCCACTGACCGCCAGATTCCACCCGGGCGCAAGCTGGTGGCGCAACCGCGCGCCGACCACAGGATCAACCCAACTCA
>DAHUXA010000368.1 GCA_027307405.1 Hyphomicrobiales bacterium | reverse complement strand
TGTTGTTCGTGATCATGACTTGCACGAGGTCGGTAGCTCGGTCGACGATTATCGAGGTGCTTCTATCGCGATCATTCCGATGAGGTTCGAGATCGAACCACACTCCCAAACCAATCCTACGGCTCGGCCCAATCTCGAGTATCCCTATCGCGCAGCGATGTATACCAACGGCATCAGAGAGTAACCGGTGCCGATGCCCAGGGTCGTGTTGCGATGGATTGGATACGACCGGGTTGAGCTGTGAGTGCATTCCAAGCATCGCAGCAAGCGTCGACGATTGCATCGTGGTTGTCGAAGACCCGGTTGCTGAGTTGGTTTTGGCGCAGATATTGCCAGATGTTCTCGACCGGATTGAGTTCGGGTGAATAGGCTGGAAGTTTGAGCAGGCTGACATTGTGCGGGACCTTGAGCTTTCCGCCGGTCTGATGCCATCCGGCACCGTCAAGCGTGACGACGGCATGGCTTCCGGGCGTGACGTTGCGACTGATCTCGTTGAGATGCAGGTTCATGGTCTCGCCGTCGGCCGATGGCAGAACCAGGGCGGCGCCTTTGTCGTGCGCCGGGCAGACGGCGCCGAATAGATAGGCCCAATCGTAGCGCTGATCGCGCGGTGCGCGCGGCCGGCTGCCGCGCTCAGCCCACACCCGGGTCAAGGTGCCCTGCTGGCCGACGCGGGCCTCGTCCTGCCACCAAAGTTCGATCGGCTTGCCGCGGGCATGAGCCGGGATCGCTGCCGCGACCAGAGCGGCAAAGTTTTTTTGTGTGCATCCTGGGCGGCGGCGTCTTGCCCCGGACATCGTGGCCGCACCGATATCCTGCGGAAGCCCAATCGGTGCAGCAGGGTGCCAACCGAACGTTCGGCCAGCTTGACCCCGTAGCGTTGCTCGATCACCCGCGACAGATCGATCCGCCGCCAGCGCACGACGCCATGCTCGGCCAGGTTTGGCCCGCTCCGAACCAGGTCGGCTACCTCTTGCTCCTGCGCGGGCGACAACCTCGGCTTCGCGCCGGGAGCGGTCCGATTGTGCAATCCTTGCAAACCTTCGGCGTTATAGCGGTGGACCCAATCGCATAAAATCTGCCGGTCCATGCCGCAGCTCCTCGCCGCTTCGCTGCGCAACTTGCCTTCCAACACCAGCGCCAAGGCCAGCATGCGTCGCGCCGCATCGGCGTCATCCGTACGCTTCGCTGCGTCCCTCAGGTCCGCCGCAGCGAGATCCTTTCGTGTAATCGCAACCGCTGCCACCATGCTCGTCCCCTTGCCGAATCAACAAGCAAGAGAATCACATCGCCAGCCCCGCAGGAATCCCAACGAGTCAAAATTCAACGCCGCTGGTATCAGACCGCGAGATCGCTCGACTGGATCTTCTTGACGCCGGCCTCGGTCATGTCGGCCCAGGCTTTCGCCAGCGAGCCGCCGACATCGATGCCGCGGCATGCATCTTCCACGACATAGACGGTCAGGCCGGCATGGCGCGCGTCGACCGCCGTCCAGCCGACACAGAAGTCGGTGGCGAGCCCGGTGACGAACACGGTATCGATCCCGCGCTCCTTGAGATAGCCGCCCAA
>DAHUXA010000367.1 GCA_027307405.1 Hyphomicrobiales bacterium | reverse complement strand
GACGAATTGCACGGCCCCTACGAATATCCCGATGGTTGTGAGGTCTTCGTCGTGTTCATGGGCGAAAGCGTTGCGCATGAATGGGACGAAGCGAAACACAAGACACATCAAAACATCTGGCAGGCGGAAACCGAGGAGGGCCGGCGAGGCATCGACCGGCACATCGAGCGGCGCAAGACAGGTTAAAAAATCGACTTACACGGCGCATGAACACCAAGTTCATGTCGCAGCCGTGAAACTTGAGCAGAATCCGATCAGGTTGGCGCGTATCCTGAGTTTCTGAAGTAGTTTGGGAATTCGTTCAACTCGAAGGTGTCGAGGGCGCGTCCGATCCGATCATAGAGTTCGGGAATGGTACGTTCCTTGTGCTTTCGCAAGTACGATTTGAGCTTTGCGAAGCTCTGCTCGATCGGATTGAGGTCGGGACTATAGGGCGGCAGATAGCGCAATGTAGCTCCTGCTGCTTGGATAATTTCGCGCACCTCGTTCCGCTTGTGAGCGGGCAGATTGTCGATGATAACGATGTCGCCCGGCCGCAGGGTTGGAACCAGGCATTGCCGCAGGTACTCGATGAAGACAGCTCCGTTCATCGCGCAATCGATGGCAAAGGGGGCGGTGATCCCGTCCAGCCGAAGTCCGGCCACAAAGGTCACGGTCTTCCAGTGTCCCCAGGGAATGCGGCTGACGACCCGGCGACCGCGCCTGGCGCGTCCGTAAAGACGCGCCATCTGGGTCGATGCGCCGGTCTCATCGACGAAGACGAGCTTTGCAGGGTCGAGCCTAGCCTGATCATCCTTCCACTGCCGACGTGCTTCGGCGACGTCAGGCCGCTCTTGCTCGGCTGCATGCACGCTTTTTTTTGAACGTCATATCCTCACGCGCGAAAAAGCGGCACACCGTTCCGTGACCGACGACGACTCCACGATCCCTCAACTCGCTGCGCAATTCTTCCACAGTCAGATCGGGCTCCGCCCCGATGCGTTCGAGAATCCAGGCCCGCTCTCCGGTCAACCGCGAGCGATGATCGCCGCCCATCGGCTTAGCCGCAACGCTGCCTGTCTCGCGCAACCGGCGCACCCACCGAATGACCGTGCTGATGCCCACACCAAACAAGCTGGCCGTCTGCCGCCGCGATTGCCCACCTTCAACCGCCGCAATAACCCGATCGCGCAAGTCTTTCGAATAGGGCTTCGCCATCCGATGCTGGCCTCCTTCCCCAGTGGCCAGCTTGAATCATGATTTGCCCCCGCTTGGGAATCCCAAATCCGATTCAATCAGATCGGACGATGCTCTAGGGCAGCTATAGTTCTCGCCGGCAAGGGCGGCACGCTCACCGGAGCGCAAGCCTGGACGATGCCCGAAGGTCGGCAGACGCGGACCTGCACGGCGGCCGTCATCCAGACGAGGTCGTAACTTCGGCGCGGCCCTTAAACGGCCTTCGCCATCTCGCGCAGCTTGAACTTCTGAATCTTCCCCGTACTGGTTTTCGGGATCTCCGCGAACACCACGTAGCGCGGGCATTTGTAGCTTGCGAGGTGCTTCTTGCACCATTGCATCAATTCGTCGGTTGTCGCCTGCGCGCCCGG
>DAHUXA010000366.1 GCA_027307405.1 Hyphomicrobiales bacterium | reverse complement strand
AAAAAGAGTATCCATTTATGCATCGGTCAATCCGTTTTGAGACGTTATCCGGGACATGCCAGTCTATAAAAAGCGGATGCGACAGAAATTCAGCCTCTGCCCAACCTATGGATAAAAGCCCGCCTTTACCATGCAGGCTCTGTACGATTCCGCCCGCTGGATGTCCTGACCGTCAGCCGGAAAAGCCTTTTGGGCCTGGGCAAGGCATCTGTTGATCGCCGCGTCCCTTGGACTGTTTCGTTCCTGTTGCGCTCTGGCTGGGGATGCGAGAGCAGTGACGGAAAATCCGAACAGCAGGGCAATGAGAATTTTATAGGTCATGTCTCCCCCTTTTGTTTTCGCGAGATGTACCGAACTTGCGGACACTAAACTTCCAACACTCCGCAAGCAGATCGGTTTGACTTGGCTCATATCGCTGGTCGCGGCATTCGTTGGCGCGGTTGCAGGTGATCTATCGTTTGTACCAGTATATCTCGGGGCACTACTTTCAGCATGCAGATAGTGGAAAGTAGAAACGCGCTTCGGTCGCGATGTCCGCTTTGGGTCAAAAGCAGACATTTGCGGTGCACCAACCTGTGTCTGCTCTACCCCGAAAGCGACACTCATAAGGAAAGCCCCACGCATCGCCGCTTTACATCCGAGTGATTGCCAATTTAGCTCGGCAAGAGCTTTGGCGGCCCTGTATCCGTGCCACTGGTCACCGCGCCTGATCAGCAGTTCGGGCACCGCGCGTATCCGTAAAGCGTGTAGTTCGGACATACCGCCACATCAAAACCAGTTGGTGTTCCTCCCGGCGTGTAGCCCATCTCGGGATGGCAGCCGCGTGGAACCGGTATGCAGCCGACGACGGTGCAAGCAATCTGCGGCTGTGCAGCAATGGCAGCCTTCGTCTGACGCTTGTGGTGCGCAGGCGCCGCGCTGGCCGACGTCAACGCAAGTGCAAGCACAACGGCCGAAACAACGGGTACGATTGTTTTCATCGCGATCCTCTAAGCATTTCTGCAAGGCAATGCCGTCAACGTCGCTACGGTAGCCAGCCCCCGTTGGAGGTAACAAATCGCAGTTTCGTGATTGGGAGATGTCACTTTGGGTCATTAGCGGACATGTGCGCCGCAAAAGGCCATGTCCGCTTTACTTCCCAAAAGCAGACATGTGCAGTGCAGCTTGGCGTGTCCGCTAAGGGCCAATAGCGGACATTCGGCACAAGCGTCTCAACTTACTCCAGGCTGACAGCGCCGCCATTCATGTACTGACGGGTCGTTACCCTGACGCGAGTGTGCAAGATATTCGCTAAGCAATTGGATTTCCACCGTCGCGCCTGCATCAGTCTCGCCTGCTGGGATCATATAAGAAAATAAATGTCGGCTGTAGTTGCCGCTTATTTGTTGACCTCCAGGCGTGACCATAGACGGACCTCGTATCGACATTCGCTTGCCGTTCGAATCGCACCAGTCGCCATCAATCGCGTCTGCAAGTGCAATTGGGGTTAAGATAAATGAAACGCTTAGCGTTCCTATGAAAAAGAGTATCCATTTATGCATCGGTCAATCCGTTTTGAGACGTTATCCGGGACATGCCAGTCTATAAAAAGCGGA
>DAHUXA010000365.1 GCA_027307405.1 Hyphomicrobiales bacterium | reverse complement strand
GCAACCTCACTCGCATTGGGAAAGTTTATTTGCAGCAGATAACCCTTGCCTTTCTAACTGTCCGAATTAGGACAGGCGGAATAGGGAATTGGGACAAACAGGAACGACCAATCCGGCGGGTGCGCCGCATCGAGCCCGTCGTAACCTTTTGTGTGGAAGCTCGCCACGAAGATCGTCACCCGCTCTGACGGAGCTCTCCTCCTCCTCACCGCACCCAAATCAAAAAAGGCGCGGCTCAATGGCCCGAAAACTGAAGACATATCAGACGTCTCTTGGTTTTTACGACCTAGCCATAGCGGCGCCTGAGTTCTGAGACCAAGTGCAACGCCCCTGCCGATTTGATATCGGCCGGTTGATCAAGACCCTAGGGAGGTGTTGCCATGCGACGCTATTCGCATTTGTCGGATGACGAGAGAGAGCAGATTGGTTTGGCCAGAACTTTAGGCCATTCGATTGGCGCGATCGCGCGGGCGATCGGCCGTCCGAAATCGACGATCTCGCGCGAACTCTCCCGAAATAAGCTGCCGAGCGGACGCTACTCGCCGCTTCACGCCGCCGGGGCCTATCAATTGCGCAGGCGACGTGAAGCGCTGATCGAACGAGATCGTGCCTTACGGACCTTCGTTATCGACCGCCTCGCGGAGGGGTGGACCCCGGAGCAAATTTCGGGCTGGCTGCAGGCGGGAAACGAACGTCGTCTGCCGGCGGTGGGTTGCGAGACGATTTATGCTTTCATCTATCGGGCAGCCCAAAGGGCCGAGCAGTTGTGGCGTTATCTCACGCGTCGCCACAAACGCCGCCGGCCACGCCGATCGAGGCCTTCGCAAGATACCATCAAGGATCGCGTCTCCATCCACGAACGGCCCAAGACTGTCGACAGCAGAACCGAGGGCGGCCATTGGGAGGGTGACCTCATCATTTGTAAGCGCACACGGCCGGTGCTCGTTCTGCATGAGCGCAAATCCCGTGTGACGCTCGCCGCCAGGCTCGCTGGAAAGACCGCCGCTGAGACCATTTCGGTCATGCTGGCGGTGTTCGCTCGAATCGAACCCGCACTGCGCAAGTCCATCACTTTCGACAATGATACCGCCTTCGCTCAGCACGCCTTGCTGCGAACCATGCGCGCCATGACCACTTGGTTTTGCGATGCCTATGCCTCGTGGCAAAAGGGCGGGATCGAAAACGCCAACGGTCGACTACGCCGCTGGTTGCCTCGTCAGATGGACATCGACCAAATGTCCGACGAGGAAATCCAGGACATTGTCATCACCACCAATCTCACGCCCAGAAAATGCCTGGGCTTCAAGACCCCTTTCCAAGCGCTCCTCAAAGAGCTTGGCAAAGACGTGCAAATCCGGTTCGCATAGCCCTGTTGCACTTGGTTCTAGAATCCAGGCCTACCTGTCCCCCATGATTAGTCGTCATTGCTTGGCAGGAAACGGCTTAGCCGACCGTTGGCGGTGATCTCATGGGCCAACATCCCCTCCATATTGCTGAGCTGCCCACAGCCGGCGCTATGCGTCGGCTCGCCTGAGGTGTCAGTCGCTGATACGTTACAGTCTTTATGAACTACATTGACGACATGAGCCCGTGCTCCCGAAGACTACAA
>DAHUXA010000364.1 GCA_027307405.1 Hyphomicrobiales bacterium | reverse complement strand
TTTCGGCGATAACCATTTTGGCCGCTGCCACGGCATCGGGATCGCTCGTGTGGAGCTTCTCCGGATCCGGAAGCAGGAGCCTAGTTGGACGGAGCGCGGCATGAGCGCGAACACTGCAGCTTTGTGCTCCTCCTTTGTTATCGGCACTGTGCCTACCATCTCCTAGAGCGGTTCATGGATTGACTGAATCGGTGGGGATTCCATTGAATCGCGGTTTGTGATTCAAGATGCTGGCTGGGATGGGGGCCAGCATCGATGACCCGACCTCTTTCCAATGATTTGCGTGAGCGGGTTGTCGCGGCGGTTCTTGGCGGCGAGAGCTGCCGGAGTGCCGCGACGCGGTTTGGTGTTGCGGTGTCTTCGGTAGTGAAATGGTCGCAGCGCTACCGTGCGACTGGCTCGGTGGCGCCGGGCCGGATGGGCGGGCATCGCAAGCGGGTGCTGGAACCGCACCGCGCCTTTATCAAAGAGCGGATCAACCAGACACCGCACCTGACCCTGCACGGACTGAAGGACGAACTGGCCGCGCATGGCGTGAACGTCTCGCACAATGCGGTCTGGATGTTCCTCCGGCGCGAAGGATTGCGGTTCAAAAAAAACACTGTTCGCCGTTGAGCAGGCCCGCGCCGATGTCGCGCGTCGGCGCCGACGCTGGCGATCCTGGCAGGCTGGCCTCAATCCGAGGCGGCTGGTCTTCATCGATGAGACCTGGATCAAGACCAACATGGCGCCACTGCGCGGCTGGGGGGCGAAAGGCCAACGCCTGCGGGGCTTCGCGCCACAAGGCCACTGGCGGACACTGACCTTCCTCGGCGCACTGCGCTGCGATCGGCTCACCGCGCCTTGCGTGTTCGATGGTCCGATCAACGGCGAGTGCTTCCGCGCCTATGTCGAGCAGCAGCTCCTGCCGGTCCTCAAGGCCGGCGATATCGTCATCATGGACAATCTCGGCAGCCACAAATCGGCCGCCCTTCGCCGCATGATCAAAGCGGCCGGCGCCAGGCTCTGGTATCTGCCCCCCTACTCACCAGACCTCAATCCGATCGAGCAAACCTTCGCCAAGATCAAGCATTGGATGCGCACCGCCCAAAAGCGCACCGTCGACGACACATGGCGACACATCGGCGACCTTGTCGCCACCATCCAGCCCAGCGAATGCACCAACTACTTCGCCAACGCCGGATACGCTTCCGTCAATGTATGAACCGCTCTAGCGCGTACATTCGTACCTAAAAGGTAGAGGTCTGGGGGATGTCGGCGGTCCGGGGTTTGGCGCAAACCAGGCTGATGGCGCTTTCGCCGTGCGTAGCCATTTCCCATCACCCGGGATACGGCCGTTGCCTGCTAGGTTTTCCTCTGCGCTGCAGTGCACAAGCGCTCGGCGTTTGTAAAGCGCGGCTTGCGGCTGTAGCTTTGAACATCTGGTGCTCGCCCGCCGATAGGCGGAAGGCCAGTGACCAACAAGACATTCGACGGACTTAAGTAAGCCATTCCCCGCGCGCGGGGAGCGGGTGCGCGAGGGCTTCCGCATCGCCCTGATCGGCGCGCCCAACGCTGGAAAGTCGAGCCTTTTGAACGCGCTCGCCGACCGCGACGCCGCGATCGTGACGGCGACGCCGGGCACAACGCGCGACGTCATCG
>DAHUXA010000363.1 GCA_027307405.1 Hyphomicrobiales bacterium | reverse complement strand
AGCAGGGCAAGGGCCGCAGGGACCGCCATGCCATGCTCTCCCCTATGCTGCTCGATATCTTGCGGGAGTGGTACCGCATCGGCAGGCCGCAAGGCTGGCTGTTTCCGGGCCGGGACCCGGTCAACCCGCTAAGGACAGGCGCAAAAATAAGCGAGTCGGTTTGCCTCTATCGAGGCCGCGGCGTTGTGACTCAGAGGTGTTGGATTCCCGGCGGTGAGTTTGCGCGGTATGCGCGCGCTCATGATTGATGGGCAAGCGATTCGCCTACGCTGGGATGCGGTCAGCTCCAAGCTCGATGAGCGAGGGCGTCGGCTGTTTGCGGCGGCGGAAGTCCGGGCGGCCGGGCGCGGCGGGCTGGCGGCGGTATCGGGCATCACCGGGCTGGCGCGCAGCACTCTGTTGCGGGGTCTCAAGGACCTTGACGCTCCTGCGCTGCCGCGCGGGAGGGTTCGCCGAAAGGGTGGCGGCCGGCGCCGGTTGACGGTGCGTGATGCGACGCTTCTAGAGGATCTGCGCAGTCTCGTGGAACCGGCGACGGTCGGCGACCCGATGCGACCGCTGCTGTGGGTCTCGAAAAGTCTCGATAAGCTGGCGGCGGCTCTCAATAAAATGGGGCATGCAGTCAGCGCCAACACTGTCCGCAAGCTTCTGACCAAACTTGGCTTTTCGCGCCAGTCCAACCGCAAGGCCGATGAAGGCTCGCATCATGTGGACCGCGATGCGCAGTTCGAGCACATCAACGCCAAGGTCCAAGCGGCGCAAGCTGCTGGACAGCCCGTCATATCCGTCGATACCAAGAAAAAGGAGCTGGTTGGCAATTTCCGTAACGGCGGCAGCGACTACCGGCCCAAAGGCGAGCCTCAGCGCGTGAACGTGCACGATTTCGCGGACAAGGAGCTTGGCAAGGTTGCGCCCTATGGCGTCTACGATATTACGGCCAACAATGGCTGGGTCAGCGTTGGCGTCACCCACGACACTGCGGAGTTCGCCGTGGCCTCCATCCGGCTCTGGCTGGAAAAGATGGGACGCAAGCGTTATCCCGATGCAAGAGAGCTGACCATCACCGCCGATTGCGGCGGCTCAAATGGCGCCCGCGTGCGGCTTTGGAAATTGAAACTCCAGGACTTTGCCGATGAAACGGGCCTCACGATCCATGTCTGCCACTATCCGCCGGGCACATCGAAGTGGAACAAGATCGAGCACCGCCTTTTCTGCCATATCACCCAGAATTGGCGCGCCCGCCCGCTGACAGACAGGGTCGCCGTTGTCGAACTGATCGCTGCAACGTCAACCAAAACAGGTCTGCGGGTTGAAAGCGCTCTCGACGAGCGAATCTACGAGAAAGGCGTCAAAGTCAGCGACGCCGAAATGGAAGCTCTCAACATTTGCGGCGATGCGTTTCATCCCGAATGGAACTACACAATCAATCCCCGAACCGGGAAATCGTAGCGGTTATTTTTGCGGCTGTCCTAAGGATCTGTCGGGCGCCGGGCGCACGCTCGACGGGTCGAACCCGATGGTTAGCCGCATGATCAGGGATTCGCTCGAATTCTGGGCGGATCAGTACCACGTCGATGGGTTCCGCTTCGACCTTCTCGGCGTCTTCGACTATGTGACCGTTGCAGACTGGGCCCGGTATCTTGACCAGCGTTTCCCCGGCCGCGCGCT
>DAHUXA010000362.1 GCA_027307405.1 Hyphomicrobiales bacterium | reverse complement strand
TTTCGTCGTCGGTGAAAAACTGATGATGATTGAGTGTGTGCCGCTCATAGACCGCACGCAGGCCTTTGATATTGACCGGACGGTGCATGACGTATTTGTGCACAGCCCACTCGAACACATTGGTAAAGAGGAAGGTCAGCGGCACCGTCAGCCACTCAAGCCACGATACATTGTGAATGTGCTCGACATAGACGTAGAACGCCGCGGCGCCCATAGCGTAGATGATGGCAATGTGGAAATAGCCGTCATACCAACCGATAATGCGGGAACGGTATTCCTGCCGAAAATCGATCTGCCGCTGACTTATCATCTTGCTCTCCTGCGGACGCTTCTATCTGGCTCTGATATATCACACATCTATCACGGCCGGCCGCGCCATTCAATCAGCTCGCTGGGACCGGGCTAATACCCTCGATGACGCGAGCGACCGCCGGATCCCGGCGCGCCTCATCCGGCCTGCCCGCAAAAATAATTTCACCGCGTTCAATGACATAGAGCCTGTCGGCGAAATCCGGCACGTGATGAATGTTTGATTCGGCAATGAACACCGCATGCCCGAAGGCCCGGATATTCGAGAGCCCCTCGATGATCGACGGAATGATGACTGGCGACAGGCCTTCCGTCGGCTCGTCGAGCAGCAACAACTTCGGCCCCAGCGCGAGCGCGCGAGCGATCGACAACATCTTGCGCTCACCGCCGGACAGGGCCTGCCCACTGCGGCCTTCGTAACGCCGTAGGTTCGGGAACACATTGTAGGCCTCGTTGATGCGGTCGGCCGCGGTCCGCTCGTTGGCATGGGTCCAGGTCGGCATGGCGATGTTTTCGGCAACCGTCAGTTCACCAAATACTTCGCTCTCCTCCGGCGCAAAACCGATTCCCATGCGGGCGATTTGAAATGGCCGCAAACTGAGCAGGCTGCGGCCCTGGAAAATGATGGAGCCGGAGACAGCTTTGCGGAAACCCATAATGCTGCGGAATGCAGTGGTTTTACCGGCGCCATTGCGGCCGACGAGGCACACGAGTTCGCCTTCTTTTACCTCAATCGAAACACCCCGCAGAACGCGACTACCCTCGATGTCGACGATGAGCTCGTGGACGGCCAGCATCAATGCGCCTTTCGCTTGCCGACCACGGTTTCGATCAGATGCGGATCGGCGAAGAATTGTTTCGGTGGCAGATCGGCGAGCACGCGCCCTCCGGCCAAGGCGATGATGCGAGTAGAATAAGCAGACACCAAATCCATATCGTGCTCGACCAATACGATACCCTTGACGCCTGCAAGTTTCGCAGCAGCAATCAAGGTTTTCATGATCGAATGTTTATCGGCGGTGGAGACTCCGGAAGTTGGTTCATCGAACAGAATAACCTGTGGATCGAGTGCGAAAGCTGACGCAACATCAAGGAGCTTTTTCTCGCCCTGAGAGAGTGAGGCGGCAATCGCATTGAGCCGTTGACTTAATCCGAAAATCTCGCCGACCTCATGAACCCGCTCATAAATTTGTGAGTCGCTCGACAGCCGTGAGAACAGCCGCCAGCGCTTTTTCTGCCGCGAAATGACGGCTGCCGCTATTGTGTCCGCCACCGTCAGTTTGGGAAAAATCTGAATGAGTTGGAAGGTGCGCGCCAAGCCCTGATCGGCGAGCGCAACCGGACCAACGCTGGCAATATTGTTACCCATGAACTGCACTTCAC
>DAHUXA010000361.1 GCA_027307405.1 Hyphomicrobiales bacterium | reverse complement strand
ACACCGGCACCGCCATCATCATGGGCAAGAAGGGCCGCATGGTGTTTACCGCCGGCGACGACGAGGCCGCGCTCGCGGAAGGCGCGCGCGACGCCTATCTCAAACGCAATTTGCGCTATTCGCAGCTCGCGCCGATTTCCATGTTCGAGGAAAAGAACACCAAGTCGAACATGCCGGCGCAGGTCGAGATCTACGCGGAAGGCGAGGACGCCTACAAGCTGTTGTTCATCGCCAAGGGCGGCGGCTCGGCCAACAAGGCGTTTCTGTTCCAGGCAACGCCATCGATCCTCACGCACGACCGCATGCTGGCCTTTCTGAAGGAAAAGGTGCTCACGCTCGGCACCGCCGCGTGCCCGCCTTATCATCTCGCGATCGTCATTGGCGGCACGAGCGCGGAGTTGACGATGAAAACGGTCAAGCTCGCCTCGACGAAGTATCTCGACGAATTACCGATCAAGGGCAGCGAGGACGGTCACGCCTTCCGCGATCTCGACATGGAAGCGGAAGTGCTGAAGATGACACAATCAACCGGTGTCGGCGCGCAGTTCGGCGGCAAATATTTCTGCCACGACGTGCGCGTCATCCGTCTGCCGCGCCACGGTGCCTCACTGCCGATCGGGCTTGGCGTCTCCTGCGCCGCTGACCGGCAGGCGCTCGGCAAGATCACCAAAGATGGCGTCTTCCTCGAAGAGCTCGAGCATCATCCGGCGCAATATCTGCCGGAGATCGATCAGGAAAAATTAGGCGGTCAGGTGGTGAAGGTCGACCTGCGCCGGCCGATGAAGGAAATTCTGGCGCAGCTATCGAAATACCCGGTGAAGACGCGGCTCTCGCTCACCGGCCCCATGATCGTTGCGCGCGATCTTGCGCACGCGAAATTGCGCGAGCGGCTGGAAGCGGGGAAGGGGCTGCCGGACTATTTCAAGAACCATCCGATCTACTACGCAGGCCCGGCGAAGACTCCCGCAGGCTACGCATCAGGCTCGTTCGGCCCGACCACGGCGGGGCGGATGGACAGCTACATCGACCAATTCCAGGCCGCGGGCGGCTCGATGATCTCGCTCGCCAAGGGCAATCGCTCGGCACAGGTGCGCGACGCGTGCAAGAAGCACGGCGGATTTTATCTGGCCTCGATCGGCGGCAGCGCGGCAAACCTCGCCGAGCACTGCATCAAGAAAGTCGAGGTGCACGAATATCCCGAGCTCGGGATGGAAGCGATCTGGAAGATCGAGGTCGAGAACTTCCCTGCCTTCATCGTCATCGACGACAAGGGCAACGACTTCTTCAAGGAATTGAATTTGGGATGACGTGCAGCGTCAGGCGCTTGCGACGCCTTGCTTTGCTAAATTGTCAGGCTCGTCAGGCGATCGCGGCGACTGCCACCATCAGCAGAGAGATGCCGACATATTTTGCGGTCTGCACGGTGTCGGGAAGCTGATCGGCAAAGCCGAACAACCATAAAAACGCCGCGACAGCGATCAGGGAATATTTTACCGCCGGAATCGCGGTGCACTTTTTCAGCTGTGCCAAGGCCTTGCGCATAACACGCTCCGTTCCGCCGCGTCCCCGGCCCCGCGGCATCTACATATTACTGCGGTGCAATATAACCTATTGCATCGCAAATAGGCAAATCCCGACGAATGCCCGGATCATCCAGACAACGCCCAGGATGGGCTTGGTTTCCAAAATGGCTGAAAAATGAACGCCCGAACGCAGGTTCGGTAG
>DAHUXA010000360.1 GCA_027307405.1 Hyphomicrobiales bacterium | reverse complement strand
GGCGTCCGTAGCTGAGGGTAGACCGTCCGTTGCGGACGGGCCGTCTTCATGGCAGCCCGTGCCCCGGATGTATGGTCCGGCCATGCGTAGCAAGAAGATTCGTTGGTGGTGAGCGGTCTTGCATCAATGTATCCGGCCTCTGATTGGAGCGTGTTGTGCACCGGGCCATCATGGATATCAGCGCGCGTGCGTTCTCATTAGCGGACAGGCCTCGATTGGACCATTTGGGTCACCAGTGTTCGCATGCGCCGGGAAGACCGAACCTCCATCTCGTCTCATCCTCTCGCAGACCTCGGCTGGAAACTGTTGATAGGGTTACGTCATCGCTTGCTCCTCATATCGCGCAGTTCCTTTGTTCGAGCCAAGGGCCGTTCCTTCGTCCCGGCCCGCAGAACGTCGATCGCGTCGGGCGCAGGGGCGGTCAAGGCCGGCCGTCGCGCTTGGCTTACGGCTGGCCTCGGCGTTGCCAGGCTGCGCCTTGACCGTGCCGAGCACGGCGCGAGGATCAAGCGGGTCGGACGCCTGCATCGTCGGTCCTCGTCAGTTCGAAGGCGCGTCCTTTAGCCAGCACTGCCCAGGCGATGCGGGCAAGCTTGTTGGCGAGCGCGATCGCCAGCACGTTGTGGTGCAACCGCCTCTTGGCGGCTTCGATCCAGGATTTGAGCCCGTAACGTTCCCAGTTCTTTATTCTGACCAGCACAACCCATGCAGCCTGCACAAACAGAACGCGCAGGTAGCGATTGCCGCGCCTCGAGATTTTGCCGAGGATCGTGCGGTCTCCGGTCGAGATCTGCTTGGGCACCAGTCCGAGCCAGGCGCCGAAGTCGCGGCCTTTGGAGAATACGTCTCCAGTGCCGATCGCGGCCACCATGGCGCTCGAAATGATCGGCCCGATGCCAGGCACCGTCATCAGGCGCGAACATGCCTGATCTTGACGGGCCAGTGCTTCGATCTCGCCGGATAGGCCATCGATGCGCTGATCCAACCGGCGCCAGTCGCCTGCCAACTCCTCGATGACACGCAACATGCGTGGCGACAGGGCATCGGTGCGCGTCGCAAGGATGGTGGGCAATTCCGTGCGCAGGAAGCCGATACCCTGGCGCACGGCGATCCCGCGTTCCAGCATGAAGGCGCGAATCTGGTTGATGATGCCGGTGCGTTGCGACACCAGCCGCTCGCGCACCCGATGCAGCGCCTGCAGATCCAGTTGCTCCGCGGTCTTGGTCGCCACGAACTTCATCGTCGGGCGCTGCACGGCTTCGGCAATCGCTTCGGCATCATTGAAGTCGTTCTTCTGTCCCTTGCTGTAGGGGCGGACATATTTGGCCGGCATCAACCTGGCATCGTGACCAAGCGATGCGAGTTTGCGGCTCAGGTGATGTGCGCCGACGCAGGCTTCCATGCCGATCAGGCAGGGTGGTATATTGGCGAGCCGCGCTTCCACTTGGCCACGCGACCATTTTTGCCGCAGCACGATGGCGCCGCGCGCATCGTGGCCCACGACGTGGAAGGAGTTCTTGCCGATATCGATGCCGATCACGGCGATTGCGGTATTGGGTGTCTGAGACATGGCGTGCTCCTTGTCTTGGCGCCCCTGGCCAGCTTATCGCTGGCGGGGCAGGAGCACGGCCGGACCATTCCATTATCGGACTCACGCAGCGCACCAAAATCTTCCCTATTCGATCATGCCGCCGCAACCGCAACACAGAGATTTATTCGACGTTATC
>DAHUXA010000035.1 GCA_027307405.1 Hyphomicrobiales bacterium | reverse complement strand
GGTTGCCTGCATCTGCGACCGGGCGTTTGCCGGTGACGATGAGCTGCCCCGCACAAAGAAGGATTTCGACAACCAGAAATCGCGCGCCAAGGCACGGCTCGCCGCTGTGCGCGATGCAACCTGGCGCACGCTGTGCGAGATCGGCCGTGACACGAAAGAGAGGATCTCGATCGCTACGATCAGCGGCAGGATATAGATCGGCACACCCTTGGGCACGAACAGGTTGAAGAAATGCAGCCCATTGCGGATGAAGCCGTATATCAGCACGGTGAAGAACACCGTGAGCGCCAGAGCAGCGGTGACGATGATATGGCTGGTGACTGTGAAGGAATAGGGGACGAGGCCGATCATGTTCAGTGTCAGCACGAACATGAAGATCGAGAACACGAAGGGGAAAAACTTCATGCCTTCGGTGCCAGCGGTACTGCGCACAGTCGACGCGACGAATTCATAGGAAATCTCGGCGGCCGATTGGAGACGCGAGGGTACAAGGCTGCGGCGCGTCGTGGCGCCGACGAGAAAGATAGTGAGGCCCAGCACGGCGGCCAGCATGAACGCGGCCGAATTTGTGAAGACGATCTCGGTGCCGCCGATCTTTACAACCGGAAACAGTTTCTCGATCTGGAATTGCTCGATGGGGTCGACAGCCATGATCACTGATCGTTCAGATGCCTATCACGCACGATCCCTGCCGCCCGCATCACATTTAGTACGCCGGCAGCGAAACCGAGCAACAAAAATACGATGAGCCCCCACGGCGAAATTCCCAGCCAGCGATCAAGTAGCCAACCGATTGCCGCGCCCACAAGGACCCCTGCGACCAGTTCGGTCGACAACCGGAAACCACGGGCGATCGCCGAAAGATCGGCGGTCTGACGAGGACCGGAGCCGTTTTCGGATGGCCGGTCCGCCTGTGCGAGCCGTTTGCCGAGACGCTGGAGCCTCGCGGAGAGAGCAGCCTCGTCGTCCGGCGGTTCTTTACGATTGCCTTTGCCGCGCGTGCCGTCAGCCATGCTTTCGACTCGCGTGGATTTCAGGTGTCGCGTGTCCCGCCGCCCTAAAAGCCGCGCGGACCATACTTATCGGGTTTCTTCGAGTCAAGGAACCGACCCCGCGGCATAAGTGTTTGATATCAGCACACAAACACGGGATTTTAGTGCTGCGAATGCCTCGCCTGTGCAGCGCGAATTGGATGTCAACAGGACATGCCGCACACGTGTTCAGCGTCCGTTGGCCAGTGGTACGCTTACAAACTCCGGGCGCCAAGCGGAAGGGAACCATCGCCATGCATGTTTCGAGATTTGCCCTTGCCCTAGTCTTCTCCTGCTCGCTGGCGCCCGCGTCGGCGCAGTCCGTGATCGACGTCGAGGCCCAGAAAGCGGCGCCGGCACAAGTGCAGGATCAAGTGCAGGATCAAGGCCAGTCCCAAACCTTGCCTCAACCTCCTATGCAAACGCCGGAGAACTCTCAAGCGGCGGCGATTGATCGCGCTGGATTGGAAGCAGAGATCGCAAGCTTGCGGAAGGAAGTCGCGTCACTGAAGAATTTGGATACAGAGATCGCACGATTGAAAGAAGAGATCGTGTCGCTGAAGAATGAAATCGCAGCCCTGAAGGAACCTCCTCCGCCGCGACCGTCAGCGGACCTGACGTCACCGGCCGACAAAGGCAGCGATCTGTCAATCAAATTGCCAACTCAGCACGATATCGCGCGCGCGCGCGCGTATCTCGAAGAAACCTGGCGCCGGTTGGTCGCGATGGTTGTCGCTATGCAGAAAGACATCATGCGCAAGGGCTGAGTAGCTTTTATCTATGCCCGGCCGAATGTCCGCCATCGTCGAGTTTGCTCCACAGCTGATCGCCAGTGCGACCTTGCGCGTGGATACGCCCGGCGCCGGGTTCACTGACATCACCGGCAATGCCGCGGGCTTCATCGACCAGATCAGTGCCGGCAAGGGGGTGTTGCTGGTTTACCTGCGTCACACTTCGGCATCCCTTGCAATTCAGGAAAATGCCGATCCCGACGTGCAATCCGACCTTATCGCGGCACTTGATCGGCTGGCGCCGGAAAACGCGCCATGGATTCATGATGTGGAAGGGCCGGACGACATGCCGGCACATGTCAAAGCGATGCTAAACGGCGTGTCACTGCACGTACCGGTCACCGACGGCAAACTGGCGCTCGGTGTCTGGCAGGGCATCTATCTTGTTGAGCATCGGCGCCGGCCACACAGTCGCGAGGTTATTTTCCAGTTCATCGGTAGCCGGAAGTGAAGCGCGCATGATCCCGAAAAGTGGGAACCGGTTTTCGGAACAGATCATGCGCCAAGAAAAAACGCCCCGCAGCGCGGGGCGTTTTCGGAGAGGAATGGCCGGCGGCGAATATTCTGCCGCCGGCCGTTGAGCAATCAGCCCTTTTGGATCGCCACACCGGAACCGGTTCTGATATCCACGCCCCTGGTGTCGCGCAGGAAGAGCAGGCCGATGACAAGCGTCATCACCGACACCCCGATCGGATACCACAGACCGTTGTAAATATTGCCGGTCGCGGCGACCACCGCGGTCGCCAGCAGTGGCAACATCCCGCCGAACCAGCCATTGCCGATGTGATAGGGCAAGGACATCGAGGTATAGCGGATCTTGGTCGGGAACATTTCGACCAGGAATGCAGCGATCGGCCCGTACACCATGGTCACGTAGATCACCATGATGACCAGGATCACTTCGGTCATGAACCAATTGATCTTGGCCGGGTCGGCCGACTTCGGGAAGTCCTTGGCGGCAAGCGCTGCCGTCCACTTCGCGTTGTCCCAGCCCTGAACCTTGGTCCCTCCGACATCCAGATCGGCTGACTTCGCTCCGGGTGTGTGGATGGTTTTGAACGACAATCCGGATTTGGTCAGGAAGTCCTGCGCACGATCGCAGTCGCTGAACTTCGACCACGGACCGACGAAGATGTGCAGGTTGCAGGTCGCCTGATCGGCCGAAACCGAGATCGGGTTCTTTGCGGCGAACGCTTCCAGCGCCGGGTTTGCGTAGTGCGTCAGACCCTGAAACAGCGGGAAGTAGGTGATCGCCGCGATGGCGCAGCCGGCCAGGATGATCTTGAGTCGGCCGATGCGGTCGGAGAGCCAGCCAAACACGATGAAGAACGGCGTTCCGATGATCAGCGACAGGCCGATCAATTCATAAGCAGTGATGTAGTCTACCCTCAGCGTGATGACGAGGAAGAACAACGCGTAGAACTGGCCCGTGTACCAGACCACGCCTTGACCGGCGGTGGCGCCCAGCAGCGCGAGCAGCACATATTTGTTGTTGGGATAGTGGAAGAAGCTCTCGGTCAGCGGAGCCTTTGAGCCTTTTCCTTCCTGCACCATCTTCTGGAAGATCGGGGTCTCATTCAGCTTGAGCCGGATGTAGACCGAGAACACGAGCAGGACGACGGAGATCAGGAACGGAATACGCCAGCCCCACTCGGCGAAGTCCTTGGCGACCATATTGCCGCGGCACAACGCGATCAGAATGAGTGCCAGCAGGAGGCCAAGAGTAGCCGTCGTCTGGATGTAGCTGGTCGCGTAGCCGCGCTCATGCGGACGCGCATGCTCAGCGACATAGGTTGCCGCTCCGCCATATTCGCCGCCGAGCGCGAGGCCCTGCAACAGACGCAGCGTGACCAGAAGGATCGGCGCCAGCCAGCCGATGCTGGCGAAAGTTGGCAGCACACCGACCAGGAAGGTCGCGCTGCCCATCACCATGATGGTGACGAGGAAGGTGTATTTGCGGCCGACCAGGTCGCCGATACGGCCAAAGATCACCGCGCCGAACGGGCGGATGAGGAAGCCGGCTGCGTAAGTGGCGAAGGCCGACAGCAGCGCCGCCGTGTCGTTACCTGTGGGGAAGAACAAGGCTGCGAAGAACGGTGCCAGCACCGCGTATAGATAGAAGTCGTACCATTCGAAGATCGTGCCGAGCGATGATGCGAAGATGACGAATTTTTCGTCCCTCGACATGCCGCCGGTGCGGGCAGCGGTACCAGCCACTGTGCTCATCTTGAGTTCCCCCAAATTCGTGTTTTTCAAAACAACGCTCCCGCCGCTGCCGACGAAGATGCCGTGCCGATATGTCCGACCGGTCCTTCGCCTCGCTGGCGGTGGTTGCGAAAACTCTAGTCCTGAGGTGCCTTCACCAATATTCGACTTTTGGCCAAACTGCCTTCCTAAGACGCAGATTTATAAGCATTTTTCCGCACTGCAGCGTAGCTGAACCAAACAAATTTTCATCGTGAGGTGAAAGACTTGCGCTCAAAGCGGCGGGGGAGGAACATACTTTAAAGGGTGGATTCACCCGTAAAGAATGGTGCGGCGCATCGCCGCTGCCGCACTGAACCGCAGGACAGACCCATTTGAATGACGTGCTCCAGTACCGGTTGGTGATTGCCGATGATCACCCCTTGTTTCGCGGCGCGTTGCGCGAGGCGGTGACGGGCTTGTTGGAGCAGGTGGATATCGCGGAAGCCGGGACATTCGACGAGCTTGTAGAGCTGCTCGAGCGTGGCGGTGATGCCGATCTGGTTTTGCTCGACCTCGCGATGCCTGGCGCGCGAGGTTTCTCTGGCCTGATGTATATGCGCGCTCAGTATCCCGGTGTGCCGGTGACTGTGGTTTCCGCCAATGACGATCCCGCCGCCATCCGTCGCTGCATGGAGTTTGGTGCCTCCGGGTTTATTCCAAAGACGCTCGGCGTCGAGGCGATGCGAGCCGCGATCTCGCATATCCTGAACGGTGGCGTGTGGACGCCACCGGATATCGATCTTGCGACTGGCTCAGACGCGGCGGCGGCGGAGCTGATGGCTCGTATGGCGACATTGACGCCACAGCAAGTGCGCGTGCTGATGATGTTGTCGGAAGGGCTACTGAACAAACAGATCGCCTACCAGCTTGGCGTGTCAGAGGCGACGGTGAAAGCGCACGTTTCGGCCATTTTGCAGAAACTTGGGGTTGAGAGCCGTACGCAGGCGGTGATCGCCGCTGCCAAGATTGAAGCCGGGCAGTGGCCGCAAAGTGTCGCCGCGGAAAGCTAATCGGTTTCGTTATTCCGCAGCCACCCGCAACACGCGCCATTGCGCCAGCAGCGCACGCAGCGCCGCAGGTTTAATCGGCTTGTGCAACACCTGAATGCCCTCTTCGCGAGCTTGCTCCCGAACAGTGGGTGAGCGGTCAGCGGTAATCAGGATTGCCGGGAGCTCACCATAGCGTCGGCGCAGCGTCGCGATAGCCTCGATGCCATTGCCGTGGTCGAGATGATAGTCGACCAATAGCCCATTTGGCATCAAAGAGCTTTCGGAGATTGCCGTCAGTGCAAACGCAAGATCAGGAGCTTTGAGCACTTCACAGCCCCAACCGCGCAGCAGCGTTTCCATGCCGTCGAGGACCGAGGGTTCGTTGTCGACGCATAGTGTGGTGATCCCGGCGAGTTGACCGGATTCAACGCGCGCACTTTCGCGTGCGGGCAGTTCGATCGGCGCCTCATTTGATCGAGGCACAGTGACGGCGAAATGCGACCCGCGGCCGGATTCTGATTCAAGTTCGATTTTGCAATCGATGACACGCGCCACGCGTTCGACGATCGAGAGGCCCAAGCCAAGCCCACGAGCGATTTTGGCGCCCTGATCGAGTCGATGGAATTCGACAAAAATATCTCGCCATTTCGCCTGTGGGATGCCGACGCCGGTATCGTAGACATCAATGCGCAGATCGTTGCCCCGCCGTCGGCAGCCGACCAGTACGCTTCCTTCCGGGGTATATTTTATCGCATTGGAGACCAGATTTTGGATCAAACGGCGCAACAACCGGCGGTCAGAGCGGACGACCAATGCGCAGGGGACGAAAGTGAGCTTGAGCCCCTTTGCAGTGGCGAGCGGGGCAAATTCCAGCGCAATCTGGCGCAATAATTCGTCGACACGAAAATTGGCGAATTCCGGCCTCAGCGCGCCCGTATCCAGGCGCGACATATCCAATAACGCACCCAGAATTTCCTCCACTGCTTCGAGCGAAGCGTCGATATTGTCGACTAAGCCGCGGTCGTCCCGGGCTCCGCGCTCGATGAGGCTGGTGACATAGAGTCGTGCGGCATTAAGCGGTTGTAGGATGTCGTGACTCGCTGCCGCCAGGAATTTGGTTTTTGAAATATTGGCAGCCTCAGCCTCCCCTTTGGCATGGGCAAGCGCCGCATTGAGACGGGTCAATTCTTCCGTACGCTCGCGCACACGCCGTTCCAGCGTCTCGTTCGATCGCTCCAATGCTTCCGCCGCCTCGACGCTCGCTGTGATGTCCGTGAACGTCGTTGCAATGCCGCCGTCCGGCATGCGATTTGAGCGCACCTCAATGACCACTCCTTCCGCGAAACGTTCCAGGAATGGCTCGCTGCCCGAGATATAGCGTTCTAACTGTGCGCTCACAAATTCTTCGGCGCGGTCGGCGGAGAGATCGCCGCGCCGGCTGTTGTTAAAACGCAGGATATCGGCGAGTCCGGCACCGACTCGGATCAGACTCGGTGGTAAGTCGAGGATTTCACCAAACTGCCGGTTCCAGCAAATCAGCTGGAGTTCTTTGTCGAACACCGCAATGCCCTGACGCACATGATCGAGTGCAGTCTGGAGTATCTCACGATTGTACTGAATTGCAGCATTAGCGTCGTCGAGCAGTTTCAAGGCTGCTTTCTTCGACACTGTGCGCTTGCGCAGCAGCAGGGAGAGGACAAGCCGAGAAGACGCGCCGCCAATCGCCGAGGCGAGAATGTGTTCGGCATGGCGCACCAGGCGGAAATCGGCCTCTTCTTTCCGCTCGAGGCTGATGCGTTGCGCCGTGGCGAACGTCTCGAACGCAGAATGTGTGCGTTCCTCGCCGAGATAACGCGAGACCGTGGTCGTGAGTTCTTCCACCGTGACGGAGGAGCGCCAAAGCCGGAAGCTCGGCGCGATCGGCGTGAATTCCGAAGGTACGAAGGTGTTCGCCTGCAGTCGCTCTATCGGTGAAGGCGCTCGGCGCAAGGAGAAACCGATGTAACACACAACGTTGAGCAACAGACTCCAGACCACGCCGTGGACTAGCGGCGGTAACTCAAGCCCGAGGAGATGTTGCGGACGCAACATCATCAGGCCCCAGGGCCCGTCAGTGAGTATGCGTTCGCCGATTACGCCAATATCAGAAAGCGTCGGAAGAAGCAGCGTATAGGCCCACACGAAAAATCCGACCGTCATGCCGGCGATGGCGCCGGCAGCTGTGGCACGCCGCCATAGCAAGCCGCCGAAAAAAGCTGGCGCCAGCTGTGCGATAGCCGCGAAGGACAACAGACCAATCGAGGCTAGCTGCGCCTCGCCTGCCGCACGGTAGTAGACATAGGCGAGAAGTAGAATGGCGAAAATCGCCAACCGCCGAACCGTAAGCAGCAACGAGCCCACATTTTCACGCCCGCTGATGAGGGCCTCTCGACGCTGCAATACGAGGGGCATGATCAGATCGTTCGACACCATGATGGAGAGCGCAACAGATTCGACGATCACCATCGCAGTCGCAGCCGACAAGCCGCCGACGAATGCAATGATGGTGAATACGTTTGAACCACTTTCAAGCGGCAGAGCGAGCACGAACATGTCGCTGTCGATTTTGCCGGCCGGGAAGGTCAATAGGCCGGCGAGCGCGATTGGCACGACAAACAGGTTTATGAGGATCAGATAAACGGGATAAAGCCAAACGGCGCGTTTGATCTCGTTTTGGTTGTTATTCTCGACGACGGCCACGTGAAACTGCCGCGGCAGCAGGATAAACGCCACGAAGGACAGCAGCGTCATTGCAACCAGCGTGTCGATGCGAGGTTCTCGACTGAAGATGGCTGCGGTCGACGGCCGCTCCATGGCTTCTTTGAACAGTGCTACAGGGCCGTCGAACATCCAGAACGTCACGAAAATCCCGACAGCAAGGAATGCAACAAGTTTGACTATCGATTCGGTGGCCACAGCCAGCATCAGTCCATCCTGATGCTCGGTGGCGTCGATATGGCGAGTGCCGAACAGTACCGCGAAGGTTGCCATCGATAGGGCCACGAAGAGTGCAATGTCTCCGAGCAGCGGGCGAGTGACCTCGGTGCCTGACGTGATATGGGCGAGAATTGTTTCGAGCGATGACGACACCGCTTTGAGCTGCAATGCGATATAAGGGATCGAGCCAACGATCGCGATTAGCGCAACCGTGGCAGCAACGGCTTGGCCCTTACCGTAACGTGCGGCGATGAAGTCGGCGATCGAGGTAATGTTCTGGGCTTTTGCGAGGCGCACGACTCGCATCAGAAGCGGACTAAATACGCCGATCATAAGAGCCGGCCCAATATAGATCGTTAGAAAATCGAATCCGGTGCGTGAGGCGAAACCGACCGAGCCGAAGAAAGTCCAGGAGGTGCAATAGATCGCCAGCGATAGGGGGTAGATCAGAAGTCGCGCTCGGCCCTCGCGACCGAGGCCACGCGTACGGTCGCCGTAGCTTGCGATCAGGAACAACAATCCGATGTACGCAAGCGCTACCGCGATAACGACCCAACCTTGCAGCATGCACTCTCCAGTCGGGACTAAGCATCTGGTTCGGCTGCAATCTTGCCGAACTTGGCCACAACAGAACGCCATTGGGCGCAGTTGCGCAACTCCTGCACCGACGTACCGTTCCGCCTTCCAATTATACCGTAAACTATTGTGATACCTACACTTTTAACTTCACCCTACGCGCGCCTATGGTGCAGACTACACGCCCGATCGGACGTGCGACATTTCCAAGGACACGACCATGGCCCCGGCCGTGCTACCGCGCAGTGATCTGTTCATCGTCGACGACGATGCCATGATGCGCGATGCGCTTTCGGTCGTTTTCACCCTTGGCGGCTATCGCGTCACCGGCTTTGCGGACGCTCAAACTTTTCTCGTCGCCACCCAAAGCCGTACGCCGGCCTGCGTCTTGCTCGATGTGCACCTGCGCGACAAATCTGGCGTCGTGGTGCTCAAGGAACTCAACGCACATAGCTATCCGGCCCCCATTTTCATCATCACAGGCGATGAGGACGTGAGGTCAGCTGTTGAGGCCGTGAAAAACGGAGCGTTCGATTATCTGGTCAAGCCGCTTGACGCGCGGTCCATCGTCATGCGCGTCGGCGGTGCTATCGCCGCCTTCAGCAAACGCAGCGGAAATGCGGGTGGCAGAAACACGTCATTGACCGATTTTCCCGGCCGGACTCTGCTGACGCCACGCGAACGCGAGGTGCTCATACAGATTGCAGGAGGCGCCTCCAACAAGGAAGTCGGCCGCCGCCTCGGCATTAGCCCGCGCACCGTAGAAGTCCATCGCGCGCGCATTATGGACAAGATTGGTGCCAGAAATGCCGCCGATCTGGTGCGCATTGTGCTCAGCGGCTACGGACTGACAACCTCATCGTCAGCGGAAATGGCGACATAAAACTGACCTTAGCCAGCATTTGACGCGAGCTCTTGCGCGCGGCATTGATCGCTGCCGATGAGCCTTGGCGCAGGGTGCGCGTGGCTCGGTGAGAGCCTTGAGCCTTGTCCGCGCCATCCGTCAGCGACCGCTTTGTAATTCTGCGCCACCTTACCGAGACGCTGGTCATCGCGGCGGCCGGTGGGTCGGCGTTGGGACTTGTCGGCGTCCCCGCTGGCTGGCTGTCGGGTTCGATTCTGGCAGTGGCTGCCGCATCGCTTGCCGGCCGTCCGATGCTGATTCCAACGCTATTGATGCGCGCGATCTTCGTGCTGATCGGCATATCGCTCGGCGCGGTGGTGACCCCGGAGACATTGCACGGCATGGCGACCTATCCGGTCAGCATAGTCGTGCTCCTTCTGGCGATGACCTTCATTTCAATCGGTGGCGCCGGGTACCTGCGACTCGTCCATCAGTGGGGCAATGTCGACGCATATCTCGCCGCTGCTCCAGGGGGAATGTCTCAGGTGCTGGCGCTAGGTGCCGAGCTTGGCGGGGATCTACGCGCAATTGCGATCGTGCAGAGCATACGCGTGGTCGTCATTGCCGTCGGATTGCCCGCCGGGTTGTCTTTGCTGGGCCTTGTTGGCCACGTTCCACCAAGAGTTACAGGCGCGCTAAGCCTTGCTGCGGTCGACGAGTTAGCGATCCTTGTGGCTGCCTCAAGCGTGGTCGCAATTATCGCCTATCGCATCCGCTTCCCAGGCGGATTGCTCTTCGGTGCCATGCTCATATCTGCCGTGCTGCACGGCAGCGGCCTGATCCATGCAGTCATGCCCTGGTGGGTTGCAAATACTGCGATGGTTGCGATGGGTGCCGTCACCGGCTCACGCTTCGCCAATACGCCGCCGCGGCTATTGTTGAATTTTGTTGCGGCCGCGTTCGGTTCATTCGCCGTCGCAGTCATTATCGCTGCAGTGTTTGCAGCAATTCTGATCAGCATGCTGTCGCTACGCGTCGCCGAAGTGATGATCGCTTTCGCACCCGGCTCGGTCGACGCCATGATGCTGCTGGCGCTCGCGCTCAATCTCGACCCGGTATATGTCGGCGCACACCATCTTACGCGAATTTTTTTCGTATCGCTGACGATGCCGTTGGTGGCGCGGCGCACTGCGCGCGCGCTTAAAATTTCAAGTGAGCCCGGCAAGCTGCCGCTAAAGCGGCCGCCATTTCAAGATTGAAGAGATCGGATTCGAGGTCACTCGGCCGCAGCTGCTCGCCGGCTTTGCGGGAGTCCGAGCTTTTCCCATACGTCCACCAGCGCTTCAGCCAGAGCGTCGATCAATGCGTCATCGTGATAGGGCGAAGGTGTGACGCGCAGTCGCTCCATGCCGCGAGGCACCGTGGGGTAGTTAATCGGCTGAATGTAGATGCCGTGCTCGGAGAGCAATAAATCGCTCGCTGCCTTGCACTTCTCCGGATCGCCGACCAGAACCGGCACGATATGCGTCGCGCTTGGCATCACGGGCAGTCCGGCGGAGTTGAGCACCGATTTCACCCGCGCCGCGCGCTCTTGGTGCCGCTCGCGTTCCCAGCTTGAATTCTTCAGATGGCGTATAGCCGTAGTCGCCGCTGCGCAGATCGCCGGCGGTAGTGCGGTGGTGAAGATGAAACCCGGTGCGTAGGAGCGCACGGCATCCACGAGCTCCGTATTTGCAGCGATATAACCCCCAAGGCAGCCGAACGCCTTGGCAAGCGTGCCCTCGATCACGTCGACGCGCTGCATAACGCCATCACGGTCGCAGATACCTCCACCGCGGGGACCGTACATGCCGACCGCATGCACTTCATCGCAATATGTCATGGCCCCATAGCGTTCTGCGAGGTCGCAGATGGCGTGCACCGGCGCGACGTCACCGTCCATTGAATAGAGGCTCTCGAACACGATCAGCTTTGGACGTGCCGGATCGCAGGCCCTCAGGAGTTCCTCGAGATGGCCGAGATCGTTATGTCGCCAGATCTGTTTCTCGCAACCGGACTGCCGCACGCCTTCGATCATGGAATTGTGATTGAGCGCGTCTGACAACAGTAGACAGTTCGGCAACAGCTTGGCGATGGTGGCGATACCGGTCTCATTCGATACGTAGCCTGATGTGAAGACCAGCGCCGACGGCTTGCCATGCAGGTCGGCGAGCTCGCGCTCCAGTTCGACGAGCGGATGATTGGTGCCGGCAATGTTGCGGGTGCCACCTGCGCCCGTACCCATGCGGGCGGCAGCCTCGACCATGGCGCCAATCACCTTCGGATGCTGCGCCATCCCCAGGTAGTCGTTGGAGCACCAGATCACGACATCGCGTGGCCCCTGAGTGGAATGCCAAATGGCATGCGGGAAACGACCGGCGATGCGCTCGAGATCGGCGAAGACCCGGTAGCGCCGTTCGTCTCGCAACTTGTTCAGGGCAGACGCAAAAAAACCGCTGTAATCCATGTTGTTGTCTTTCCCGCCCCCGCGGTAGCCACCTTTTAAAAGGGTTCCAGGGTATTTGTCGAGGCGAGATTCGTCGCACGCCAAAGTCACATATTGATTTGGGGATTCCGGGCCAGCGCCGGTATCAGGCCGCACGTCTACGGGGCGCGCTTTCCGCTGGCCGTCGTCCATAAGTTGTCGCGAAGGCGTAAGCGTACCAGCGCAGATAATTCGGCAGCCACTTTATCGGAGCGTTTTGCCAGACATCCTTGGTCGCGGTGGCTTGCATCCGGGCTCGAGCGGCTGCAAAACGTGTCTGCATGAACGACAAACCCACCGGCATTGCCAACGGTCTCACCAACTACGGCGACCGCGACTTCTCCCTCTATCTGCGGCGCTCCTTCGCCCAGTCGATGGGTTATTCCCGCGCCATGCTGGCGAAACCCGTGGTCGGCATTGCCTACACGCCGTCCGGGTTCAACAATTGCCACCGCCATTTCCCCGAAATGCTTGAGGCCGTGAAGCGTGGCGTGCTGACGGCCGGTGCATTGCCGATTGAATTTCCGACCATCTCGCTGGGCGAGGTGTTTCTGAACCCAACCAGCCTAAAATTTCGCAACCTGATGTCGATCGATACGGAGGAAATGGTTCGGGCGCAGCCTATGGATGCGGTTGTGCTTATGGGCGGCTGCGACAAGACAGTACCAGCCCAGTTAATGGGCGCGGTGTCGGCCGGCAAACCTTCCATCATGTTGGTTGCCGGCCCAATGATGACGGGGCGCCATCGCGGTGAACGGCTGGGCGCGTGCACCGATTGCCGCCGCTTCTGGGCGCAATACCGAGCCGGCAAGGTCGAGGACAGCGAAATTGTCGAAGTCGAAGGCAAGCTTGCCACGACTGCCGGCACCTGCGCCGTGATGGGCACTGCTTCGACCATGGCTTGCATCGCTGAAGCGCTTGGTATGATCCTCCCCGGAACTGCCGCGATTCCCGCCGTGCATGCTGATCGCCTGCGCGCAGCGGAAGCGACCGGTGTAGCAGCCGTCAAGCTTATAGGCTCGCGACTTACGCCCGAACGCATCGTCAACCAAAAGTCGGTCGAAAACGCGTTGAGGGTGCTGCTTGCTATCGGCGGGTCTACCAATGCGATCATTCATTTGACCGCGATCGCAGGTCGCGCCGGAATTCCGCTGACGCTGCAACGCCTCAATGAATTGTCCGATACGACCCCGGTTTTGGTGAATCTGAAGCCGGCCGGCAATGGCTACATGGAGGACTTTTTCGCGGCGGGCGGCATGGGTGCGCTGCTGCGCGAACTCAAGGATCTTCTGCATCTCGATTGCATGACGGTAACCGGTGAAACGCTCGGCGAGCGACTTTCGCATGAAGGCACCGGATGGGTTGACCGTACGATTATTGCGGAGCGTAACAAGCCGCTGGAGGCGACAGGCGGCCTGGTGGCTCTCTTCGGAAACCTTGCGCCGCAGGGCGCGATCCTCAAACGGTCGGCGGCTGATGCCAATCTGTTCGAGCACGAAGGTCGGGCAGTGGTATTTTCGTCACTGGAGGACCTTGCTGCTCGCATCGACGATCCCGGTCTCGATGTCGACGCCAAGGACATTCTGGTCCTGCAAAATGCCGGTCCGCATTCGACGTCCGCCATGCCCGAAGCGGGCTATTTGCCGATCCCGAAGAAACTTGCCACCAAGGGCGTCAAGGACATGGTGCGTGTTTCGGATGCGCGCATGAGCGGCACGGCATTCGGCACCATTGTATTGCACGTGACGCCGGACAGCGCCTCCGGGGGCCCGCTCCGTCTTGTGCGAACGGGCGATCGCATCCGGATCTCCGTCAAGCAAAGGCGCATCGATCTGGTGGTGGATGATGCCGAGCTCAAGCGCCGGTCGGCAGAATCCAAGCCAGCGGCGCAAGCTCCTGCGCGCGGCTACGCCCGCCTGTATGCTCAGGAAATCCTTGGCGCCGACCAGGGCTGCGACTTTGCATTCTTGAAGCCGCGCTGATCGGCTCCAGCTTCGAGACTGTTTCTGGTGCTGCCGGTGTGGATTGAACACACGACCTCCCCCTTACCAAGGGGGTGCTCTACCACTGAGCTACGGCAGCGAAACGCGCACCAACGACACGGCGCGAACGCGGCGGAAACTGCCATAATGGCCCCCGTGGGCGCAAGCGGACGGCCAGCCTTGCGTGGCACGCTTTGGGGCGGATAATGAGCCCATGAGCCGAAATAACAAGAACAGCGAAACCAAGAAAAGTGGAAACCGCAGCGAGCGTTTGGCGTTGGCACTGCGCGAAAATCTTCGCCGGCGCAAAGCGCAAGAACGCGGCCGCGACGCGCCGCCGGCACGCGATGTTCCAAAAGAACGAAGCTCAGATCCACATAATGGTCAGCCTTGCTGAAATGTGCCGTTTCCAGGGCCTGACTTTCGCAGCAATTTCTCCGCAAAAGTGCTAACCTTTAATGCGGCCGCGGAGCCACAGATTGTGGCAGTTCAAGGAGCCGCAAGTCAGTAGGCGGGCGACATGGACCGAATACGCATAGTGGGCGGACAGCGTCTAAGCGGCACGATCCCGATTTCGGGCGCCAAGAACGCAACGTTGCCGCTCATGATCGCGAGTCTGCTGACCGAGGATACATTGATCCTCGAGAACGTCCCGCGCCTGGCCGATGTCATCCAGCTCCAACGTATTCTCGGCAATCATGGCGTGGACGTCATGATCGCTGGCAAGCGGGCCGGTGATGATCCAAACCAGGGCCGCACCATCCATATTTCGGCAAAGAATATCGTCGATACGACTGCTCCGTATGATTTGGTCTCCAAGATGCGGGCGAGCTTCTGGGTGGTCGCGCCTCTCCTGGCGCGCATGGGTGAAGCCAAAGTCTCAATGCCTGGCGGCTGCGCAATTGGCACACGGCCGGTCGATTTGTTGATCATGGCGCTGGAGAAGCTTGGCGCCGAAATCGAGATTGAAGGCGGCTATGTGATCGCGCGCGCGAGGAAAGGGCTGCGTGGCGGCGAGATCAATTTCCCGAAAGTGACGGTTGGCGGCACCCATACCGCGCTGATGGCTGCCTCCCTCGCGAACGGCACCACCGTTATCGAAAATGCAGCGCGCGAGCCGGAAATTGGCGATGTTGCCGACTGTCTCAATAAGATGGGTGCGAAGATTTCCGGCGCCGGCACCTCTCAAATTGTTGTTGAAGGCGTATCGAAGTTGCATGGGGCCCGCCACGCGGTGCTGCCGGACCGCATCGAGACGGGGACCTACGCAATGGCGGTGGCGATGACCGGCGGCGATGTGCTGTTGCAGAACTCCCGCCCCGAGTTATTGCAGGCCGCGCTCGACGTCCTGGCACAGACCGGCACCACAGTGACGCCGACCAACGAAGGCATCCGCATCGCCCGCAACGGTGCAGGGCTTGCCCCGGTTGAGGTCAGCACTGCGCCATTCCCGGGCTTTCCCACCGATTTGCAAGCGCAATTGATGGCCCTGATGACGTGCGCTGAGGGTACCTCGCATATCACTGAGACAATCTTCGAAAACCGGTTCATGCACGTGCAGGAACTTGTACGTCTCGGCGCGCGCATCCAGCTTGATGGTGATACCGCCACTATCGAGGGCGTTGATCGCTTGAAAGGCGCGCCGGTGATGGCGACCGACCTGCGCGCGTCGGTGTCGTTGGTCATCGCTGCTCTGGCTGCCGAGGGCGAGACCATGGTGAACCGTGTCTATCACCTCGATCGCGGCTTCGAGCGGCTTGAGGACAAACTCATCCGCTGCGGCGCGGCAATCGAGCGTATCAGCGCCTAGACGAAGCCCCTTCGCTCGGCCACGATCCAACCCGCAATAAGGGAGAATTTCGTCGTGGCTGAAATCAAGGTCATGAGTGCGGGCGCAGTGAAGGCCATGGTAGCGGCACTCAGCGCCGAGTTCGAAGGCGAGACTGGCAAAAAACTGAACGTCAATTTTGGCACAGCCGGCTCGCTGCGCGAACGGATCAAGAATGGGGAGACCGCCGATCTCGTGATTTTGTCGGAATCCGCGATCGCCGAGCTCGCAAAGTTGGGGCTTGTCGTGCCCGAAAGCCGTACTGATCTTGGCCGAACCGTTACGGGAGTCATCGTGCGTGAGGGTGCGCCCATCCCCGACATTTCAACGCCCGATGCGTTCAAGCGGTCTTTACTGAAGGCGCGGTCGGTCGCCTATACAGATCCGAAGGCTGGCGGCTCCGGCGGTATCATGTTTTCAGCGCTGCTCGAGAAACTTGGCATTGCCGACGAGGTCAACAAGAAGGCGGTGCTTGGGAAAGGTGGCCACGACGTCGCAGTGTCGATAGCGGAAGGCCGCGCCGAACTTGGCACCACGTTCATTAGTGAAGTTCTGCCGGTGACGGGTGCCAAGGTCATCGGTCCGTTACCCGGCGAATTGCATAATTCAAACACCTATACGGCAGCCATTCACTCAGGTGCTGCCTCCCGCAAAGACGCCGAGGTCTTGTTGCGAAAGCTGACTGACCCGGCGACTCGTCCGCGCTGGATCGCGGCTGGCTTGGAGCCCGCCTTCCCGGATCGCTGAGCATCTTGCACAGCGCGGTGACCTTGCCTAATTACGCGGGGAGGGGAGTGCGATGCCATGGACGCGCTGAAATTCGTGGTCCTTGACGAGGAAGATCTCGAGGTCACGTCGACCCACCTTCAGGATGCGGTGCTGAAGGTCTCCGACATTCTTTGGCGACCGCAGGAAAAACGCTTTGTCGTGGCGCTCAACCGCTTTGATTGGGAGGGTGCCCAGGGTGCCGAACCCGAATACCGAAGGCGCCGGACGGCCTTGCGCTTTGAGCGAGTGTTGTCCTGCAAGTGCCGGCAAATGAACCCCGCTGATAAGGACGAGGTCCTCAATCTCTTGGCGGTCGAATTTTCCGAAACCGAAGCGCCTTCCGGCGTCGTGACGCTGACTTTTTCAGGCGGGGCGACGATGCGGCTCGATGTCGAATGCCTGGAGGCCGAACTCGCCGACCTCGGTCCATCCTGGACGACCGCCACCTGCCCATGCCACGCCGAGCTCGAAAAGCCGGCCGCGAAGCGCAGCCGTTCTTGACCGCGTCGCGGTCCTTCCAAGCCGCAAATTCAAATTTCGGTTCAAAACTGTGCGTGGCAGCGCCTGCAAGACCACGCACGGCTTGAAATTCGGGAACTCTGGTGGCGTAGTCGCGGCGTTCTCAAACAGGGGTGCATCATGCGCAAAACCTACATTTTAGCGGCGCTGCTGACAGGGGCTGTGCTGTTTGGCGGAATGCCGGCCAAAGCCTGGGTCGGCTGTACCTGCGTAAAACTTGGCTCACCTGCCGTCTGCACATCGGGACCGGGCGAATGCACGCTCAAGAATGGCGGCGCCTGTGTATTGCCGTGCGACTATCAGCAACCGAAAAAGGCCAATATGCACAAAAAGAAAAGCAAAGAAGCATAGACTGCCTTTAATCTGTCAGCGACAGGGCTCCGTTTCGGCGGAGCCTTTTGCTTTTGAGGCGCCGCGTCAGGGTTGACGCCAAGGCGCGCATCACCCATTGACCTGATCGTCCGGTCCCGACCCGGCAGGATCAAGCCATGCCCCTTCGCTTGGACAGTCAAAGTGCGGATTTTCCGAAGCGTTTCCGCGATCTTCTCGCGGTCAAGCGCGAGACGACGCAGGACGTTGAGGAGGTCGTGCGCGGCATCCTTGCCGACGTCGCGGCGCGTGGCGACCGCGCATTGTTGGAGTTGACGGCCAAGTTTGACCGCATCGATCTTGCCAAGACAGGGCTGCGGGTGACCGCCGCGGAAATCGCGGCGGCAGAGAAGTCCTGTCAGAGCGAGGCGCTGGCGGCGCTCACCCTCGCACGAGACCGCATCGAGGCCTATCACCGCCGTCAAAGGCCCGTCGAAGAGCGCTTTAGCGATCCACTTGGTGTCGAGATGGGCGCAAAGTGGACAGCAATCGAGGCGGTAGGCCTGTACGTGCCGGGTGGCACCGCGGCTTATCCGTCGTCCGTTCTTATGAATGCAGTGCCGGCGAAGGTCGCGGGCGTTACAAGGCTTGCGATGGTAGTCCCGGCTCCGGATGGCAAGCTCAGCCCCCTGGTGCTGGTCGCGGCCCGACTCGCCGGCGTCGATGAGATTTATCGTATCGGTGGCGCGCAGGCGGTGGCCGCGCTCGCGTACGGCACCGAAAGCATTGCGCCCGTTGCCAAGATCGTCGGACCCGGGAATGCATATGTCGCCGCTGCAAAGCGACTGGTTTTCGGCAAGGTCGGCATCGACATGATCGCCGGGCCGTCTGAAGTCCTGATATTGGCTGACAAAACCGGCAATGCCGACTGGATCGCAGCCGATCTGCTGGCGCAGGCGGAGCATGATGTCAGCGCTCAGTCGATCCTGATCACCGATGATGCCGCTCTCGCCACGCAGGTCGAAAAGGCCGTCGACTCTCAGCTCAAGACACTATCGCGGGCCGACATCGCAGGTGCGTCATGGCGCAACTTCGGCGCCATCATCATCGTACCCAAGCTTGCCGAAGCAGTCGCTCTGGTGGATGACCTTGCGCCCGAGCACCTCGAAATCATAGCTTCCGATGCCGATCGGCTTGTCACGCGCATCCGCAATGCCGGCGCCATATTCGTTGGTGCCTATACGCCCGAAGCAATCGGCGACTATATCGCCGGCTCCAACCACGTGTTGCCGACGGCGCGCTCAGCGCGTTTTTCCTCCGGTCTCGGCGTGCTTGATTTTATGAAGCGCACCTCATTGCTCAAATGCGGGCCGCAACAATTGCGCGCACTCGGGCCCGCCGCGATTGCGCTGGGACAGGCGGAAGGTCTAAGCGCGCACGCACGCTCCGTCGCGATCCGCCTCAATCTGAAATGAGCCCGGCGAAATCAACGCCTGCTGCAATGAAGCGGCGTCTCGTCGCCGTCGTACTCGATGAGGAATCGATCGGCCGATCGAATCCGGATGTCGAGCACGAGCGTCAGGTCGCCATCTACGATCTGCTCGAGCAGAATTCGTTTGCGCCGACTGGGCATGACGACGGGCCCTACACGCTTCATTTGAGCATCAATGGAAACCGGCTGGTGTTCGATATCCGGCGTGAGGACGGGACGCCTGTGGTCGCTCACCTGTTCTCGCTGACCCCGCTACGCCGGATCGTCAAGGATTACTACCTGATCTGCGACAGCTACTATCAGGCCATCCGCACCGCGACACCGGACAAGATCGAAGCGATCGACATGGGCCGGCGTGCCATCCACGATGACGGCTCACGCATTTTGATTGAGCGGCTCAAGGGAAAAGTCACGGTCGATGTCGACACCGCACGGCGCCTGTTCACGTTGATTTGTGTGCTGCACTGGAAGGGCTAGAGCATTGACCGCGTCCGAGCGCCCCTCGCGCCCCCACGCGGTGTTGTTCGCCTGCGGCATGAACGCAGTGCGCTCGCCTATGGCCGCGGGATTGCTCCAACAGATGTTGGGAAAGAGTGCTTATGTGGGCTCAGCCGGGGTGCAGAAAGGCGAGCTCGATCCCTTCGCCGTGGCCGTCATGCAGGAAATCGGCATCGACATCTCCCGTCACAAGCCGGTGACGTTCGAGGACCTGGAAGATCTGGAAGGGCTCAATTTCGATCTCATCGTCACGCTCTCACCGCCGGCACATCACAAGGCTTTGGAATTAACCCACAAGGTGGCGGCGGACGTCGAATACTGGCCAACAGTGGATCCGACCGCGAATGAAGGCAGTCGCGAGCAACGGCTCAATGAGTATCGCGAAGTACGGGATCAATTGATGGCCCGCATACATGAGCGGTTCGGGCGACCAGGCGGCTGCAATGAGTGAGACGTCGGCACCTTGTCGGGTTGTGGAAACGGGCCCATTCCGTTAGTTTCCGCGCCCATTCAAAGCGTTCCTCGACTAAATCGCACCACGTGGACAGATGATCGGCCGTCCCAAATTTGTGCTCGCCTCCGGTTCGCCGCGCAGACTTGCCTTGATTAATCAGGCCGGAATTGAGCCTGATGCGCTCAAGCCTGTGGACCTCGATGAGACGCCGCATCGTGGCGAGATTCCGCGCGCCTACGCCACCCGGCTCGCCCACGCCAAGGCCACAGCAGCTCTGGAAAATGTGAACCTGGATGACGAACTGCGCGGTGCCTACATCCTGGCCGCCGATACCGTGGTTGCGGTCGGCCGCCGTATTCTCCCCAAGGCGGAGCTGCTCGACGAAGCGGCCCAGTGCCTGCGCCTGCTGTCGGGCCGCAATCATCGCGTCTACACCGCGATCTGCCTGGTGACTCCGAAGGAGACTTTCCGGCAGCGACTGGTGGAAACGCGCGTGCGGTTCAAGCGGCTGTCGGAAGAGGATATCGAAGCCTACCTTGCCTCGGGCGAATGGCGCGGAAAGGCCGGAGGCTACGCGGCGCAGGGCATCGCGGGTAGTTTCATCGTGAAGATTGTCGGCTCATATAGCAATGTTGTGGGCCTGCCGCTTTATGAAGCCATGACGCTCCTTGGCGGTGAGGGCTCTCAAATTCGCTTCGGCTGGCTGAACGCAGTGTAACGTCCTTGCGGTTTTGCTTCGTAACGGGGAAGCGGCGTTTATGAACCAGATCGACCGCAAGACCTCCATTGCAGGTTCCTGCCCCATCTGCGGCAAGCCGGTCGAGCCGGCATTCAAGCCATTTTGCTCCAAGCGCTGTGCGGATATCGACCTCCATCGCTGGCTCTCCGGCGTCTATGCAGTTCCGACGAAGAACGATGACGAAAACGAAGACGGCGAACGTCCGGCCGAGGGTGAAGCGGGCGAGAAATGACCGCGCATACCAATGATTGGCCCGACCGGCTGTTCGAAACACTCAAGCGCGGCGGCGTCCGCCAGGTCGGCTATGTGCCCGATGCCGGACATGCGCGGTTGATTGATCGCTGCCGCGCCGATGATGAGATCCGGGATGTTGTCCTCACAACGGAAGAAGAGGGTATTGCGCTCGCGGCAGGCGCCTGGCTTGGCGGCGAGCGTGCCGTGTTGCTGATGCAATCGAGTTGGGCTCGGCAATTGCATTAACATGCTTTCGCTGGCGCGCACCTGCCGCTTCCCGATGCTGATGTTCATCACGATGCGTGGCGAATGGGAGGAGTTCAATCCCTGGCAGGTACCAATGGGATCGATCGTCGACCCGGTGCTCAAGCTGTGCGAGGCGGAAGTCTACCGCGTGCACAATCCGGACGATGTCGCCGGCACCGCCGAGCGCGCCGTCCAACACGCCTTTGGAGGCGAACGCATCGCCGCCCTGGTCCTGTCGCAGCAACTGATCGGCAAAAAGGTGTGGACCAAATGACCCTGGAGCGCCGCGCCGCCATGGCCAAGTTGCTTGCCAGCCGGGGCGATGACCTGCTGGTCGTGCCCGGCCTCGGCTCGACCGCCTGGGACGCCGCCGCTGCTGGCGACAACGACCGCAACTTCTACCTCTGGGGCGCCATGGGCGGCGCCGCGATGATCGGATTAGGACTCGCGCTGGCGCAGCCGACACGCCGCGTCGCGGTCATCACCGGCGACGGCGAGATGCTGATGGGGCTCGGTTCGCTCGCGACCATCGGCATCCAGCGACCACGCAATCTCGCTGTCATTGTTTTCGACAACGGCGTCTATGGCGAGACCGGTATGCAACCAAGCCACACGCAAGGTGGAGTCGATCTCATCGGTGTCGCCCGAGCCTGTGGAATTGCGGCGTGTCTGGATGTGCGCGATCAAAATGCGCTGGCCGGTCTTGTGCGCAGGTTGAAAAATCTCCGGGAGACGCTTTTTGCCCGCGTGATGATTGCCGCGGAGGAGCCGCCCCGCGTCCTGCCGCTTCGCGACGGCGTTGCGCTGAAGGAGCGGTTCCGCGCCGCTGTTGGCGTTAAACCATAGCTTTGGCGTTCGGAGTGGTGTTCTGGACAGTGTGGATGCCAGCCTCTATAACGCCCGCGCTTTGCTGAGCGGCCCATCCGGGCCGGCCCGGCGCCCAGGTAGCTCAGTTGGTAGAGCACGTGACTGAAAATCACGGTGTCGGTGGTTCGATTCCGCCCCTGGGCACCAAAGCCCACAATTCGTTTCTGCTTCTGCTCAGCTTTTTTCTATTTTTGATCTAAATCAACGGGCGTCGAACGAAACGCCATTCAATGTGCCGTGGCTGTTCACGATATGCCAATGCAAAGTAGCGTGAATGGTCTTCAGCAATATTTCCAGCTAAGGTGAAACTCGATGCGTTACTGTGGCGGGCCCGGGCTTCTTCGTTCGCTCTTTTGCGAAAGCGTATCCGAGTAAAAATGTTTCGCGTAAAATGCCTTGTGATGGCGGCTAGTGTCGGCCTCGCGGTGCTATTGGGCGCATGCGCTGGCCGCCTGCCTCAAGGCATGCTGGTGCCCGTCGCGCAATCCGCGGAAGGCACGTCCCGCGTGCAGGTGCTCGCCGCCACAACGAGACGGCGCTCGGCTGCCGACCCAGGCGAAATGTTCAACGGCGAGCGAGCCGAAGAAACATCCTATGCCGCTGTTACCGTTTCGATTCCGCCCGATAGCGCGCGCAAGACCGGCGAGATCCAGTGGCCGGAGTCACTTCCGGGCGACCCTCGTCGGGATTTCGTGACGGTTTCCGCGAACTATCTCGACAAGCAGGGACTCGTGTCCGCTGTGTCTGCCACCGCTAAGCAGACCGGGCGCAGCAAAGTGCTCGTCTTCGTGCATGGGTTTAACAACCGGTTCGATGACGCCGTATACCGCTTTGCTCAAATCGTCCACGACGCGAAAGCACCAGGGATTCCGGTCTTGTTCACGTGGCCATCCCGCGGCGAATTAAAACTGCGCGCCTATACTTATGACCGGGAAAGCGCAAACTACTCACGCGATGCCTTCGAACAATTGCTCGCAACGCTGGCTGCCAATCCGAATGTGAAAGAAATCAATATCGTGGCGCATTCGATGGGGAATTGGGTCACGCTCGAAGCACTACGGGGAATGTCGATTCGCGGTGGTAAGATCGGCGGCAAGATCAAGAACGTCATGCTGGTCGCGCCGGATGTCGACGTTGATGTGTTCCGGACCCAGATCCAGAGAATGGGCACCGCCAGACCACGATTTGCGCTGTTCGTATCACAGGACGACAAGGCGCTCGGGTTGTCGCAGGAGATATGGGGCGGCGTCCCGCGTCTCGGCGAAATCAATCCCGCGCAAGAACCATATCAAAGCGAATTGAAGAAAGAGAATATTGAGGTCTTTGATCTGACGAAACTAAAAGGCAATGCACACGACAGGGCATTCGAAGATATTACCGACGTTCTCGTGATGATCAAAGATCGGAGCGAGTGATCCGCGGGGCCAGCATTACGCGAGTGCAGCCTTTGCAATCTCGGATCCATCGCTAACCCGCGCTTCTGCTGACAAAGCCGTAACGATGGGAATCGAAGACCGACAACCAAACGGGAAACGAAAGCGAGATGGAGCTTGATGTTAGGTAGAGATCAATTTCAAAGATATTGGCCTTTTTTTTCGATTGCTGGGGTGGCCGCGATTTTTCTGGCTGCCGGCATCTACATTTTTGCGACGTTACCCCCGCGCACGATTGTGATGGCCACCGGCGCCGAAGGGGGCGCCAATCACGAGCTCGGCATTCGTTACCGTGACATCCTGGCGCAATCCGGCGTCAAGGTGCAGTTGCTGCCAACAACTGGCGGTCTGGAAAACCTGGCACGGCTGCGCGACTCCCGGTCGGGGGTCGGCGTTGGATTCATACAAGCTGGCACCACCACCCAGAAAGAATCACCGGATATCGAGTCGCTTGGCACTGTGTTTTTCGAACCACTGTGGTTTTTCTATCGAAGTGAAATTGGTGACAATATCCAGGCGTTACGGGGCCGACGGGTATCAATTGGCCCTGAAGGAAGCGGGGCGCGAGCGCTGGCGCTCGAATTCATAAAAAGGTTCAAGCTCGACACGATTATTGGCGAACTATCGGGGTATGCCCCACAAGCGGCCGCTGAAAAACTGATCGCCGGCGATATCGACGCCGCGCTAATCGTAACAGCCTGGGATTCTCCCGTAGTCCAGCGTCTCATCAGCGTCCAAGGCATCGCGCTCGCAAGCATTCCGCGCGCCGATGCTTACATTGCACATTATCCTTTCCTGAATAAGTTGGTGCTGCCTGCCGGCGTCAGCGATCTTTTGAATAATCGCCCGCCCACGGATGTCGTGATGTTGGCCCCGAAGGGCAGTCTCGCCGTGCGTGCGGATCTGCACCCCGCCATCCAGCACTTATTGCTCAGCGCCGCTGTCCAGATCCATTCCCCGCCTGGAATTTTCCAGAAGGCCGGACAATTTCCCGCAGCCGAGTCGATCGACGTTCCGCTCAGTGAAGAAGCGCAGCGTTTTTACAAGAGCGGGCGCCCCTTCCTTCAAAACCATCTTCCATTCTGGCTCGCGACCCTGGTCGAACGGCTTCTTGTCGTGTTCATTCCATTGGCGGCATTGCTGTATCCAATGTTCAAGCTGCTGCCGCAAATGTACGACTGGTTCATGCAGTCAAGAATAATGCGGCTGTACGATGAAATGAGGTCGATCGAGAGTGAGATGGAATCCGAAGGACAGGGATATGACGTCGACACAATAAATGAGAAGCTTGAAGCACTCAGTAACCGTGCAAACCGCTTGTCACTGTCACTGCCGACTGCTTACGCAAGCAGTTTATACACGCTGCGAAGTCATATGAATCTTGTACGCAGTCGTCTGAATCCACGCTAATTGCGCGGCATCAAGAAGAAATAAAGAAGCGTCTGCCCGCTGACGCTCGGCCTTTATGTCTGCAGATGCACGGTGAAATCGCGCGCCATCGCTGCTTTGAGCGATAAGCAGTTGATTTCGCAGGCGCGGTACGAGTCCACCTTAGGTAACAATGTCATTTTGCAGATATTGAGACCGGCCGAAGAATACGGCCCCGACCGTCACGCTTTCCTGTAACATGCTCGGCAGGAGTTGCACGGGGAGAGCAAAAATGAAAACGCCAAGGAATGGAACGACAAGCCTCGCGCTCGCGCTGCTGTTTGTCATTGGAGTGACCTCAATGTCTGCGGCCAAGACGTTCGTCTACGTGTCGAACGCGCAAGACGGCAATATCGACGCTTACGTCATGGACACAAGCAATGGTGCGCTGACGTCAATCGGCAAGACCGAGGCAGCCAAGCTGGTCATGCCGATGACGGTGAGCCCGAACAAAAAGTATCTCTATGCCGTCATACGCTCGCAGCCGGTGCGCGTATTGACCTATGCCATTGATCCTGCAACCGGCGCGCTTACGCAAAAAGCATCGGCGCCGCTTCCGGACAGCATGCCCTATGTCTCGACTGATCGTAGCGGGCGTTACCTGTTCACCGCCTCCTATGGTGGCGACAAGCTTGCAGTGAGCCCGATCGGCGAAAATGGATTGGTCGAGGCGGAGGCGATCCAGGTCATCCCCACGGGTCGCAATGCGCATTCGATCCTGCCCGACCGCAGCAACAAATTCGTTTACGCGGCTACACTCGGCGCCAACCAGGTGTTGCAGTTCACCTTCGACAGCAGCACCGGCAAACTCACAGCCAACGAACCGGCATCGATCAGCCCGACCGCGGGTCACGGCCCGCGCCACATGGCGTTCTCGCCGGACAACAAATATCTTTACGTGCTCAACGAGCTGTCGGGACACGTCACGCAATACGCGATCGATGCCGGCAAGGGCACGTTGACGCTCGTTGACAGCATGAGTTCAGTACCGGCCGAAGCCGGTCTCGTGTGGGGCGAGCCGCAGGCGCCGGTAGGTGCCGCGCCGGCGGCCGCCGCAGCGCCGAAAGACGACAGGCCGAAAGTCTGGGCAGCCGACATCCAGATCACACCCAACGGAAAATTCCTTTATTCGACCGAACGCACCACCAACAAGATCGCCTTGTTCACCGTGGCACCCGACACAGGCAAGCTCGCCTACGTCACCAATTTCCCGACCGAGGCGCAACCGCGCGGCATCAGGATTGATCCGAACGGACAATATCTCGTCGCCTCGGGTGAAAAATCGGATCGCATTTCGGTCTACAAAATCGACCAGAGCACCGGCAAGCTCGGTGCGCCCACGCGCTATCCGGTTGGCAATGGCGCGAACTGGGTGGAAATCGTCGACATGCAGTGAAGGCGAGCGGTCAGATTCAAGCCCCAGGCAGGCCCTGGGGCTTTATTTTGCCTTAGTGCGACCAGAGCAACGAATGCGCGCCACCCAGCCGACCTCAAAATGATTCGGCGGAGGTCTGTATTCTGGGATCAGCCGTTGCCGCAGCAGATGACCAAAATACTGACAGTAGGTGCGTTAGGAAATGACATGGCCGCACCCGCAGCTGTTGGTGTGCTGTTTGCTGCGGCCTCCAACGCCTCATCAGAAACTTCTAATAGGAGGATGGCTTCGTCACTCTGTTCGAAACCTTCGGTACTGTCGTTCATGTCTGTTTGCTACTTCGGCTTGTTGGCTTCGATGAGCTGCATAATGGGCCGTTTGAAATTGTCTGCCTGTCGGCACGCCGCCCTCAGATCTCTGGCGTTGTCTTCGAACTTGTTGACCTCGACGACAGGATCGTGACGGTCACCATGATAATATCCGCTCAGCCAGATTGCGACCGAATCTGCTTTTGGCAAGACATTGAATTGTTCGCACGTAATCTTTGAGATATCGGCGGTGACTTGCGCATATGTGACCGATGCCGAGAAAAGAAGGAGAAGGGTAAGTACACGTGCGAATAAATTTATCACGGCGGACAACCTCAGTTCTTTCGCCCGGAGCAGCCAGGCACTGACGTTTATTGTACCTGCCCAAATCCCGTTGGACTACGGTCCAGCCCAACCATTTCCGGCAGCTTCTACTGAGACGCTAACAGCACCCGATCTGCAGTCCGCGGATACCGGACAAATTTTCGAGATTGCCGGTTGGCCAGGTGGAATGCCGGGTGACATAGGTATTGCACTGAATAGGGCAAGCTTAGGCTGCCTCCAAAGGGGGACGTCGAAGGCCGCGCCGGCGTTCACAAGGATGCGTCCTGAGTTTCGCGACGCTTGGGCTGTCGATGTGACGACGCCTATTTCACTGGCGTCGTGTCGCTGACCTTTTTCCAGGTCTTGTCGGGATTGAACGAACTCATCCGTTCGGCGAGCTTGGCTGTGTTAGGCCCCAGGTCTTTCTCGAACACATTGCCGGTATGATTGACGATGAAGGTCATTACACCCGAATTCTTGTATTCCGCAGGATACGCGACGAGCGCATATCCACCGATCATCTTGCCGCGCACGACGTAGTCCATCTCGCCTCCGGGAGCGGCAGGCCCTTGACTGGTCAGGATCTTGAAATAGTAGCCGTGGAAGGGTGTCCGCCCACCGCCCACGCGGTAGCCCTGCGTGGTGGCCTGGGCGACGAGTTCGCCAAGAGGACTGGCGTCTTCACCTTGCGACGCCGGCCAATAAAGTCCGTCTTTCTTTCCCGGTTGGCTGATGATGCGTTGGGCATAGGTATTAATGCCGGCGCCGGTGCGATCCTTCTCGGCGTATTCGTTCTGCGCATCAACGTATGCAAGAGAGGCCTGAATTGCATCCAGCTCGTTCTTGCCGATACGACGCGCGAGAATCTCCTCGCGGGCCGCCGCCGCATCGAAGCGCCACATCCCGTCCTTGCGCACGAGAGGTAGCGGAATAGGATAGTCGTCTGGTCCAACGACCATAAAGGCCTTGTTGTCGCCCTCCATGGCGATCTGGTGCTTCGCATCGAATGCGGCGACAAATTTCTGGCGCG
>DAHUXA010000359.1 GCA_027307405.1 Hyphomicrobiales bacterium | reverse complement strand
TACATCCCGCGAGGATCGCCACCTGCGGGTTGATTGAGAACAAGGACGCTGTCAACGCGTGGGAGGTGGCTATTTCGGGCTCCAGGGGGTAAGCATGCCCCCGCCGTTCATGGTCCGGATTTTTGGAGTTGGAACGCAAGGAGGCTGAACAACTCGGCCTCCGGGCAGCACGAAGCAAGCGCAACCCGGATGCGGCTCGCCGTCTCGACAATGCGGCCCGCGATTTTCAAAAGATGCAGGCGGATGCTGGCGAACTCGGTTTTCCGCAAGGCATGCCAGGAGGGGATGCAATCGCGAACATCCAGCAGCAGCCAGTAAGCAGCGGTGTGCAGAATGAGGCGGAACTGGTTGGCAAGCGGCGAGCGGCAACTGGTGCGGTCCGAAGCGGTTTGCGCCTTGTGCTGCTTGATTAAATTCTCTGCTTGCCCGCGCCCGCAGTAGAGCGTTGCATAAATGTATTCGGCGCTGCTCCCCTTCAGCGCGGTGACGGCGTAGCGGATGTCGAGACCGCGGCGAAGCATGTCGTCCTCATGACCCGCGCTTGCTTCGATCCGCGCCACGACACGGCGCTCCTTGGCCCAGGATTTCGCGCCATAGCGCGTTTCGGCAAAGCCGCGCATAACCGCATGGCGGCCTTCGGCACGGCGCACCCGGATATCATCGGCCTCCGCCTCCACGAGGCGGTCGAGCACGGCATTGCCGGCAACGCCAAAGATGTAATCGATGCCGTTCGCCTCGCACCAGGTCATCGCCTCCTCGCGGCAGTAATGGCCATCGCCGCGGATGGTGACGCGGGTCTTGGGCCAGTGCCGCCGGATGCGTTTGATCAAGCGCCGCAGCCATGCGCGGACTTCCTTGCCCGATGGCGTCTTGCCGGGGCGCAGAATCATGGTCACCGGGCGTCCGGTCGCGGTGTCATAGATGTGGATCGGCAGAAAGCAGCGCTCGTCGTAATGGGCGTTCCATTCCGCCATTTTCTGGCGGCCATGCACAACATCGAGCGTGTCGTCGAGATCCAAGAGAACTGACGCAGGCGGCCTCGTGTAGCTTTTGCACCAGATATCGACCAGGGCATAGGTGAGCCGGACGATCTCTTTGAGCGTGGGGGCGTTTTCCCAGCGCGAAATGGTGGGCTGCGAGCACAAATCGTCGCCCGTATCGGGAAGCCGTCCGCAGGCGAGTTTGAAGGCTGGATCGGAGCGCAGAAAGTTAAAATCGTTGCCGTCGGGATAGCCGCATGCGATCGCCAGCATGCGCGCTCTAAGCACATCCTCAACCGTGTGCGTGATGTGCGCTGGGTCGCGCGGATCGGCGATCAGAGCGGCGAGCGTTTTGGCCATGGCGCGGCGCCGTTCGGCAAGGGCGAGAAGCATGACGCCGCTGTCCGAGGAGAGCCTGCCCCCATCGAATGCGGCTGTGACTTTCTTGCGCGAGACGGCTGGCAAGGAGAAGGCAAGAGGGCTATCGTCGGTCATGGCTGGTGTGGCTGAATAGTGTGACGTGCGCAGGATGGTTCTGACACCCATTTCCTACGTAAGTTCAATGCTTTGCGCTATCCCCGCCAACCAAAATACCCTCCCTGCCGAATAAGAACGGCTAGCCCCCGGCTGCCAAGCATGCTTTGGCTCTCTAGGCCAGAACATCGATTCTGATTGAGTTTCGGATAGCGGTCCACATTTTGTACTCACTCAAAAGCAAGGTCAGCCCAGAAATTTGTTACGAATTTTTGAAACTGGGTGCACAATT
>DAHUXA010000358.1 GCA_027307405.1 Hyphomicrobiales bacterium | reverse complement strand
TCTCCATGCTGTGTTTTGCCAGCTTGAAAAATACCTATCGGAAAAGACGATCATGAACCCCAGAGCTGGTCTCGTAAATTCGGACAAGACGATAAGTGGAGCTTCTGCCTGAGGGCGGGCTATATAGGCCCGCAATTCAGGAGAGACGATGAGCAAGAGACCGCGCCGGAACCACACACCGGCCTTCAAGGCGAAGGTGGCCTTGGCCGCCGTGAAGGGGGAGAAGACGCTCGCCGAATTGGCGCAGCAGTTCGACGTCCACCCCAATCAGATCACAACATGGAAGGCGCAGCTTGAGGGCGGAGCTGCCGATGTTTTTGTCTCCGGCAATGGCGCGGCGCAGCCTGCCGTCGACGTGAAGTCGCTGCACGCCAAGATTGGCGAACTGACGCTGGAAAACGATTTTTTAGAGGGCGCGCTCAGCAAGGCGGGATTGCTGAGCGCAAAGCGATGATCGACCGTGAGCACGATCTGCCGATCACAAAGCAGGCAGAGGTTCTGCGCATCAGCCGTGGCAGCGTCTACTACCTGCCGCGCCCAGTGCCGGAAGCCGACCTTGCAAGCATGCGGCGTCTCGACCGGCTGCATCTGGAATTCCCTTTCGCCGGCTCGCGGATGTTGAGAGACCTGCTGGCTGCCGAGGGGTGCAAAATCGGCCGTCGGCATGTCAAAACACTGATGAAGCGGATGGGGATAGAGGCCCTCTATCGGCGTCCGCGCACCACGAAGCCTGAGCTCGGCCACAAGATCTACCCGTATCTGCTGCGCGGTATGCAGATCACGCGGCCGAACCAGGTGTGGGCGATGGACATCACATACATCCCGATGGCGCGTGGCTTTGTTTATCTTGCCGTCGTACTCGATTGGTTCAGCCGACGGGTTCTGTCGTGGCGGCTGTCGATCACGATGGAAGCGGCATTCTGCGTTGAGACGTTGGAGGATGCTTTGGCTCGTCACGGCAAGCCGGACATCTTTAATACCGATCAGGGCAGCCAGTTCACGGGTTCGGCCTTCACCGGCGTGCTCGCCAACAACGGCATTGCGATCAGCATGGACGGCAAAGGGGCTTGGCGGGACAATGTCTTCGTCGAGCGGCTGTGGCGCAGCGTAAAATACGAGGAGGTGTATCTGCGGGCCTACGACAGCGTCAGCAAGGCCCGCGCTTCGATCGGCCGCTATCTCACTTTCTACAACGGCCGGAGACCACACTCGAGCCTTGACGGCTCGACACCCGATAAAGCTTACTTCAACCCGCTGCCAATCCGCATGGCAGCCTAACCCCGGCAGACGCTCCACTTATCGACGCGGAAAATCTGTTCAGACAACCGGGACCACCTCAGCGCGCTCGGATGTCCCTCATCGACCGATGATGTCCGCTAGAAGCCCTTCTTCGTCGATCTGGCCTCGGCGCTCTACGGTGTGCCAATGGCCCATTGGCCGATGCCAGAATGGCTCATAAATGACCGATCCCTGATGCAGGAGCGCGGCCACATAGCTAAATGAACTTTTGCTCATGACAAGAATGTCGGAAGTAATCATGTTTTGAAGGGCGTCGAGCGGATCGCCATTCAGGTGCAACTTGAAAGGGCAGTCGAGGATGCCGCAAAAATCTTGTTCAACACCTTCGGAATAGATGGACAACTGACATGCCTTTCCGGACCGTTTGATCGTTTTGATGACTCCAGCAATTGCGGTTCGTATCTTGGAATTGGATGTATACCGCAGGGGGTGATCTTCCAGCGTCACGTCGCCGCGGCGAATGTGGACGGCGATCGACAAATCG
>DAHUXA010000357.1 GCA_027307405.1 Hyphomicrobiales bacterium | reverse complement strand
TGTCGTCCCGCAGAGGATCGTCAATGTCGTGGTCTGATATGACGCGCTTTGCCAGGTTTTTAGGTGCCTTGGCGCTAGCCGGCCTCACCGCCGGCTGCTTTCAGCCGCTCTATGCCGAGCGGCCGACGCCTAGCGGCGGTCCCAGCCTTGTCGGTCAATTGAGCTCGGTCGATGTTTCGCCAATCGACACGCCGGGCGGAAGCCGGCTTTCGCGCGTCAGCGTCGGCGTACGCAACGAATTGATCTACGACCTCACCGGCGGCAATGGCGGCGTCTCACCCACCCATCGCCTGGACGTCAAGCTGGCTGCCACGCAGCTCCAGGTGATTGTCGACATCAATACCGCACGGCCGGATGTCAACAATTACGGTATCGACGCAACCTACACTTTGACCGAGCTCGCCACCGGAAAGGCTGTGGTGAAAGGTCAAACCTTCTCGCGCGTCTCCTATAATATTCCCGGCCAGGAGCAGCGCTTCGCAGGTGACCGCGGCCTTCGCGATGCCGAGAACCGAGCTGCCAAGGTGATTGCTGAAAATATCCGCTCGCGACTCGCTTCGTATTTTGTAGCGGGCTCGTAGGCACACCTCTTCCGGACGCTGCGCTATTCATGACCGCCATTAAAGCTTCCGACGTCGATCGTTTCATCGCCAAGCCGAATCCCGCACAGCCGATCGTCCTGGTATTCGGGCCTGACATAGGCCTGGTACGCGAGCGGGTGGACGCGCTGGTGCGCGCGTCGGTCGATGATCCCAATGATCCATTCGCGCTGGCGCGTATCGAGGGCGACGAGCTCGCGAGCAACCCGGCACGGCTCGTGGAGGAAACGCACACGATCCCTCTGTTCGGCGGCCGACGCGCCGTACTGGTGAAGGCAGGTGCCCGCAATATTGCCTCTGCGGTCGAAACTGTTATTGCCGCCCCTTCCAGCGAATGCCGCGTCATCATTGAGGCCGGCAATCTCAACAAGAGCGCGCCGCTGCGCGCACTCTGTGAGAAGGCGAAGGTTGCTGCCGCCCTGCCCTGCTATGCGGACAATGAGCGCGCGCTAGCCCAGTTGATCGACGATGAAATGCACGCGGCCAATCTCGCCATCACGCCGGACGCCCGCAGTGCATTGCTGGGATTATTGGGTGGAGACCGCCTTGCTTCGCGCAACGAGATCCGAAAACTCGCACTTTATTCGCAAGGACAAAAAAGCATCGAACTCGCCGATGTGATGGCGGTCGTCGCCGATGCATCGCAGATGGCGCTCGATGGCGTCACCGATGCCGTGTTTGCTGGAAAGACCGGCGAGGTCGACAGCGAATTTGGCAAAGCGCGTGCGAGCGGCTCTTCGCCGGCGGCAATTGTCTCAGCGGCAATCCGCCAAGTGGCCAATCTACACAAAATGAAGCTGGCGATCGAAAGCGGCGATTCGATTGAGTTCGCTATGAAACGTGCGGCGCCGCCTGTACATTTCACGCGCGAAAGGGGGGTCAGCGAAGCCTTGCGTGCCTGGTCGCCCGCACGCCTGCTGCGCGCGATGGATCAATTGGCAGAGGCTTCGCTTGAGATGCGGCGCAATGCGCCGTTAGCGGAAGCGATAGCACAACGTACTCTGCTATCGCTTGCGGCAAATGCCCGCAAGAAAGCCTAAAGTCCTCTTCACAGCGCCTCCACTTAAATCGAACTACTTGAACGACCCCAATCCGAATTAAGCCATTTAGAACTGATCAATGCTTTTTCATTAAACATTGTGGGATGGATGCAATCCCCCATCCAACAGACGGCGTCGGTAAAATGAAG
>DAHUXA010000356.1 GCA_027307405.1 Hyphomicrobiales bacterium | reverse complement strand
AATGACCATCAAGGCCGGGTTTGCCGACAAGAAATGTCAGGCGACGCCCCAGCTTGCGCGAAATGCGATCAACGTCGGCGCGAATGTCGTCGAGGCCAGTGACGTCATTGCGCATTGCGCGGCCGACACCGGTGGGCGCGCGATATTCGCCAAAGGCCTCGCGCAGCGTCCAGCCCCATTCACCGGTGGTCACTCCGGCTTTGGCGCAGGTGATCGAAGCCGGCATGATATTGCCGCCGCTCGAGGCGGCGCGTTTCAATTCCTTTAGCGCTTCGGCAACCGCTGCATTGTCGCGTGACGCGCGCCATGCCTTGAGCCGCTCGATCTGCCCGCGTTCAGCATCATCCGACACGGTCAGGATGGCATCCGCGCCACCCGCCAAAGGCGAGGGTTCGCTCTCGAGATATTTGTTGACGCCAACCACGATCTGTTCGCCGCGTTCGATTGCTTCCAGCCGCGCCGTGTTCGACTCGACCAGCTGCTGCTTCATGTAGCCGGTATCGACCGCCGCGACGGCGCCGCCCATCTCCTCAATGCGCTTGAGCTCTTCCTTGGCTTGCCGCTTCAGATCGTCAACCTTGTGCGCAATCTCATCCGAGCCGTCGAAAATATCACCGTAGTCAAGCAGGTCGGTCTCGTAGGCGAGAATCTGCTGCATGCGCAGCGACCATTGCTGGTCCCAGGGCCGCGGCAAACCAAGCGCTTCATTCCACGTCGGCAATTGCACCGCGCGTGCACGCGCATTCTTTGACAATGTGACGGCCAGCATCTCGATGAGAATGCGCGCCACGTTATTTTCGGGCTGCGGCTCGGTCAGCCCGAGTGAATTCACCTGGACGCCATAACGGAAGAGCCGCTGTTTTGCATCGGTGATCCCATAGCGCTCGCGGGTGATTTCGTCCCACAGCTCGGTGAACGCGCGCATCTTGCATAGTTCGGTAATGAAGCGCAGGCCGGCATTCACGAAGAACGAGATGCGCCCGACCACGTCACCGAATTTGTCGGGTGAAACCTGGCCCGAGGCTTTTACGGTGTCGAGCACAGCGATGGCGGTGGCGAGCGCGAAGGCAAGCTCCTGCACCGGCGTCGCGCCTGCCTCCTGCAAGTGATAGGAGCAGACATTGATCGGGTTCCATTTCGGAATCTCTTTGGTCGTGAAGAGGATTACGTCCTTGATCAGCCGCATCGACGGCGCCGGCGGGAATACGTAGGTACCGCGCGAGAGGTATTCCTTGATGATGTCGTTCTGAATGGTGCCCTGCAGGGACGCGCGCGGTGCGCCCTGCTCGTCGGCAACTGCGATGTAAAGTGCCATCAGCCACGCCGCAGTGGCATTGATGGTCATCGAGGTGTTCATCGTGTCGAGCGGAATGCCCTCGAACAGCGCGCGCATGTCGCCGATATGGGAGATCGGCACGCCGACTTTGCCGACTTCACCTTTGGCGAGGACGTGGTCGGAATCGTAGCCCGTCTGCGTCGGCAGATCGAAGGCGACCGATAGGCCCGTTTGCCCCTTCGCTAGGTTCTTGCGGTATAGCGCATTGGAATCCGCGGCCGTCGAATGGCCGGCATAAGTGCGGAAAATCCACGGCTTGTCGCGTTGGGTTTTGTCGCGCATCGGTCGCCTGACGCGGACAGTGTGCTCCAGCAATTGTTGCAACGCAACATCAGCCGCCGGGCTGGGGGCCCCGGCAGCCAATTCGCGGTTAATACTGCGAAAAGCGGGGTTTAAGCCCGTTTCACCAGGCCGATGATGAACAACAGGATCACGGCGCCAATGGTGGCGTTG
>DAHUXA010000355.1 GCA_027307405.1 Hyphomicrobiales bacterium | reverse complement strand
GGCAACGCCGGCGACGGCGCCTTTGCCGAATTGCTCAGGATGCTTCGAGACCCGGCGCTCGACCGCGTAGGACAAGAAGCTCGAGATGACGTGCGCAGATCCCGGAATAATGCCGATGATGAAACCCAGCAGCGTGCCGCGCGTGATCGGCATTGCGGCCTCGCCCCATTCCTTGCGGGTCGGCAACAGGTCGCGCAGGCGCGGCGTGATGATGTCCTTCACCGCGTCAGCGCTTGGTGTTGACAGGATTTCACCGAGCCCGAACAGCCCGACCGCGACCGGCACGATGCCGATGCCATCGCCCAATTCGGCGAGGTCGAAGCTGTAGCGGAAATGACCGGTCATATTGTCGATACCGATCATGCCGAGCAGCAGGCCGAGACAGGCCATCAGCAAGGTCCGGATCAGCGAGGACGACGACATATAGGCAAGGAAGATCAAGCCGAGCACGAGCAGTGCGGTGTATTCCGGCGGTCCGAACCGAATGGCGATCGTGGCCAGCGGTGGTGCCACGACTGTCAGCACCAGCACGCCAAAGGTGCCGCCGATCCAGGAACCGACCGCCGCGATGCAAAGTGCTGCGCCGGCGCGACCTTTCTTCGCCATCGCGTATCCGTCGATACAGGTCATTACCGACGACGCCTCGCCGGGGATGCGCATCAAAATCGATGTGGTGGAACCGCCATATTGCGAGCCGTAATAAATGCCGGCGAGCATGATGATCGCCTGCGTGGCGTTCAGGCCGAAGGTCACTGGGAGCAGGATGGAAATGCCGGCAAGTGGTCCGATACCCGGAAGCACGCCGACGAGGGTGCCGACCAGGCAGCCGAGGAACGCGTACCAGGCGTTGGCCGGCGCGAGGGCGACGGAAAAGCCAAGATACAGGCTATGGAGTGTGGTTTCCACGACGGTCCTAGAATCCGAACGGGCCGGCTTCGAGCGGCGTCTTGAGCACGTAGACAAAAAGAATGTAGGTGGTCACGACCACACCGACGCTGTAGATGGTGGCTGGCAACAGCCGGCGCCGCTCGATGATCGCGAGCAACGCAAAGATCAACAGCACGTTGGTCGTGAGAAAGCCTAGCGGCTCGAACAACGCAATCGCGGCCGCGGTGATCGCTATGACCAGCGCAGCATGTTTGGCATCTCCCCACGATAGCGTGGCAAACACCTTGCTTTCATTTGCCCGCAGTGCCAGCACCAACCCGAAGAAGATTGTCAGCCCCGCAACAATCTTTGGCAAAAAACCGGAGCCCGGCATCGACAGGTTGCCCGTTGGGAGGTCGCCGCTGAGTGCGATCACCAGCAAGCCGAGGCCGGTAAAAAAAGCGCCGGCGATATGATCTGCACGCAGAATCATCGATGATCCGTGACCGTTTGTGAAAGTCTGAAGTGCCGTTTGGGCGGCACTCCGGTGATAGCTGGTGTCATCCTTGCACGCGGCCGATGGCGTTGATCGCGTCTTCCTGGCGTTTGGCGTCAGAAGCCCAGAACGTCGTGAACTCGGGCTGGTCCATATACGCTAGTTCCTGGCCGAGATTGTCGAGCGTGTCGAGGAATTGTTTGCTGTGGGCGGCCTTGTTGAGCCCGTCGCGCAACGTTTCGATGATCGGCGTTGGTGTGCCCTTCGGCGCGAAGATGCCAACCCAGAAATAATATTCGAGGTCGTATCCCTGCTCCTTGAAGGTCGGAACGTCGGGCAGCACTTTGATGCGTTTTGCGCTCGATACTGCCAGCGGTCGCACCTTTCCGGCGCGAATATGCGGTAATGCAATCGACGTAGGTGACATGAAGAAGTT
>DAHUXA010000354.1 GCA_027307405.1 Hyphomicrobiales bacterium | reverse complement strand
AGTTTTGGTCGGCGCAATTTTGCAATTTAGCAATGATATCAGCAAGCCATGGAAACGCGATGAGCATCCTTTGCAGTAATACAAAATAGGCCTCATCGGGCAATCGAGTGGGTAATTTCTAATCGCTTTTGATCAGCAGCATGTGTGGCTGTTGTTGTTGCTGTGCGCAAGTGGGCAACGCGCTGGCGTTGTCCATCAAGCGCACCGCGAGGCTATGCACGTGCATGCGTGGATCTGGTTGGTCGAGAAAGGGCGGCTTGCTCACCGCCGTTCGGAACGAAGGATGGATGTCCCGCGGCTATAGCTCCGGCAGCATGCAGGTGAGGATTTTGAGCCGTAGATAGTCCTCGTTGCGCAAGCCGTAGGCGCGCCGCTGGATGACTCGGATCTTGTTGTTGAGCCCTTCGACAAAGCCGAGCGAGACCTTGTTCTCCAGCCGGCAGTAGGCGGCGATGCCATCCCAATGACGATCAATCATCTCGGCAAACTTCTCATAGGGCGTGAGCCGCTGCCACTTGAGGCTTGCCCGCCAGTTCTCGAAGAAGCGCCGCGCCCAGTCCTCGCGTTCGTAGCTCCATAACTGGCCAAAGCTCTCCTTGAGGACATAAGCCGTGTTGAGCCGCTTGTTCGCCGAAAGCAACGTCTTCAATGCCTTCCTGCCGTCGAGCGTGAGGTTCTCCTTGCGCGACAGCAAGGTGTATTTCTGGCCCTTGATGTAGCGTCGGTCGCGACCCGCAAGCCGCCCGTATTCGCTCTTGCGAACCGCATCCAAGGCCTCGCCCAGATGGCGCACGACATGGAACTTGTCGAACAAAATCGCGGCGTTCGGCGCATGCGCCGCCGTCGCCAGACGGAACGGCCGCCACATATCCATCACCGCAAGGCGAATGCGCCCGCTCTTTTTTGCGCCGAGCCAGACATAGAACTCGCTCATGCTCGCCTCCGAGCGGTCCTTGCCGCCAAACCAGATCGGCCGGCCGCGCAAGAGATCGCTCACCACGATCCGATAAGTGTGGCCCTTGCGGATCGCAATCTCGTCAATGCCGATCACCTGCGGACCAGGGCTGCCCGCTCGCGCAAGCTGGGCTTGCATGTACTGCTGGTCGAGGGTCTTGACCGTATGCCAGTCAAGCCGCAAATCCGCCGCAACGTCCTTGATCGTCGCTGATCGACAGCGCCGGCCGACGTAATAGGCAAAGCGCTTGGTGTAGTGCGGATTGTCCGCCAGAAAGTCGAGCCGCTCGCGCTTCACCTTGCCGCAGTTGCGACAGTCGAGCCGGCGCACCTCCAATTCCAGGAAAATCCGCGTGTCGCCGCACGACAGATCGCGCACCCGGCAAATCTTGCGATCGTACCAGCCCACCTGCATGCGACCGCAACAGCCGCATGCCGTTTTTTTGACCGCCGATTGAGCCCGATCACCCGCGCTTTCGGATCACCGAAAATGCCGCGCACCGTCGGTTCCGGCCGAAAACCTGGGAAGCAATATGAATCCCAAAGTCGCCGACATCGTCTCGCCGTTCTCGCCATCCACCTCGGATGCCAAATCGCAGGGCCGGCCGTAATCCAAAATCGCTAGGAAATGCACAACTTTCTCGGGCCTTCAGACCCTAAACTCACCCACTCGATTCCACGAAGACCCACTTTTAATAGCCTCCGATAGGGTTAACATCTTGATTTTTCACCATTTCTCATTCAAGGCGGCCTTGACAGAACGCCAAATTACGTCTATATAGGCTATGGAGGCTTTGTGGTGGAAACGCTGCATTGCCTTTATTTTCCTCCCCCTCCCCCCTTATTCATCCACTCGCT
>DAHUXA010000353.1 GCA_027307405.1 Hyphomicrobiales bacterium | reverse complement strand
TGGCCGGGAGGTGGTGCGTGGCGATTTCATCGTGCTTTCGGAAGGTGACCGGGTGCCAGCCGACGCCGTGCTGGTTCAGAGCCTCGATCTGCTGATTGATGAATCGTTACTGACGGGCGAATCCGTGCCCGTGCGGAAGGTCGCTAGTAGTCGTGCGGCTCCGTCCAAGGATCGCCGGCCGGGCGGCGATGATCTGCAGTATGTGTTTTCCGGTTCGTTGGTCGTGCGCGGAACGGGATTAGGCGAGGTGATTGCGATCGGCGCATTTAGCGAAATCGGCAAGATTGGACACTCGCTCAGCACTCTGGAATTGGAACCACCACGGCTGCAGGCGCAGACACGCCGGCTTGTGTGGGTATTCGCTCTTGCAGGGACAGCGGTGAGCGTCCTTGCGGTGGTGCTATACGGGATCTTGCGCGGAGATTGGCTCGATGCGGTACTCGGAGGCATCGCTCTTGGCATGTCGATGCTGCCTGAAGAGTTTCCCGTCGTGCTCACCGTATTCATGGCGATGGGCGCTTGGCGTATCTCTCGCGCGCGAGTGCTGACCCGGCGCGCTGCAGCCATTGAAACCCTCGGCTCCGCCACGGTGTTGTGCACCGACAAGACTGGCACGTTAACCGAAAACAGAATGTCCATCGCCGAGTTGCGGCTCGAAAGTGGCGAAATTTTCCGACCGCGCGAGGCCGCCGGTGCAAAGATGCCGGAGAATTTCCAGAGGCTGCTCGAGTTTGGCCTTCTCGCGAGTGCGCGAGACCCGTTCGACCCCATGGAGAAGGCATTTTATGATCTAGGTCACAAGCGCTTGGCCGAGACGGAACACCTGCACGGCGAATGGACACTCGTGCACACTTACGGGCTTCGCCCCGGCCTTCTCGCCATGTCGAACGTCTGGCAGCCAGCCGCAGGCAGTCAAGAGTCGGTCATCGCCGCAAAGGGCGCACCTGAGGCCATTGCCGATCTTTGCCACCTCAGCGCCGCCGATCTCAACGCGCTTACCCAATCAGTCGACGCTATGGCCGCCGAAGGCTTGCGTGTTTTGGGAGTGGCCCGCGCTTCGTTCGCTGCGCAGCCACGGCCGGACTCGCCGCATGATTTTGCGTTCGAGTTCTTGGGCCTAGTCGGCCTTTCCGACCCGCTGCGGGCAAGTGTGCCCGATGCGGTTAGCGAATGCCGGTCGGCTGGCATCAGAGTGGTCATGATTACGGGCGACTATCCGGCGACCGCCAGAGCAATCGGCCGCCAGGCCGGCCTTGACACCGAAGACCTTGTGACCGGCGAGGAACTTGATCGACTTAGCGAAGCTAGCATGGCTCTGCGCGTGCGCACCACGACTGTGTTCGCGCGAGTCATGCCAGAGCAGAAGCTTCGTATCGTCAACGCACTTAAGGCGAACGGCGAAATAGTAGCAATGACCGGCGACGGCGTTAATGATGCGCCCTCGCTCAAAGCGGCACACATTGGCATTGCCATGGGGGGTCGCGGAACGGACGTGGCGCGCGAGGCGTCCTCGATCGTACTTCTGGACGACGATTTCGGTTCGATCGTCAAGGCCGTCCGGCTCGGCCGCCGGATTTACGACAATCTCCGCAAGGCGATGGGTTTCATCTTCGCCGTGCACGTACCGATCGCTGGCTTGGCGTTGCTGCCGCTATTGTTTGGCCTGCCGATATTGTTTGGGCCGATGCATATCGCGTTTCTAGAGATGGTGATCGATCCGGTGTGCTCGCTCGTCTTTGAGGCCGAGACGGAGGAGGATGACGTGATGTGTCGACCGCCGCGTGCCCCTGATGCGCCGCTGTTCTCCCGCCCGTTAATCG
>DAHUXA010000352.1 GCA_027307405.1 Hyphomicrobiales bacterium | reverse complement strand
CGTGATGTTGAAGCCTTGCTTCTCTGCCCTCGCACCATGATAGGCAAGGTTGAGGCTTTCCTCGACGACGGCATTGATTTCGACCGCCCGGTGATCGCCCGAACCTGCACGCGAATGCAGCAGCATGTTCTTGACGATGGAATCGGCGCGTTTGCCGTGCTGAACGACCTTCTCGAGATTGCCCCGCAGTGTATCAGTCAGCTCGGTGATCTCGGCGCGCGTCTTCTTGTCAATCGATATACCGCTCAGGGCTTCCTGCAATTCATCGATCAGTTCGGTGGAAATTCCCGAAAAATTGTTGACGAAATTAAGCGGGTTCTTGATCTCATGTGCGATGCCGGCCGTCAGTTGCCCGAGCGAGGCGAGCTTCTCCGTCTGCACGAGGCGATCCTGTGCAGTGCGTAGGTTCTCCAGCGATTCAGCCAGTTCGCGCGTTCGCGCCTCGACGCTATTGAACAAACGAACATTCTCGATAGCGATCACCGCCTGGTCGGCGAATGTTTCAACCAGCTCAATCTGTTTATCGGTAAATGGCCGCACGGCTTTGCGCTGGAGAACGATCACCCCGATGGGAGTTCCTTCGCGCAGCAGCGGCACCCCCAACATCGTGTGAGCACCGCCAATAGTTGCCGCCTCCGTCATCTTGTAATTTGGATCCGCCATAACGTCAGGGATGTGAATAATCCCGCCATGCATGACGGCACGGCCGACAATCGATCCCTCTCCGGCGGCAATCGGATGGGTGTTCATGTAGGCCTGAAATTCGGGTGAAAAGCCGTAGGATGCGGCCTGACGATAAACGGCATCCTTTTCACGGTTGATAGACGCCATATCCGCTTCGCATAGCCGAGCGGCTGACTCGACCAGCGTATCGAGCACGGTCTGGAGATCGAACGTCGAGCGGCTGATGACCTTGAGCACCTCTGATGTCGCCGTCTGCTGGTGAAGCGATTCACGGATTTCGCTCAGTAGCCGTGTGTTCTCGATGGCGATAATCGCCTGTGCCGCGAAGTTCTTGACCAGCTCTATCTGCTTGTCTGTGAACGGCCGGACCACCTGACGATACATGGCGATGACGCCGATAAGCTCATCGTCTTTCATCATCGGCACGGCTACGAACGTTCGGGCGCCCGCGACCTCGACGAGGGTAACGATGTTGCTGTTTTTTCCCTTGTAGGATTGATCGTCTCGGAGGTCAGGGATGTGGAGGACCTGTTTGGTCGTAGCGATACGATCAAGCGGGATTCCCGGTTGGCTGCGCAGGTCGATAGACGGATTGTGACGCCAAAAGTCGGCGTAGCTTTCTTTGCTGTGGACCGCGACGGCGCGAAAGATGGGCCCCTCTCGAAGAAACAGATTGCCGAACGTGGCTTCGCAAATGCGCGTTGCATTCGACAACATGGCATCGAAGACCGGCTTGAGTTCACCCGGCGAACTGGAGATGACCTTAAGCACCTCCGAGGTCGCGGTCTGCTGTTCCAGCGCCTCACCAAGTTCGCGTGTGCGGGCTTGCACCTCGTCGAACAGCCGAACATTTTCGATGGCAATTGCCGCCTGGTCGGCAAATGTGATGACCAGGTCGAATTCCCTTTTGGTGAATGGGCGAACCTCCCTGCGAGTCAGCGCCAGAACGCCGATTGCCACACCCTCGCGCAGCATCGGAACAGCAAGCACAGTGCGAAATCCACCCAACTTGATGGCCTCATCAAAAGTGTAGTCCGCGTCCATCCGCACATCGGGAATATGAATAATCTGGCCCTCCACCAGGGCGCGTCCGCTGGCCGAACCGCGTTCAATTTTGACGGGTAAATCCCTTACCTGTTCGGAAAATTCAGACG
>DAHUXA010000351.1 GCA_027307405.1 Hyphomicrobiales bacterium | reverse complement strand
CGGCGAGGGCTTCTTTAAGATTCTCTTGCCCGATGGACGCACCGCCTACACTCGGGACGGTTCATTCGAGCTCGACGCGCAAGGCCGACTCGTAACCTCGCAAGGCAATCTCGTACAGCCGAGCATCACCATTCCTCAGAATGCAACTGCAGTTACTGTCAACACACAGGGGCAAGTGTTTGTAACGGTTCCCGGATCAAATACGCCCAGCCAGGTTGGCCAACTTGAACTGGCGATTTTCGTCAACAAGGCAGGCCTGCAAAGCATGGGCGACAACCTCTATCTCGAAACCCCTGCTTCCGGCGCACCGCAGAACGGTAATCCGACGACCGAGGGCTTCGGCAATTTGCAGCAAGGCTATCTTGAGCAAGCCAATGTCGAGGCGGTGACCGAAATATCAGACCTTATCGCCGCGCAACGCGCCTATGAGATGAACGCCAAAGTCATCACCGCGGCCGATCAAATGCTGTCCACCACTTCTAACCTCATGAGGTGAGGTCTCGTCATGATCCGTTCAATTCTCGTTGCATTTGTAGCGATCGCCGCGCTTGGCGTCTCTGCCAAATCGGAAGAGTCCAGCTCGGGGCGGCCCACGTTAAAATCAGAAGCAATCGTCAGCGGCGATATCGTGCGCATCGGCGACCTCATCGAGAATGCCGGCATCGTTGCCTCTGTGCCGATATTCCGTTCACCCGATCTTGGCTACACGGGCACGATATCAGCCGATGCCGTACTTGAGGCTGTCCGCAGCCATGCGCTCATCGGTGTAGCCACCGGTGGCATCCGCGACGTCGTCGTTACGCGCGCAAGCCGAACCATCCCGGCCAAAGACGTTGAAGACGTGATTGCCAGATCGTTATCCGCGCGGTTCGATCTTGGTCCAACCAAAGACATCGTCGTGAGTTTCACGCGTGACATGCAAGCGATGTACGTGGAGCCCTCCTCGCAAGGTGTGCCGCGCGTCACACACATCGACTTCGACGCGCGCAGCGGGCGTTTCGACGCAATGCTCGAAATACCAGCGGGTGCAGCCAAACGTACAACATTGCGCCTCTCGGGCCGCGCGGCGGCGACGGTAGAGGTTGCGACCGTGACGCGGACGATCGAGCGTGGCGGCGTCGTCAAGGATTCGGACGTGCTGATGGATCGGCGGCCGCGTGCCGAAATTGGCCGCGATGTCATCACAAGGCGAGAACAGGCGGTTAACTTTGCCGCGCGCAATAGCTTGCAACCAGGCCGGCCGCTTCGCCTCGTCGAACTGACGAAACCAGATCTGGTTCAGCGCAATGAAACGGTGACCTTGGTCTACGAGGTACCGGGCATCATGCTCACAGTACGTGGCAAGGCTGCCGATGGTGGCGCCGAAGGCGACACCATCAGTGTCCTCAACGAACAATCCAAGCGCATGGTGCAGGGCACGATCATCGGCCCCGGTCGGGTTCTCGTGAGCAACGGTTCACGGCGCTTGGCGTCGAATAATGCATCGAGGGAAAACGCAGATGCTGCCGCACGCTAAATCTTGAGTTCTACAAGTTCAGACTGGTTCCCGTGGTCTATTAGTGAAAGCAAAGTTATGAAAGTTGTCATGGTTATGCGCCACGCGGTTCTCGCCGCACTGGCAAGCGCCCTACTCAACGGCTGCGCTTACATCGATCGACTCAAATCGGTCGGGCAACAACCGCCCTTGACCTCCGTCGACAATCCGACCACTCGACCGGGCTACAAACCAGTGCAGATGCCCATGCCGGCGGCGCAGCCGGCCGCCTACAATCCCAATTCACTATGGCGCAATGGCTCGCGGGCCTTCTTTAAGGACCAACGTGCGCACCCAATCGGTGACATTCTCACA
>DAHUXA010000350.1 GCA_027307405.1 Hyphomicrobiales bacterium | reverse complement strand
CACGCGCTTGAGTTCCGGCAATTGTCCCTGCGCCGCTCGCAAATAGAGCGGCGATACATAAAGAATCGAGTTCTCGATTGGTATCACAAGCAAGTTCCCGCGGATCACGCGCGAACCCATTTGGTTCCACAACGTCAGCTGTTGGGAGATTTCCGTATTCTGATTGATCAGCGCCTCAATCTGGAACGGGCCGTAGACGAGCTTATCTTTGGGAAACTCATAAACAATCAGCTTGCCGTAGTCGGGTGAATCGCAGCGTGCTGCCAGCCATGCGATCATGTTGTCGCGGCGGCTTGGCACCATGGGAAGCATGAGGAAGAACTCGGCCTGCGTCTCTTCCGGCAGCCGCATGACAATGTAGTAAGGGGCCATCAGAGTCGTACCGTCGCCGCTCGGCTCACGTGGGAATTGCCAGAGATCCTCGCGATTATAGAAAACGTCGGCTGCGTCCATGTGGTAGGCTTGATAGATCTGCGCCTGAATCTGGAAGAGGTCTTCGGGATAGCGAATGTGCTTCTGCAAGTCCGGCGGCATGGCTGCGAACGGCTTGAACAGGTCTGGAAAGATTCGCTGGTATGTGTTGGCGATCGGCTCCTCGGCGTCCATCAGATAAAAGTCGACGGAGCCGTTATAGGCATCAATGGCGACCTTCACTGAATTGCGAATGTAGTTGAGACCGAGCCTTTGCACCGGCTGTGCATAAGGAAAATAGTCGCTCGTCGTATACGCGTCCTGCATCCAGTACAGCTTTCCGCCGCTAACTACCAAATAGGGATCGTGGTCGAGGTGGAGGAATGGGGCGATCGTGTGCACCCGTTCCCGGATGTCACGGCGAAACATGATCCGGCTCTCGTCGGTGATGTAGCTTGAGAGCAGCAGGTTTATGTCGCTGAAGTGCCAGGCAAAAAGGTTTTTCCGCAAGAACCCGCCAATGGGAACACCGCCGGTGCCGTCGTAGGTCGCGTAAATGTTGTCTTTGCCTTTTGGATAATCGAACTCGGGTGTGCTTCCTTTGACGATGACGTAGCTGTTGGTCTCTTCCCCGTAATAAATGCGGGGCTCGCGGATGTCGGGGCCGCCGGTCGCGACCGGAGGAATATCGCGCAGATAAAACAGCGGTAGCCCGTCGGCGCTCTTGCGGGTGACCGGGCTCATCACTGCGCCGTTCCCGTGCGTGAAAAGTACGTGGCTATTAACCCACGTTTGCGCGTTCGGCGGCAGCAGTGAGGATTTGAGCTCGCGGGCCGAAAGCATCACGCTTTGGTACGCTCCATCGAGCCAATAGCGGTCGACGTCCACGTCATGAAACTTGTAGTAGGTGCGGATTTCTTGCAGTTGCACATAGGCATCCATTAGCGGTTGCCAGTCCCACAGCCGTATGTTGTCGATGGTCGCCTTGTTGGCCTCGAGTGTTTTGGAAGTAAGGTCCTGTTCGGCAGGGAACGGTTTCGCTGTGATCTGATGGAGATTGTAGGCCAGTTGGGTCAGAGCGATATTGCGCTGGATGTAGGGCTTCTCCAGTTGCAGCTCGTTTGGCTTGACGTAGATGCGCTTGAATAACCCTGGAATCACGCTGGACAATACGAAGGACCCGCCGAAAACGAGCACCGCCGCTGCCACGGGAATTCGGAAAGTGCGTACTCTGGCATTCGACCACGCGGCTAATGCAGCAATGATCGAAAGCCCAACCAGCAGCCAGAGAATGGGCAACTCCACATGGATGTCGGTGTAGCTCGCGCCAACGACTACCCCGTTGTCGCCGTAGAGCAACAGATAGCGGTCGAGACCGTAGGACCAGGCCTTCACTGCGAAGAAGACGCCGAGCAGCACCGAGCCGTGGGCGATCGCGGTCGG
>DAHUXA010000034.1 GCA_027307405.1 Hyphomicrobiales bacterium | reverse complement strand
GCGCTGACATTCTAGAGAGCGCAGTATTTGCCGCTTGCAGCCGCTCGCCTACCGTGACCGGGCTCGGCGGAGGCACGGGCTCGGCCTTTAAGATTTCGGAATGGTTTTTAGATACCAGCCCGTCTCGGAACTGAGCAAAATTAATCACGTCGAGGCGACCCAGCGCAGCCGTAATGCAAAATCCAGTCCAGACGATCACACCGACTGCGCTAACGAGCGCTGTCATGCGTACGCGGTTGTATTCGAACTCGTCTGAATGCCCGCGTGATTTCGGAAAAGCATTCGTCAACAGCATGTCGACCTGACGAGATGTCCTATGGGTAGAAAGTTGCGTAGTCGGAAGCTCGCTTGTCCCTAGTGGAGGCTGAATTGGTGGCGCCTCGATTTCGCCGCTGCGCCATTTGGGCGGCGCATAATATTTAGGATCATCCGGACTCAGCACATCCTGCTGGATCGGTGTACTCATACGCTACTCCCTCACCCTAGACTCAACAAACGCCGGTCATTCTCGAATCATGGAACTCCCGCTTGATGAATTGCCCGCACCCGTAAGAATAGTAACAACTCCTCACACTCCCTGGAGGTAAGGTAGCACTTACCGAGGTACCGGCGAATATAAAGTGAACGCGTGGTTCTTTACGGGGCCGTAGGCCCGCTACGCGAATGTTTGCGACGCTGCACGGAGCCAGGTCATCCCGTCAGGGACGTCAGCACGGCGGTATAGTGACACAGCGCCGCGGTGAGTACGAAGCCGTGCCAGATCGCGTTCTGGAAGCGCAGCTTTCTCCATACGTGGAATATCACTCCGATCGAGTAAAACGCGCCGCCAAGGGCAATGAGCCAGAGCGTCACCGGCGCCAGGGCAGCGGCAACTGGGTCGATCACGAAAAGGCCGCTCCACCCCATTGCCAGATAAAGCCCGATCGATGTGCGGTCGAAACGGCCGGGCCAAAAAAGTTTGATCGCCATTCCCGCGAGTGCGGCGGTCCAGATGAGCGCGAGCACAGCCGCGGCGCTCCCGCCATGCATCGGAAGCATGAAAGCCGTATAGGTTCCTGCAATCAGCAGATAAATCGCCGAATGGTCCAATCGGCGCAGCCACCATTTGAAAGGCGAAACTGGCCACAAATTATAGGCTGCAGAGAAGCAAAACATCGCAAGGAGGCCAGCAAGATAGATCGTGACTGCGAGGAACTGGGCGATATTGCCGCCGTGTACAGCAATGACAATAAGCGCTGCGGCACCGCCAAGCGCCATCGCCACGCCGAGGACATGGATGACCGCATCGGCGAGAGTTTCGCTACGATCGTAGACCCAGGTGAATTTCAAGCCCATACCTTGAGCAATATTGGCCCATTGCGGCGCGGAAAGGGCTGGAATTGAGGAGTGGTTTATTATGGAAAGACTATTGAACTGAATGGCGGACTGGGGGATTGATGGAGCATCGCCGGCCGGGGCACTGCCTACAGGCGTCGGCGACTGAGAGACCGATTGCGCTCCCGCCTGTCACAAAGGGAGCATTCTATGTCCGACGCGTTGACGCTTTCCAAAGAAGATTGCTTTCACAAAGCCGAAGAATGTCGCGCCTTCGCGAAAACGGCAAAACTTGAGAGCCACCGCATCATGCTCACCCACATAGCGGAGACATGGGAGCGGATTTCGGATGGGATGAATTAGGCCGCGTCGATTATTGCCAGCTGATTTCCAAGATTTATTCCGTGCGAGAGAGCTGATGCTCGTCTGCAATTCGTTCGAAGGATTCGGCAGCGCTCTTGATCCGGTAGGACAAGCGGTTGTCTCGTTCGATCGGTAGCTGGCGGACGATTTTGTATTTGCCCCGTGCGGCATTGTTTCCGAATTGGGCCGCGTAATAGACGTCCTGGCCATTGGAATATTTGTGGTTCATTTTCCATCCTGCAGGTTGGCTTCGTTTGCGCGGTGGGAGCCTATTTCCGCGCAATCCAGCGAAAAACGCCCGGCGCAAAGGCCGGGCGTTCGCCTTACAAAAGTCGAAGCGAGATCATGCGTTCTGTAGATCGGAAGCCGCCTGCTTTCCGCGCTCGGTCACCACTTCGTACGTGAGCCGTTGGCCCTCGTTGAGGGTTCTCATACCGGCGCGTTCGACCGCGCTGATATGCACGAATACGTCACGCGAACCATCGCTCGGCGTGATGAATCCAAAACCCTTTTGGGTGTTGAAGAATTTGACAATACCTGTAGCCATGATGCCATTCCTTGCGTTGTACGCTGCTTTGAGTTGAGATGCGCACGAGCGTTCAATGCTTCATGCGATCGAAACGATCGATTTTTTGAGGTGACTTGATAAGCGCCCAAGTCAGGGGCAGCGCAGCAAGGCAAACCGAAAACCTAGTTTCAATGAGTTCCATATACGCCATTTAGCCCCAGACGTCCAATCAATAAGCCTTTGCAGACTCCTCGATTTCCGTTCGCGCCAGGGACAATAATTGCCGCAGTCGACGGATGTCTATCCCCGCTAAACTTGTCTCCATGGCACATCGGAGCAAGATAACACTCGACTCGCGTAAGGCTTCCACTCAGGGTGCCAATCGAACCGCGGTCTAAATGCTTAATATCTGGTGATCGCTATGCGCCGTGAACGCCTTCAGCTCACATTCAAGCGGCCATTTTCGATCACGGGCATCAACCGTCTATTGCCGCCGGGCGATTATGAACTGGTGCCGGATTACGAACTGACGAGCGAGCCATGTTTTCCAGTGTACCGCCAGATTGTGACGTTGCTCCTTGTTCCATCCCAAGCATACAGACGCTCGTCCGTGGTGAAAGCGAACGTCCACCTTTTGGACATCCTTGCGTCGCATAGGCGCGACCAAGTTGACGCGGTGGAAACGACCTCAAAAACTGTCCACGGTCGATAGACGCGCTCACGCTTCAGAGTCAGCGACCGCCGCCCGCTTCGTGCGCCATAGTTGAAAACCTTGCAATCTGATCGCGCCCTCGATCCTGATTCGGGAAAGATTGTGCGGCGGCGGTCTGCCCGCCTCGACGACACCTTCCGGACACCATGGCGCGAACCCGGCAGGTAACCTGCTGCCATCCTCATCGCCGGCGAAAGCGTGCAGCGCGTCGTTCGCTTCAGACTTGAAAATATAGATCTTCATGGCCGAGATCTCACATCCTTCTGGGCGGACGACCGCGCCCGTTTGGCTTGCCGTTGGCATCGAGACCCGGCTTCTTGCGCGGGGCTGCGATCGAGCCGTCGAAGATCGCCTTCTTGCGGGCCATCTTGCGGGACCGACGCAGCGCCTCGCTTTTTTCGCGAGCCGATTGCTCGGACGGTTTTTCGTAAAAGCGACGGCGTTTCATTTCACGAAAAATGCCCTCACGTTGCATCTTTTTCTTCAAGACGCGGAGGGCCTGGTCGACATTGTTGTCGCGGACAAAAACCTGCAATTGACATTCCTTTGCGTTAAAGTGCGGCGCAGTTGCGAAGCAACAGTATCGGCTACGACGTCACGCGCGAGGTCGTCGCCCAATGGTGGCCGCAAGCCGCACAAAGCCACTCCTGCTGGACCATTCCATTGCCGCGACATTCGGAACCGATCGACGTCATCGTTTCCTTATTGCATTGCGGACAACGGCGGCCACTTCCAAAATTATCGTTGCACGCTCGCGGCTCACGCCGACGCGGCCTAAACACGTGATGCGTTTGATCGAAGTAGTGACTTTGAATTTGAGTCACGGCCGCTCCCTTCAAGGCGGGAGCACAGGCGTGTCTCTCAGCCACCGGCGCCTGAGGATGAAAGCCGATGATTCAATAAATATAGGCGCTCGAATCATAAATAGCTAGCTTTTTGAACCGAGGTACAAAGCGGCGGACATCTGCCTGGCTGTTTTTTGAGTCAGAAGTCTCTGACTTTGACGCTTGTGCCCCCGAGCGTAAGCGGCTTGAAGCGCCTGCTCATCTTCGCTGTTATCGAGGCACCTGAAAGACGAAAAAAGCGCCGGTAGCGATCAGCAAGAAGCCGAAAGCTTGACCCCAAGTCAGTGGATTTTTCAGGTACAAGACTGAAAAGATCGCGAAAACCAACAGTGTAATGACTTCCTGAATAGTTTTGAGTTGTGCGGGCGAAAAGACCGCGCTGCCAAATCTGTTGGCGGGCACCGCCAGACAGTACTCGACGAAAGCCAGTCCCCAGCTGATGAAAATCACCGATATGAGCGGCACTTCCTTGTATCGGAGATGCCAGTACCAGGCGGTTGTCATGAAAACGTTGGAGCCGATCAGCAAGCAGATGGGAAGCAGATACGAAGATAGAGGCTGTATTGGCATAAGCACCTCGGACTTGGCGGGAAGAATTTTGTTGGGCTTCAGATGCGGGCAGGCTTGCGACCTTTGGACGTCGTCAAAGTCAATCAACGATGCGAGTGCGAACTTGCCCCACATTTAATACCAAGCCGAAATCTAAATTTCAGGACCAACAGTGACTGATGGCCGCGTTGGAACGAGCTCCGCCTCCACGATGTCCACTTCTGTACAAGAAAGCGGACAGGCGGAAGTTCCAACCTAAAGTCATTGGACAAAAGTACTAAATATTGTGCCTGCCAGTTTGGGGCTCAGCAGGTCACACGACATTCATAACAATTCGGGCATCACTCGCCTTGGGCAGCATCGAACGCACATCCGCTTCAAATTTTCGCAGATCAAGGTCCGCTGGGATATGCAGAAAGAACTCAAGCTGCCGTTTGCCCTTATACAAAGCCGAACTTTGCAGCCGGCAGCCTCGTGATACCAACAGCGATTGCACTGTGCCGAACATTTGTTCCAGGTCAACTTCGTCAGCGAGACGAATCCGAAGCCGACAGGCAACACGAGATTCGAGCCAGAAGATTAGGATCCAACTGAAAACGGTGACGAAGACCGCCATGACCCATGATCCCATGCCGCAGGCAAGTCCGATCACCACGACGATGATGGCCTTTCCGGTGAGCTTTGGATTGTCGAGGACGGTACGGAAACGCAGCAGCGCGCCAATTCCAAAGATGACAAACGCCAGCGTTTGGCTGGTGCCACTCAATTCCGCGACGATAGCGCCCACCATGCCCAGGAGAATGAGGGTTTTGCGCTCCTCAAGATCTGAAAGCGATGCCAGGCGCGATGAGCGCGGATGCCACGCAACGATCCACGCGCATGCAACCGCCAGGGACAAACTGAGAAAGAGCCGTAGAATGAATTCCGGATGCATAAACTGCTCGAGGCTGTGCTGCATGGACAGCCATGAATCGCCCTGCGGATCGAGGCCACCTCCAATTTTTTGCTTGGCCATCTCTTCTATAGGATTCGCAGCGAAAGCCTCCGGAGAAACCAACGTTGCGAATGCGATGCTCGCAACAATAGCAGCGGCGCCAAACGTTGGTTTAATGTGACAATCGATGAAAGATGACCGCGATGACATGATTTCCCCCCGTAGCAGGTTTGGAATTGTCCCGTGATGCCAACAGATCAAAATGTTACTTCACCTCAACACCGAGTCTCTGCCGCATATTCTTGAAAACCACGTCCATGGCCTGAATGATCCGCAGTTCAGGATGTGCCTTACAATACACAATCACCTCATGTTCGGCTTCTTTGCCTTTTCGAATATCCATGTAATGTTTTTTTGCAAGCCCGTTGTACCAACCGCTGTACCACGAGGCGAGCATGTCGGCGTCACCTTGCCACGTGTTTGCAAGTTGAGCGCAAGTCAAAGCCTGAACGTCCAGGAATCCTTCGGCATCCGCATAAGAACTAAGATCCACTTGAGCCTGAACGTTCGAGCCGGCGATTGCGAATGCCGCTGCTGCAATGATCAATCTTTTACGCAATTGTCGCTCCCCTTTTGTCTGACCTTATCGCTTTGCGGGGCAGAGCTATTACTTATGTGGTTCAAATGGTCGTTACTGCTCGCGCTCGTCAGTGTTTGCGGCATGGACGTTCCAACTATCCGCCGTTACCTCCACAAGTGGACCCAGCGGCGTTGGCATGTCTCAACGGTCCCTCTGCGCGCGTGCAAGACACGCGCCCCGGCCCGTTGGCATCACCAGGCGTCGAGCAAATGGAGACAATGAGAGGAGGCGATTCTCGTGGCTAATGCGCGACAACTTCATCTCTTGGCCCAAGAGCCATGCCGGTCGTGGGCTCGATCCAGACCAAGTGATCCTTCACCGCTTGAACACCTGAAATATTTTCCGCCATGACTTTCAAAGCCTCGCGATGACGTTCGTCGAAAATAGAACCCCAAAGCTCGACCACACCCCCACGGACGACCACGTTGACCATGGCTGTCGGCGCCCATTTCTCTTTTTGCATTTCCGCCAAAAGCTTTTCGCGAATAGTGGCGTCATCCTTCGCGTCTTTTGGTGCTGTCCGCGCCAAGCTTACCATGGCATGCATAAGATTCGCGCGCGTGATAATACCGACGACCTGCTTCCCTCGGACCACGGGTACGCGTTTAATGCGCCGGCGTTCCATTAATTCCACAACGTCTTCGAGGGCCGTGTCCTCGGTAACGGTACAAACGTCGACGGTCATCACCTCGGCGACTTTGCTGCCATGCGAATGAGTATATTCGGCAGCCAGCTTGCCCGGGCCCATCAAGAACTCAAGCCACCGTGAATGCTTTCGTTCAGTTTGCGTTTCGCGGCGCCGCAGGAAATCACCTTCGGACAGGATGCCGACCAGGTTACCGCTTTTGTCAATCACGGGCAGACCGCTGAGGCGATGCTGGAGCATCTGTCGCGCCGCCTGTAAAACGGTCGCGTCGGGGTCGACCGAAATGACGGTTCTTGCCATTACATCTAGGGCTTTCATGGCGGTCTCCAATTGTTGGAAGGCATGTCATCATGAGGCGGTGAATGCCGTATTGATCTAGCGCAACAATACCATCCTTGCGCCAGCGCAAGTTGGCGGCTGCTATTCAGGCACTCTGCCTGAGCAATATAAAATCTTACAAATAAGGTGCGATCCAACAATTGATCTAGATCACTATGTTTTCTGGCATGATGCTCTAATAAAAATAGGAGATTGTCTTATGCAAACCGCCTTCAAATGGCTGATACTTGCCAATACGATCATCGCGTTTAGTGCGAACGCATCGGCTCAAAATATCGACGTTGGCAAAGCGGAATATCAGTCCGGTTGTGCGTCGTGCCATGGCATCGATGCCAAAGGTAATGGGCCAGTCAGCAAGGAATTGAAGACACGCGCTACTGACCTGACGGTTCTCGCCAAGAAAAATAATGGCGTATTTCCTGTCAATACGGTTTACCAAATAATTGACGGACGAGATTCTATCCCAAGTCATGGGACTCGTGACATGCCGATTTGGGGATGGCGCTTCGTGCCCTCAGAACACTTCAGTTTAAAAGGGGCCGACGACTACATCTATTTGCCGCCGGCTTCGCCAGAGCCTGTCGTGCACAGTCGTATCATGGCAGTTATCGATTATCTAAATCGCATTCAGGAGAAGTGAGCCATGGCACATGATCGACCTCACACGTTGACATGGCGTATGTCAAAAAAAGCCAGCATACGGCGAAAGCGCGCCAAACCGGGCAGCCGCCGAGGCGGCCGTTTCTTTCACATTGAGGTCCGCCCAGCACGTGAATTTGTCAGGTTCCGCGTGCAGGACATCGGTGTACCTGGCGGCGTGGAAAGGCTCGCTGGTCAGCGCGCCAACGGCTCCTGGGACACTCAGAAATGGCTGGTTGAGAAGACTCACGCGCACCTCGAAAATAACCTGCTTGTGCCCGATACGGTGGAAGCCAAGAAAGTCCTAGCAACTCTGGGCTCGGCTCCGATCCATGTCAGAGGTGATCGTTTCAGGGCAAAACCGCGGCGTAATATTCCCGAGGCCGAAAAGCCTACGCCGGCCATGCGCAGAGCCCAGATGCGAAATATCAAGAAGGCTCAGGCTTCCCGCAGGCGGCGAGGCAAAACATCGGCATCGCGGAGTAAACGCGCTAGGACTAAGAGAGCCTGACCAATATTATGCGAGTTGAACGCGCGCCGCTGCAAATCTTTGCGTTGAATGCAAGCGCAAAGCTGGGGGCTGCAATTGCGGCAGCCGTCGATCAACCGCTTGCATCTCACGAAGAACGCGAATTCGAGGACGGTGAGCATAAGGCACGCCCGCTTGCACCAGTGAACGGCGGCGATGTCTACGTGGTGCAGAGTTTGCATAGCGGCCCGCAGCAAAGCGCGAACGACAAACTCTGCCGTCTCTTGTTCTTCATAGGAGCGCTCAAAGACGCCGGCGCCGCACGCGTCACCGCCGTGGCCCCGTATCTTTGTTACGCACGCAAAGACCGTCGCACCAAGCCGAACGATCCGGTAACCACTCGCTATATTGCCAGCATGTTCGAGAGCGTCGGCACTGATTGCGTGGTGACACTGGAAGTTCACAATCCCGCCGCGTTCGAAAATGCCTTCCGCTGCCGCACGGTTGCACTCACCGGCACGCCATTGTTCGTAGATTATGTCAACAAGCATTTGACGAATGCAAAGCTGGCGGTGATCTCTCCGGACGCCGGCGGCATGAAGCGCGCAGAACTGTTACGCGAAGCGCTGGAAACTGCACTTGGCCGTCAAGTCGGCAAAGGCCTCGCAGAAAAGCATCGCAGTGCGGGTGTGGTTTCCGGCGATCTCTTCGCAGGCGATGTAGCGGGTGCAACCGCATTGATCATTGACGATTTGATTAGTACCGGCGGCACCTTATTGCGCACGGCTCGCTCGGCGCGCACCGCTGGTGCCAAGCGTGTGATCGCGCTCGTTACGCACGGGCTATTCATGCCTGGTTCAGCGGAAGTTCTCGGCGACCCTGCCCTCGATCAAATCATTGTTAGTGACACGGTGCCGCCGTTCCGGCTCGACCGCCCCGAGCACAATAGCAAGCTGGTTATTTTGCCTGCGGCTCCGCTGCTCGCCGAGACAATTCGGCGCTTGCACGATGAGCGCAGCCTGACCGATCTCATGGTGTTCTGAGGCCCGCTTCAAGCTTGCGTGCGCTCCTATCGGCCAATTTGAGGTAGGTGGCGCAGAGCCGCGGCCATTTCTCCGGCGTGCGCGGATGCTCTTCCAGCAGGTGCGCAATAGCAAGTCGGGCGCGAAGAACAGCGCGGTGACAGCGATAGAACGTGAAAAGCTCGTCGGCGGGCCCGTCGCGCAGTAAATATTTCATCCGATGCTGGATATAATTGCCGGCCCAACTCGCCCCAAGGCGGTCGCATTCCAGGCTGAGGAAGGCGATCTCATCGAATGGATCGACGACGCGAAGTCGAGAATTGAATTCAAGGCAGTCTATGATCCTCACCTTGTCGTCGAGCCAGATGTGTTCGGGGCGCAGATCACCATGTCCATCCACGATGCGGCGATGGCGCAGACGATCGGTAATAAGATGCCCACACTTTTGTAAGAAATGGCGTTGCGCGAGGTCGACCCGCTGCACCAAGCCTGTCGGAACCCGGAAACGCGGGTCGAGCAGCACGCGCTTGTTATACGCAAGGCTACGCTTCCAATCGACAAGGCAGGCTCGGGGTGAAAGAAATGTCGGTGTTGCCGAACGATAGAAACGCGCCAAGGTTATGATCAACTGGTTGATCTGCGCGACCCCAAGACACCGGTCTTCAATCATTCGATCGAGCATGAAGCGTTCATCGAGCCGCTTCATCATCACCAACCAATCAACGACCTTGCCCTCACCGCCGATTGATAACCCGCGGCTTGTCTCCATCAGGGGCACGACCCCAAGATAGATGTCCGGTGCCAGCCGGCGATTGAGATGCAATTCGGCGCGACAGGCGCCCTCTCGTCTCTCCAGCGTAGAAAAGTCGAGATAGGGAAAGTGAACGGGTTTCTTGAGCTTGTAGACCCGGTCGCCCGTCAGAAACACCCACGACATATGCGTTTCCCGACGCATAACGTCGGCAGGCTTGGGATCATAGGCATCGGGCCGGCCGAGAAAGTCGACCTTTGCTACGAGCGCGCGCTCGGCGCCTTGGATTTCAGGTCCGTGCACGGGCCGCTCCTGCTTGCCACTAAATTTAATTCATTCAGGCCAGTTCGGATTGATTCCGATCAAATCGGCGGGGCTGCCCTTCTGGCATATTGCATCAATTCAAGGAAACCCTGCTCATGTCTGTATCGGCCGTCACCACACATCGGGACGTTGAGCGCCAGGTGGTTATCGGCAGCCTTCAGCTGCGTGGCAATCTCCGGGTGCCAACAGCCGCCACCACGCTGGTGATTTTCGCGCACGGCAGCGGCTCGAGCCGTTTCAGCCCGCGCAACATGGCGGTGGCCGAGGCACTCAACGCGCAGGGCATGGGGACGCTGCTTTTCGATCTGCTCACCCCTGACGAGGAGCAGGACCGCGCCAATGTGTTTGATATTCCGCTGCTTGCGGAGCGCTTGGTCGAAGTCGTGCAATGGATCAATAGGCAACCCGAACTGGCACGTCTACAGCTCGGGCTTTTCGGGGCCAGCACTGGCGCAGCCGCGGCTTTGGTGGCAGCGGCAGAATTAGGCTCGCGAATTGGTGCCGTGGTGTCGCGTGGCGGCCGGCCCGACCTCGCCGGCAGCGCATTGAAAATGGTCACAGCCCCCACCCTGCTTATCGTCGGCGGGTTCGACGGCGCCGTGATCGAGCTGAACGAGCAGGCATTTGCGCGGCTGACAGGAACGAAATCGCTCGAGATCATCCCGGGCGCGTCACACCTTTTCCCCGAACCCGGCGCAATGGAAGCGGTGATCGTGCTCGCGACACGATGGTTCTCGACGCATTTGTCTGCACGTCGGCGCAGTTCTTCTGAATAGATCACGGAGTTCATATGCCCTTCATCGATCGCACCGATGCCGGCCGCCAGCTCGCGGATGCGCTGGCTTCCTACAAAACGAAAAATCCAGTCGTTCTAGCTTTGCCACGCGGCGGCGTGCCAGTGGCTGCAGAAGTTGCCAAGACTCTCGCGGCGCCGCTCGACCTCATCCTTGTGCGCAAAATCGGGGTACCGTTCCAACCGGAGCTTGCCATGGGAGCCGTGGTCGACGGTCCGGCGCCGTTGGTCGTGCGCAATGAGGACGTCATTACACTGTCTGGCGTAAGCGAAAACGAATTTGCCGCGATACGCGATCGTGAACTCGCGGAAATTGAGCGCCGGCGCAAAACCTATCTTGGCAATCGTCCCCATCCCGAACTTGCCGCGCGCACGGTCATCGTTGTCGATGATGGCATCGCCACCGGCGCCACCATCCGCGCCGCCTTACACGCCGTACGAGCGCGCAAGCCGAGCAGGCTGGTGCTGGCGGTTCCAGTCGCCCCCACGGAAACATTACGAGAGTTAAGGGCCGAGGCAGACGAGACTGTCTGTCTGGAAGACCACGAATATTTCGGGGCTATCGGGTTTTTCTATTCCGATTTTCGGCAGGTGTCTGACGAGGAGGTGATCGATCTTTTGGCGCGACATCCGATCAAACAACAAAAACCACTTAAGACAGCGGCCTCATAAAATAATTGGTGAAGTATCTGGAGGTAGTCATGCAAAAAGTTGATTCGGGCGGAACCGCGATTGCAACAGATGCTGACATCAAGAGTATCTTTGGCCACATTGATTCTGAGAAACTACTAACAATTCTGTCGTTACGTCCCACGATCGCCGAGATCGAAGAAGCGTCGATGTGGCTTTCCGGCGACGCTGACGTTTACGGCGCCAGTGAGCCAGTGAAAGGCAACGCATCCCACATCATCACGATCTTGACGGCCGAGGAAGAGGACGACCCGGGTGCTGGCTGAGCTCTTTTCGGAGCAGGAACGCTTCGAGGACTCGCTATGAACCCTTCAAGCAGCCTCCTGCTCACCGATCTCTATCAGATGAACATGATCCAAGCCTATTTGGACCATGGCGAGACCAAGACCGCGGTATTCGAATTTTTTGTGCGTAAATTGCCGTCGCGGCGCGGCTTCCTGATGGCTGCAGGACTGGAGCAAGCACTTCAGTATCTCGAAAATCTGCACTTCTCGGCGGAAGAGATCGAGTGGCTTGCCAGCACACGACGGTTTGACAAATCTCTGCTCGATCGATTGGCGGATTTCCGTTTCACCGGCGACGTTCACGCTATGCCGGAAGGACGCATTTTCTTTGCAAATGAGCCGATCCTGCGCGTGACTGCTCCCATGCCGCAGGCGCAATTGGTCGAAACCCGGCTGATCAATATTTTGCATTTCCAGACGTTGATCGCGTCCAAAGCGGCGCGAATGGTACTCGCTGCGCCGGGGAAACTGCTGGTCGATTTTGGCTTACGAAGAGCACACGGCGCGGAAGCCGGGCTGATGGCGGCACGCGCCAGCTACATTGCCGGTTTTGCAGGCACCGCAACCATGCTCGCCGAGCAGATATTCAGCATCCCGACTTACGGCACCATGGCGCATTCATTCGTCGAAGCTTACGACACAGAATCGGCAGCATTCGAGAGCTTCGCCCAATCACGGCCGCAGAATCTTACGCTACTCATCGACACTTACGATACCGAGACAGCGGCGCGAAAGGTTGTCGCTTTGGCTCCGCGGCTCGCCGCGAGGGGCGTCAGGATCGCTGCGGTGCGCCTCGACAGCGGCGATCTGATTCCGCTGGCGCGTAGTGTTCGCGGCATTCTTGATGACGGCGGCCTTTCTTATGTTTCCATCTTCGCAAGCGGCGGTCTCGATGAGGACTATCTCGCCGAAATCGTTCAGGCTGGCGCGCCAATCGACGGATTCGGCATTGGCACTAGTCTCACGACGTCCTCGGACGTGCCGGCTCTCGATTGCGCTTACAAACTCCAAGAATACGCCGGACAGCCGCGTCGCAAACGCTCGTCCGGAAAGGCAACCTGGCCTGGGCGCAAGCAGGTTTGGCGGCGGTATGGACCAGACGGACGTATGATTGGTGATACCCTCTCCACTGAAATAGACTCATACTCGGGCGAGCAACTGGTCGAACCAATCATGAAAGACGGCCACCGCCTCGGTCCTCCCCCGGCACTGGCCGAGATCCGAACGCGGGCCAGACATGAGCTGGAACGCCTGCCCGAGGCTTTGCGCGAACTAGAACCGGGCATGACCTATCCCGTTGATGTCGCCGATGCGCTGGTCACACTTGCCGCCGAGGTTGATCGTCGTCTGGCACAAAATGAGGGGATAGCTCATTGACCGACAATTTGACGACTGGCGAACACGACCTGTTTCTCGTGGTTGATATCCAGAATGACTTTTGCCCGGGCGGCAGCCTCGCGGTGCCGCGCGGCGATGAGGTTGTGCCATTGATCAATGCGTTGGCGCCAAAATTCGACCACGTGGTTCTAACGCAGGATTGGCATCCGCGCGGTCATTTATCGTTTGCGTCGTCACATCCGGGAAAGCAGCCATTTCAGACCATCGAAGTCGCCTATGGCACGCAGGTCTTATGGCCGGATCACTGCGTGCAGGAGACAGTTGGAGCCGCTTTCCGAGGCGACCTGCACGTTCCGCATGCCGAGCTGGTGTTGCGCAAGGGTTATCATCGCGAAATCGATTCCTACTCGGCGTTCTATGAAAATGATCGCAAAACAGCGACCGGACTGACTGGATATTTACGCGAACGCGGGTTTACGCGGATTTTTCTGGCCGGCCTCGCCTTTGATTTTTGCGTGCGTTACTCGGGGGAAGACGCGCGGCGCCAAGACTTCGAGGTAGTGGTGATCGAAGATGCCTGCCGCAGTATCGATGTAGACGGCTCGGCTGCCTCAACGCGGGATAGTTTCAGGTCCCTTGGCATCCGCTGCGTTTCCGCCGGCATCATCAAAAACAACAAGCTCGTGCGCCGTAAAACGGGCCTCTAACACAGGAGGGAACGGATGAGGATTAGATTGCAAATCACGAAGGACGGCGCTCCACTTTATAGTGGCGATTATGAAATCAAGGATGCCGAAAGTTTCGGCAAGGCTTGTTCCGATGCATGGCAGCAGTTGCAGCAGGCGCAATTGAACCGGGAGACCAGCATTGGAGCGCTGATGGAACACATCAACGAAAGCGTGCTCAATCAGCTGAACGGGGCGTCGATCAGTGTGACGTACGCATGAACTTCGGCAGCCAGCGTCCGAATCGTCGCGGGAATTAGCCCCACCAACATCGCGGGACAGCCTATTACCCCTTGATGCAGATCAGCGGGCGCAGACGCGCAACCCGCCGTGCAAGTCCTGCATGCTCGGCTGCAGCGACAACCGCGCCGACGTCCTTATAAGCGCCGGGCGCCTCCTCGGCGATACCGCGCGTGGACGGACTGCGGATCAGAATTCCTTGTGCCGCCAGCTCATCCTGAACCTTGCGTCCGCTCCATTGTTTAAGTGCGGCGTGGCGTGACATCGCTCGGCCTGCACCATGGCAAGCGGACGAGAATGCCTTCTGCTCGGCCGAGATCTCGCCGACGAGAATATACGAGGCAGTTCCCATGCTGCCACCGATCAGAACCGGTTGCCCGACCGGACGAAGCCTTGCCGGCAGACTTTCGTGACCGGGACCGAAGGCGCGTGTTGCGCCCTTGCGGTGGACAAACAGGTGACGCCGCTTGCCGCCGACCATATGCGGCTCAACCTTGCAGGTGTTGTGCGAAACATCGAACAGCAGGCTCAAATTCTGACCGGGGAAGAAATGTGCAAAGATTCGCCGCGCGAAATGGCCGAGAATTTCACGGTTGGCGAGCGCGCAATTGACCGCGGCTCGCATCGCGCCGAGATAGCTTTGCCCGACGTCCGAATGGATTGGCGCGCAAGCGAGCTCACGGTCGGGAAGCGCAATTCCTGACGCCGACGCCGCGATCACCATTTCTTTCAGAAACTCGGTGCCAATCTGGTGACCGAGCCCGCGAGAGCCGCAATGGATCGTGACCACGACATCGTCTTCGGCAAGGCCATAGGCTTCGGCTACTGCTGTGTCGAAAATCTCGGCAATCGCCTGCACTTCGAGATAGTGATTGCCGGAGCCGAGTGTCCCCATCTCGCGCCGCTGGCGTTCTCTGGCGCGTTCTGACACGCGCTCCGGCATAGCGCCGGCCATCGTGCCTCTTTCCTCTATCCGATCAAGGTCGCAGGCATCGCCCCAGCCGCGCTCGACCGCCCAACGTGCGCCGCCAAACAGCATGGCATCCATCTCGACGGTATCGAGTGTGATCGCGCCGGTACTGCCCACACCTGCCGGAATCTGACGAAACAGTGAGTCGGCGAGCATTTTCTGAACGGGCAGGATGTCGGCTACTTTGATTCCCGCGAGCATTGTGCGCACACCACAGGAGATGTCGAACCCGACGCCGCCAGCCGAAACCACGCCCCCATGCTCGGGATCGAAAGCAGCAACACCGCCAATCGGAAACCCATAACCCCAATGCGCATCCGGCATCGCGTACGATGCCTGCACGATGCCGGGCAGCATCGCAACGTTGACCGCCTGCTCATAGACCTTGTCGTCCATGTCACGTATGAGGTTTTCGTCGGCATAAATGATGGCAGGCACGCGCATTGGACCGTGCGGCTCGATCCGCCAGGTCGTTTCGTCGACACGGGTAAAGCGCGCAGGATCCATGGCCGATTTCCTTAGACGTCGACGATGCAAGCTGCCGACCACATGCTGCTCTCGTCCTTGGCGACCTTCAATGCCGTATAGGTCGCACCTTTCGGCTCGCAGGCCGGAGCATGACGCGCGACGTCCACTGGCTCGCCCCACAGGGTTCCGTGCAGGCATGTTCCGTCAATCGTCACAGCGAAACGAGAGAACAACATCTTGCGCACCGCCATCTCATAGATGACGGCATTGAGCCATTCGACGAACAAAAGCTCGACGTCTGGTGCCTCACAGTCGATGTCAACCAAAACCGCCGGCCGGACATCGGCCGTCGTGACCACTGCGGTCAACGCCAAGGCCGCCTGCTCGAAAGCTTCCGCCATCGTCTCTCCAAATCCGCGCAGTCCGACATCGGCAGCATGCGGGAAATGCTCCCACCTCGCCTTGCCCGAGATCGCGGTGGCCGCTTCGCTCATATTCGCAGTTTGTGCTTTCCCACCAGCTTGACGGTACTCGCCTGCGGGCCCTTGTCGCCCGTTTCTTCGGCGTAGGTGACGCGCGAATTGACGGCTAGATCAAGAAACGCTCCGTCGAGCACGCTGTTCCGATGGAAATAGATCTCGCGGCCATCGTTCGTTTCAATGAAGCCGAACTCGCCAAGCGGATCGAGTTCCACGACGGTCCCGATCGGCGGACCATCGTGGTGCTTCACCTGCCCCTGCAGTTTGCGCACCTGATCTTGCAACTGGCGACGCGCACGTTTGAAAGCATCATTGATTGCGAAGTTTAGGTCGGAATGCCGCTCGTCATTCTGTGCCGTACGGCCGATATTGACTTCGCGTCCTTCAGGTAACGTGAGCCGAATATTGATTTCGTACAGGCCGCCGGTGCGGTGATGCTCGCCGGGCGCCTTGAGAACCACGCGGCCGGCGGTGATCCGGCCGAACCGTTCCTCGAGCTGGGTGACGTGTTTGGCGATCGCGTCCCGGACATTCGGATTCGCGGCCATTCCTTGAAAATCGATCTCGATGGGCGTTTCCATTGTTCATCACCTGTATATTTGAAAACTGGCCAAAAATCGCACCGAAGCGGGCGCCTTTCATTGATGTGGCTCAAGCCGCCTGCAAGGCCTGCCGTTTCAGTAGCTTACGCAGCCCGGCCAGCGGCCGCGTATTGATCACGTCATCTGCGCTGAGCCAGGCCCGCCTCGCCTGATCAATGCCGAAACGGATGTATTGGAACGCATTGACTGAATGAGCGTCGGTCGAAATAGCAATCCTGACACCTTTGCTCTTCGCCATGTGAGCGTGCACATCGTTCAGGTCGAGGCGATCGGGCTCGGCATTGATCTCCAGGCAGCAGTTCAGATCACGCGCGGCTGAGGTCACCTGATCCATGTCGATCGCGTAAGGCTCGCGCTCACCAATCAAGCGGCCTGTGGGATGGGCGATGATTGAAACATGAGGATTTCTCATTGCGCGGACGACACGCTCGGTTTGCGCGGCGCCTGGCAGATCGAAGAACGAGTGCACGGCAGCTACGACGACATCCAGTTGTGCCAGAGTCGAATCCGGCAGATCGAGGCTCCCGTCTTTCAGAATATCGACTTCGATGCCTTTGAGGATCGTGAACCCCTTGAGCTTTGCGTTGAGCCTGTCGATCTCGCGGATCTGACGCGAGACCCTTGCCGGATCGAGGCCATGCGCCATCGACACCCTTCGGCTATGGTCGGTAAGCGCCATATACTCGTAGCCGAAGGCCTGAGCCGCTGTGGCCATTTCTTCGATTGTGGCAGTGCCGTCGGTCCAGTTGGAATGGGCGTGCAGATCGCCGCGAATATCCTCGACGGTCACGAGCCGTGGTACTTTTCCGCTCTGTGAGAGCACGATCTCGCCGCGGTCTTCGCGCATTTCCGGCGGAATGTAAGCCAGCCCGAGCTTTTGATAGACCTCCTCCTCGGTAGCGCCGGCGATGCGACGCTTCCCCGAGAAGAGCCCGTATTCGTTCAGTTTCCATTTGTGTTTGTTGGCGATGGCGCGCAGCGCGATGTTATGCGCCTTGGAGCCAGTGAAATACAAAAGCGCGGCGCCATAGCTCTGCTCCGGCACCGCGCGCACGTCCACCTGAATCCCCGAGCGCAGCACCACCGTTGTGCGCGTTGGGCCATGCGCCAAAACTTCGGCGACATTCTCGTACGCGATCAATTTGTCGCCAACAGCCGCCCCATGTCTGGCGGTGACAAGGACATCGAGATCACCGATCGTGTCGCGGCGCCGGCGGTAGCTGCCGGCCACAACAACCCGACCGCCTTCGCGCAGATAGGTAACCAGCGCCTCGGCTTCGGCTTCCGCCGTCGCAAGCTTGAAGCGCTTCGCAGCCATCGGCTTTTTGAGCGCGGCCGCCAGTTTTGTTTCGGTCACCTCACCAAAGCCGTGCAGCTTATGAATGCGACCGGTTTCGATCGCCCGGCGGAGGTCAGCGAGAGTGCGGACCTTAAGTTTATCGTACAGTAGCTTGATCCGCTTCGGCCCGAGGCCAGGAAGTGCGGCCATCTCGCCGAGTTCTCCTGGCAGCTTCTTCTTCAATGACTCCAAGAGCTCGAAACGACTGGTTTTGACGATATCGGCGATCTTGTGGGCGAGATCCTTGCCGATGCCGGGCAGTTCCGAAAGATCGGCTTCCGCCGCCAGCATGCTGCGTACGCTTTGTGGCAAGCCCTCGATGGTGCGGGCGGCGCGGCGATACGCGCGTACGCGAAACTGATTTTCGCCCTTGATCTCCAGCAGGTCGGCGGTCTGGTCGAACATCGCCGCTATTTCAGCGTTCTGAACCGGCATCGCCTGTGGCCCTTGCGGAAAGTAAAGAGCCAAACCCGTTGGCCTTGTGGCCCCGAGGCTTCCCTTGGGCGCTCAAACGCAACGGCAACAGCTCTTCCCGTCGCGTTTCTTGGGTAGGCCGGTGCATCACTTTGGTCAGAAGCGCTCCGTGCTTCGCCGGTCTTGCCTTAGCACGACGGACGTTAATTCAATCCGATCCGCTGCCTTGGCACATTGACGCAGGTCAAACATGAAAATCCTTGCGAGATTTGATCTTGCGCAAAGGCAGCAGTTGCTTCCTGCGCAACAAATCAGCTTGTTGATGCGCGAGCCGAACGACCCACAGGTGATCAGATGAAGAAAATAAACAAAACCAAATTGTCGACCGAGCCGAGCGCCGTACTCACGATCTCACCGGAAAAGGTGTTCTTCGTAATCGTCAAAGCACGTGAATTCGACGTCAAAGATGCCGTGACTGAGCCTAATCCCGGTTCGAATCCCTCCGATGACAAAGACGCCGCTATCTTGGAAGATCACGCAGACGACCCCGTGGTCGAGGAGATTACTTCGCTTATCAATTCGTTGTCGGAAGACGAGCAGATCGATCTTGTCTCGCTTGCCTGGCTCGGCCGCGATGACTATTCCGCCGAAGATTGGTTGGAGATTCGCGAAGAAGCGGCGCGCGCTCACAATAAGCGCACCGCCGCCTACCTCCTCGGCATGCCGCTCTTGGGCGACTTTCTGGAAGAAGGCCTTTCACTGCTTGGCTATTCCTGCGAGGAGTTCGAGATCAACCGACTCTGAGAGTCGGTGGAAGAAATTCGAGCCTGCAAATCAACCCAAAATGGTCGGATGCAAAATCAAGCCCGTTGTTTCCATCAAAAACAATTGCGCAATCTTTCGGCATCAGATCGCGGTTCACAAAAATGTAGTCGATCCTTTCGTCTAGGGTCCACGACTGTTCGACGTATCGGTTTCGAGGTGAATAGGTAAATCCAGGATCGTTCGGATGGCATTCGGCGAAGACATCAATGAATTTCTCATCGCTATTTAGAACGGCACGAATAGCGGGTGAATCCGCAACGTCATTAAAATCTCCGCAAAGAATTTTCGCCATCCCTCCTGATTCCGGATACTGACGCTTGATCGCGGCCAGCAGAGCCTCCACCTGCTTTCTTCGCCCCTCGATCATTTCTGGTCGATAGGCTAGATGAGTATTGATCACCAATAACGCCCGGCCTTCGATCAAAAATTCCGCCAATACGACATGCCGCGGTGGATCTCCCGCGAATTGCGGTAATGCGGCGCTGGTCAACAGAGCCGCCGGCTGCGAGCAGAAAATAGCCAAACCACTCTGTTCCACGAAATGCGTGAGGCCGCACATGTCGGCAATGAGCTCGGCCTGGCTACGCCCCGATTTCGGATCGCGATAGACTTCCTGCAGACAAACAACGTCGGGGCGCAATTTTTTGAATCCCGCTGCGAGGGCGGCATAGCGCGGCTCGAGCGGCTCGTTGATGTTCCACAGATTCAGGGTCAATATGCTAAAAGTCATATCCGACGGCCAATTCAGGACGCATCACCGCAAAATAGACGCCGTCTCATAGCTTACAAAGGTAATTCAGCCGTTGCGTCAAAGCGGTGCTTGACGATGTGAGCAAACGCCGCCTTCATTGCGTGTCTGCGGACGACTAAGTATCGCGGGGGATTCAGACAGTGCAGCGCATCATTGTCGCCACCGATGGCTCGTCCGGCGCAAATCGCGCGGTCGATACGGCCGCAACACTGGCCAAGACCAGCGGCGCCGATCTGGTCATCCTGACGATTGGCGGGAACATTACCGGAGCGGAGCTCAGGGAGCTGGCAGGCGCCTCCGGCGATCTCAGCAAGACACTGCAGGAGGCGGCGAACAAGGTCCTCGGTCAGGCTCGAAAGCGCGCGCTTCGCATCGGCGTTCGCACCGTCAAACTGCAAACCGGCTGGGGCGACCCCGCAGAAACCATCATCGATACGGTGCGGCGCGGAAAGGCAGACATGCTCGTTGTCGGCCGGCGTGGGCGCGGCCGCCTGTCTGGCCTACTCCTCGGCAGTGTGTCGCAAAAGCTGGCAACCTTGGCGCCCTGCGTAGTCGTGATAGTCCCATAGCCGCGTCGAAAGCACTTGTGCGGATCAGATGTCCGCCTAGTATTCGCGCAGTTCGTGAATATGAGCATGCGCCCTTTTCACCAGATCTCTTTGATTCTAGACGAGAAGCGCCTCTTGGCGCGTTTCTGGCAAGCCGCTTCGCAGTTCTGGCAAACCGAGAGGGCATGGGTCGCGGCGCTCGCCGTCTTCCTCATCGTCGTGGTGCTGCTCCAATTGTTGTTACAGCTCGCGCTCAATTTGTGGAATCGGCATTTCTTTGATGCGCTCGAGCGCAGGGACGCAGACGCAGTTTGGACACAAGCACGATTGTTCGTCCCGCTTGCCGCCGCGAGTATTTTGCTCGCCGCCACATCGGTGTGGGGCCGCATGACCGCGCAGCGCAGCTGGCGGGAGGCATTGACGCGTCATGTTATTGAGAGATGGATCCACAAAGAGCGGTTTCGCCATCTCAATCATCATCTGGCCAAAGGCTCCGAAAATCCGGAATACCGCATCGCAGTAGACGTGCGTATTGCGACCGACGCGCCGATAGATTTGGCGCTTGCTTTTTTTTCCTCGATCATAACCGCAATCGCATTTTTCAGCGTGCTGTGGACGATAGGCGGCAGCATTGACATTACCGCTTTTGGGATCACGGTGACCATTCCGGGGTATTTGGTCTTCGGTGTCATCATTTATTCCGGCCTGGTGTCGGGTCTCATGGTCTTCTTTGGTCATCATCTCACCAGCGTTATCGAACGCACCAATCAGGCCGAGGCTGAATTTCGCGCCGCGGCAGATGCGTTTCGTCAAGAGCCCGGACAGGAAAATGTGAAGGCAAGCGATGTCGACAAGCAGCAGGTCTTGCAGCTTAAACTGCAAGCCGTCCTCCTCTGGTGGCGCGAATTTTGCTGGCAGCTTGTTCGCACGACGCTGGTATCGCACGGAAATTTTCTTTTCGCGCCCGTGGTCGCGTGGATCATGTGCGCCCCGAAGTATCTCAGCGGTGCAATGTCGTTAGGCGAGCTTACGCAATCGGCGGCTGCATTCGTTGTCGTGCAGGGTGCGTTCAACTGGCTCGTTGACAACTATCAGCGTCTGGCTGATTGGCGGTCGTCTGCCCAACGCGTTGCAACTTTGCTGCTCGCACTCGACGAGATCGAAGCGAAAGAGCACGCGGAAGGCGCAGCGGCCGCAAAAACTCCGATCTCAAACAGACGCAATAGCGACCTGCGCGCTTAGCCGGTAGACGTCCGCAGGCCGGCAAAGCTCGGTGCCCTCTTGAATCAACGCCGCCGAGCCGGCGGCCATGCCAAGCCGGAACGCATCGGTCACGTTGTCGCCCTTCGCCAGGCTGTACACGATCGCACCCAGAAAACAATCACCGGCTCCGACTGCGCTAACCGGGTCGACCGGCAACGGCGGCGACCGCAGAGCCTGTTGCCGCGTGATGAACATCGCGCCGAGATGACCAAGCGACAGCGCGACCATCGCGACCTTTCCGGCGTCGATATATTTCCGCGCCGCGGCGATCCAGTCGGCCTCATCGGCAAGTGCAGCGCCCGTGAGATCACGCATTTCCCGCAAATTCGGCTTGATTAGATCAACGCCGTGCTCGATGGCGGCTGCGAGGGGCGCTCCGGATGTGTCGAGAAAGAACTTCGCTCCGAGTTTGCGCGCCGTCGCGGCAGCCTGCGCATAAAAATCATTTGGCGCGCCAGGTGGCAGACTGCCGCTGCCCACAATGAATTTCGGCTCCGGTTTAGAGCGATTGAGTGTCGTAAGGCATTCGCGCCATTCCGACTCGCGCAGACGCTCTCCGGGCAACACAAAGCGATATTGGGAATTTGTACTCAGTTCCGATACCGAAAAGTCCTCGCGCGTTTCGGCCTCGGCTTCGATGAAGCGGCTCGGAATTCCTTCATCCTTGAGTAAGCGCCGCAAAAGCTGTCCAGTGAAGCCTCCCACAGGAAGAACAGCCTCGACATCGCCCCCAAGCCGTCTGACGACGCGCGCCACATTGACCCCGCCGCCGCCAGGATCGCGCCGCTGCGGCGTGCAACGCAGTTTCAATATCGGAACGACCCGATCGACCGAGGTGGATACATCGATTGCCGGATTTGGTGTCAGGGTGACGATCGTTGCCATGGCACTTAGGAAATCCACGCGAGCCGTGCGGCAACTGACCGGAGCCCTAGGAAGGCCGGATCATCATGCAAAATCAGATACACGGGGATGGCCGAGACATAGAAGCTCATCCGACCCTTCGCATCGAAGCGCGCCCGAAATTGTGACTGCAGCAGATATTCGCGCAGATGTGCTGCGATGCCGCCGGCAACATAGACACCGCCTCGCGCACCGGTACTCAGCGCGAGATTGCCGGCGACCTCACCCAGCATTGCGCAAAATATATCGATTGCGGCGCGGCTTGTCGCGCAATGTCCCGCCAAGCCGGCATTCGTGATTTCGGCCGCGCTACGCTCCGGCACGCTCAGCGAATCGAGCGACGCAATCGCACGGTAAAGATTTTCCAGGCCATGCCCGGATAAGACACGTTCGGCCGACACGTGCCCGAAACGTTGCCGCAGCGTCTCAATGATCGCATCCTCGCGCGCCGAACCGCTCGGCATCGTGCTATGACCCCCTTCCGTGCGCAGTACAAAGGCTCCCTCCCCGCGCGGCACATGGACCGCCACGCCGAGACCAGTTCCCGGGCCCAGGGCCAACATCGGCGCATCGCTGACCGCTTCGCGCCCGCCGATCTTGCGCAGATCTTTCAACGTAAAGTGCGGCAGCGACCACCCGACCGCTTCGAAGTCATTAACGATGTGTACACGGTCGAATCCGAAGCGGGCGCGAAGTTCATCGCCATCGACAATCCATGGATTGTTGGTGAGTGCACAGCGAGAGCCTTTAACCACGCCCGCCACTGCCAATAGCGCATACCGGAACGCACTGCTGCCAGTTCGATGCGACATGAACGCTGCCAATGCGTCGGCGAAATGCCTATGATCAGCGACTGCCATGTGGTCGACCGGGCCGAGCACGCCAGCCTCCAGCACCGCAAACCGCACGTTGGTACCCCCAACATCCGCCAGAACGACCCGGTCCGCCTTGCCGCTTTCTGTCACCGGAGCCCCCGAATGCAGCTTCATACGTTACGCGCAGCCTTGATCAGGTCGCGATACCATTCAAATGATGCCTTTGGAATGCGCCTCTGCGTCGGGTAGTCGATATAAATAAGTCCGAAGCGCACGCTGTAGCCTGCATCCCATTCGAAATTGTCGAGCAGCGACCAGATGAAATAACCACGAATGTCAGCCCCGCCGACCACCGCAGCATTCAATGCGCCGATATAGGCTCTCAAGAACTCGATACGGTCAGTATCGATCACCGCGCCGGTTGCGTCGGGCTTGTCGAAGCCGCCAAAACCGTTTTCCAGCACATAGACCGGCAAGGCGTAGCGCTTCGAAACACTCAACAACGTGTCGCGGAACGAATCAGGCATGATCGGCCAGCCATTCGGCGTGACCGGGATTTCGGGCGGCCTGTCACCAAAACCGAAACCGGTCACTGAATTGGTGTCGGTTTTCACAAACACAGGGCTGTAGTGATTGAGGCCGAACCAGTCCACCGGCCGCCGGATGCGCGCGAGGTCGCCCGCTTGCATGTGTGGCTCTATCGCCGACCGCATGAGATGGGGATACGTGCCGAGGTATTGTGGATCGGGGAAGGCGTTGTTCCAATAGGCGTCGCAGCGCTCAGCCGCGTTCTTGTCACCTGGCCTCGAGGCCAGACAGGGCTGGTAGTTGTGAATGGCGCCGAGCAAGCTGTCCGGCACCCGTGCGCGTATGGCATCAACCGCCGCACCATGCGCGAGATTCACGTGATGGATGCTACGATGCAGCGCGTCGACACTTGTGGTCGCACGTTTACCCGTGCCGAACCCGAGACCGAATAGTGTAAAGATCGACGGCTCGTTGAACGTAGCGAAGCGCTTGACCCTGTCGCCGTAGCGGTCCGCCACCAGCGCGGCATAATCGGCGAACCACCCGACGCTATTTCGCGTCGTCCAGCCGCCCAGGTCGTCGAGCGCCTGTGGCAGGTCCCAGTGATAGAGGCACAGCCAAGGCTCGATACCGGCAGCGAGAAGCACGTCAATCACCCGGTCGTAAAATGCCAGTCCTGCCTCATTCGGCATGCCGCGCCCCTTCGGAAGCACGCGCGGCCAAGCTACGGAAAAACGATAGGCCTGTACGCCCAGCTTCTGCATCAGTGCGATGTCGTCCGGATAACGACGATAGTGATCGCAGGCCACGTCACCGGTATCGTGATTGGCGATCGCGCCGGTTTGCCCGTATGTATCCCATACACTGGGGCCGCGGCCGTCCTCGCGCGTCGCGCCCTCGATCTGAAAGCTCGAGGTGGATACGCCCCAGATAAAATCGCGCCGTATCCGCCCGATCGGAAGCGGTGCGGAGGTGGGCATTCGTTCGCGCCTTGCCTGATCGCCGCTTCTATCCCCCGCAACCACGACTCGCTCCTCCCTAACTCGCTAATCTGTCAGGCTAGATTGGTAGCCGCGGCGCTTTATTGCGACATGTCAATATATTGCGCCGCGTTTCGGTCCGCGCCATTAGATTGAGCCGGTGATGTCAGCTCAAGTGCCAAAAACCCGCTGGGGCGGGATCGCCGACGGTTGCTTTCAGCCGCCCGGATATTTCCGCGCGGTTGAGCGGGACGGGATTTTCTGGCTCATCGATCCCGACGGCGGCCGATTCCTGTCGAAAGGCGTCAATTCGGTGCAGTTCGATCAGGACCGCATCCGCAACAGCGCGCGTATCCCTTACGCCGAAGCCTGCCAACGGAAATATGGCAGCAAGCAAGCCTGGCGCTCCGCCACCGCAGCTCGGCTCGCGAGCTGGGGCTTCAACACGCTTGGCTCCTGGTCAGACGACGCGGTGGCAAGCGCGGGGCCCGCGCCGCTCGCCCTGACCATCAATCTCGATCTCGGTATGTCGTTCGCATGGGCCAAGAATGACGTGACGAGAGGCAGCCCTGATCAGGAATTCCCCGACGTGTTCGACCCGGACTTTGATCGCCACGTCTGCGATCGGGCGCGTGATTTGTGCGCGAAGCGGTGCGACGACCAAAACCTTCTCGGGTGGTTCATCGACAATGAACTGCGCTGGGGGCCGGACTGGCGCGGCTCCGATGAATTGCTGACGCTTTTCCTCGCCTTGCGACCGGCGACCCCGGGCCGCACCGCCGCCTTCGTCTGGCTGCGGGAGCGCTATTCGGATTTTGCAGCTTTCAATTCGACGTGGCGCGCGCCAGCGCAGTCCTGGGACACCTTGAACGCGCTTCCGCGCACCGATCCCCCGTACGCTCGCAATCCAATTTATCAACGCAACTCTCGCGAGGAAGATGCTGCCAACCGCGTAGATCAGGCGCGTGCAGCCTTCTTTGCCCACTGCGATGCGTTCGCGGCACTTGTGGCGGAGCGTTATTTCAAATTGACGTGCGCGGCGATCCGGGCGGCCGATCCCAACCATCTCGTGCTGGGCTGCCGCTTCGCCTACGTTCCGTCGCGCGGCGTTATTAACGCCGCCGCGCGCCATACCGATGTAATGTCGCTCAATTGCTATGATTCTGATGCAAGCCCAGTAATCGATTCGTATGTCGCTACCGGCAAACCCTGCCTGATCAGCGAATTCTCGTTTCGCGGCGCCGATTCCGGGCTGCCGAACACCAACGGCGCCGGACCTCTGGTCGCTACCCAGGCCGAGCGTGCCGCCTCCTTCCGGCGTTACGTCACTAGGGCGCTACGAAAGCCGGCGCTTGTCGGTTACCACTGGTTCGAGCATGCCGACCAGCCGGCGGAAGGTCGCTTCGACGGCGAGAATTCCAATTTTGGCACGGTCAAGATCGATGATCTTGTTTACGAGGACCTCGTGCACGCGATGACATTATCTAATGACGAGGCGGAAGCGTTACACGCCGCCGTGGTACTTGGCGCGTGACAAGGAGGAGGGAAACGGCATGGCAAACCCAACCAAGATCGTCTTTCTCGGTGCGACGAGCATGTCGTTTGGCTTGAATATGCTGCGCGACATTTTCAGCAGTGATGAACTGCGAGGTTGCACACTCACATTGGTTGGCCGTAACCCGACGACAGTGAACAAGGTCGCAGAGCTAGCGAAACTTTTAAACAACAAGTCGGGCGCTGGGCTCATTATCGAGCATACGACGGACCGGCGCGCCGCATTTGATGGCGCCGCTTTCGTCGTCAATGCCACGGCGATCGACCGCAACCGTCTTTGGAAAATCGATTTCGACGTGCCGCGCAAATATGGCATTCGCCACACGCTTGGCGAGAACGGCGGCCCCGGCGGTCTGATGTTTACGCTCCGCACTTTGCCGCTGGTGTTTGACTTCGTGCGAGAGATGCAGGAGCTCTGCCCGAAAGCGCTGTTCCTCAATTTTTCCAATCCCGAGAACCGCATCATACTGGCGCTAGGAAAATACAGTCCGATCCGCGCCCTTGGCCTTTGCCATGGCATTTACATGGGTCAGAGTGACGTTGCTCGCATCATGGGCCTGCCCTACGAGCAGGTCGAGGTCTGGGGCGCAGGCCTCAATCATGCACAATGTCTGGTGCAAATCCGCCACCGGACAACCGGCGAAGACCTTTATCCGCTGCTACGCGCTAAGGAAAAGGACTTCGACTCCTCGTTCGCTCCCCTGACCCGCCGTTTGTTCAGGGCCTTCGGCTACTGGATGACTTGCAGCGACGATCATCTTGGCGAATATCTCGCCTACGGCTGGGAGGGCGGCGAGCACGGTTACGATTTCGTAGCCGACGAACGTGGACGCGCGGAATTTTCCAACACGCTGGACCGCGTGCTCGCTGGCGCAGCCTTGCCACCCGATTGGCTGACGCCCTCAGGAGAGCGCGGCGCCGCCGCAATCGGCGGCATCTTGCACAACAGAAAGCGTGTGCTGGAATCTGGCATCGTGCCCAACCGAGGCGCCATCCCGAACCTGCCGGCAGACGCGGCAGTCGAGGTGCCGGTGATGGTGGACGCCGCCGGCCTTCACCCGATCTCGCTCGGTCCCCTGCCCGACCCAATAGCCAAACTGCTCCACACGCAGGTAAGCGTCCAGCAGCTCGCCGTCGAGGCCGCCATGCATGCATCCAAAGAGGTCGCCCTGCAGGCGCTGCTAATCGATCCGGTGGTGAACTCAGCATCGGCCGCGGTTAAGCTGCTCGATGAATTATGGGAAGTGAACCGCCCTTATATTCGCCGCTGTATCTGAACGCGGGCCTGGTCATTCGGCGGCTTTGGGCACGCTGCTCGCGGGCGTTGCGTTCTCAGCATCGCTGACCACCTGAAACGTGCGCAAAATGCTTGACGGATTGACGCTGATGGAGTCGATGCCGAGCTGGGTGAGATAACGCGCGATCTCAGGATAGTTCGCGGGCGCCTCGCCGCAGATGCCAACATGGCGTCGGTTGCGCTTGGCGCCGACCACCGCCAGCCGCAGCATTTCCAGCATGCCGGGATCGCGTTCATCGAAATCGAAGGCAACGATCTCGGAATCCCGATCGACACCCAACGTAAGCTGGGTCAGGTCGTTGGAGCCGATCGAAAAGCCGTCGAACAGCTTGGCAAACGCATCGATCTGAATGACATTATTGGGGATCTCGCACATGACGTAGATTTCGAGGTCGTTCTCTCCGCGCTTGAGA
>DAHUXA010000349.1 GCA_027307405.1 Hyphomicrobiales bacterium | reverse complement strand
ATCGACATCGTACGCGTCGATGCCGAAACATTTTACGTACTTGAAGACAACGCGCGCACTCCTTCAGGCGTCTCCTATATGTTGGAGAATCGCGAGATCATGATGCGGCTGTTTCCGGAGTTGTTTTCACGGCACCGCATCGCCCCGGTTGAAAACTATCCTGACGAACTACTTGCGACGCTGAAATCGGTGGCACCATCTTCCGCCTCACGCGATCCTAGCGTCGTGCTGCTCACGCCAGGCGTATTCAATTCCGCCTACTACGAACACTCGTTCCTCGCCGACAAGCTCGGCGTCGAGCTGGTCGAGGGCCGCGACCTTTTTGTTAAAGACGAAGTCGTCTACATGCGCACCACCCAGGGGCCACAGCGCGTCGATGTCATTTATCGGCGCATCGACGACGACTTTCTCGATCCCCTCACCTTCCGGCCCGATTCTGCCTTGGGCGTGCCCGGGCTGATGTCGGCTTACCAGGCCGGCAATGTCACGCTCGCCAATGCGGTCGGCACCGGCATTGCCGATGACAAGGCGGTCTACAGTTTCATGCCGGAAATCGTGAAGTTCTATCTCGGCGAAGAGCCGTTGCTGAAGACTGTGCCGACGTGGCGCTGCCGCGAAGAAGATCACCTTACCTACGTGCTCGATCATTTGCACGAGCTGGTGGTGAAGGAAGTGCATGGGTCCGGAGGTTACGGCATGCTGATCGGCCCCGCCGCCAGCAAGGTGGCGATCGAGCAGTTTCGTGCCAAACTCAAGACCTCACCAAAGAATTTTATCGCCCAGCCGACACTGGCGCTGTCCACGTGCCCAACCTGCGTCGAGAAAGGCGTGGCCCCGCGCCACGTTGACTTGCGGCCTTTCGTGCTGACGGGGCGCGACGGAGTTCGCATTGTCCCGGGCGGCCTGACGCGGGTTGCGTTGAAAGAAGGCTCACTGGTGGTCAACTCCAGTCAGGGCGGCGGCACCAAGGACACCTGGGTATTGGACGGCTGAGACATGCTCTCGCGCACCGCCGATAACCTGTATTGGCTCTCGCGTTATGTCGAACGCGCCGAGTACCTTGCACGCATCCTCGACGCTACGCAGCGGCTGTCGGCGTTGCCCCTCGCCTATGTCGGTGCCAGCAATGAATGGGAATCTGCAGTCGCCACTGCCGGCTGCGCCACCGCCTTCTTCAAGCTCTATGATGAAGCCAACGAGGAGAACGTAACAGACTTTCTCGCTTTTTCTACCGACAACTCGTCGTCGATCCGTTCCTGCTTCGAGCTTGCTCGCGGTAACGCACGTGCCGTGCGCACGGCGCTCACTATGGAAATGTGGGATGCCATCAACGGCACGTGGCTTGAATTAAAGCGCTACGGCAACGGGCCGACCTCGCGCGAGGAGTTCTCACGTTTCCTGCGCTGGGTACAGGAATCCTCATTGCGCTACGACGGTTCCGCCTATCGCACCATGCTGCGCAACGACGCCTACTGGTTCTCTCGACTTGGGGTTTATCTTGAGCGCGCCGACAACACGGCGCGCATCCTTGACGTCAAATATCACCTCCTGCTGCCGGAGAACGAGCGTGTCGGGGGGCCGCTCGATTATTTCCAGTGGGCGGCAATCCTGCGTTCGGTGTCCGCGCTCACGGCCTATCACTGGGTCTACCGCGAGAGCCTGAAACCCTGGCTGGTCGCCGACCTTCTTATTTTGCGCGATGAGATGCCCCGCTCGCTCGCGTCCTGCTACGAGGCAATCGTGCGCAATCTGGACTCAATCGCCGGTGCCTACGGCAGGCAAGGCCCGGCCCAGCGGCAGGCTCGCGGCATTCGCACGCGCCTGCAAAATAATCGTATGGACGGCATATTTCAGCGCGGCTTGCACGAG
>DAHUXA010000348.1 GCA_027307405.1 Hyphomicrobiales bacterium | reverse complement strand
CCTCACCTGCGGCAAGAGTCGGCTTGCGCGTCGTCTCCTCCCGCTAAATGCGGCAAGCTGCGGCAAGGCATTCTTGACGTGCGGCAAGCTGCGGCAAGCGTGCGGCTAGATTAGCCCCCCTAAGCCGGCGGAGCCGGAACCAAAGAGGTTGCGCTATAGTGGCAGCGGGCGCAGGCACTTGGCGAGGGGACAATGCCGGAGGGGCTTGTTGAACGCTACGACGAGCGGATCGCAGGGGTTCTTTCTTGTTACGACCGCATCGTCATCACCGGCACGCTTCCTGGGGTCTGCCACGCCAGGGGCATGACATCGTTTCTTTATACGAATGCCATCCGCATTTTCGATTATCCGCAGTTTGCAGCAACGCTGCGCGATACGGTCCGGGAGAACGCGGCGAAGGTTGCGGAAGCCGCGGGCGTCGCCATCGAGCACATTTCGAAGAGCTGCCTCCGCAAGGAGGACATTGTCGCCAAGGCGATTGCCCGGCGTGGCGAGCATCCAGGCCTCGCACATGTCATTTCGGCCATGGAGGCGTGCGGCGCCTACGAGCCCTGGCATGACAAGAAAAGCCACAAGACCTTCGTGCGGCCGGACAGCGGCAAGTGTCTGCACTACTATTTCTATTTCATCGACGCGGAGTTGGGCCTGATCTATGTCCGCGTTCCAACCTGGGCGCCGTTCCGTTTGCAGTTCTATTGCAACGGTCACAGCTGGCTGGCGCGCAAGCTAACCGCCGAAGGCATCGGGTTCACGGCCGGGGACAACGCATTCCTCCACATCGGCGATTGGGAGCGCGCCCAGGAATTGGCCGATGGCTTCTCGCCTGGCATGCTCCACCCCATCCTCGACCGCTACGCGGCGCTATGCTGCCCGGTGCTCGACACCTTCAAGCAATCCTATCACTGGAGCCTGATGCAGGTTGAGCATTCCACCGATCTGGTCTTCCGCTCCAAGGCGGCGCTGGCGCCGCTCTACGAACAACTGGCGCGGCATTCAGTGCTCACCGTGAAGGCGCAGACCATCGCCACATTCCTCGGCCGGAGCATCGCCCCCAATCTGGCGCAGGAGATCGGCAGCCAGTTCTCAACCCGGATCGAGGGAACCTGCATCAAGCATCGGTTCGGCAAGTCTTCCATCAAGATGTACGATAAACTCGGCATCGTTTTGCGTATCGAGACAACAACGAACGATGTCTCGTCCTTCAAGCACTACCGCAAGGTAGAACACCGCGAAGGCCCATCAAGCATGGGCTTCGCTCCCATGAAGAAGACCGTCTACAGCCTTGGAGACCTGGCAAGCATTCTCTTTGCCTGCAACCGTCGTTATCTCGCCCATCTCTCGGCGCTCGATGACTTTTCCACCGGCGTGAAGCTGCTGGACCGCGTCACGCGGCCGCGAAAGATTGAGGGCAAAACGGTCAAGGGGGTGGACTTCTTCAATCCCACGGAGCGCACTTTGCTTGGCGCGCTGCAGAACCCCAAGTTCACCATCGCCGGCGTCCGCCGCGCCGATCTGTCCCCGCTCCTGGAGCAACTCTCGCCTTCGGCGCTGTCCCGTCAGATCCGTCGCTTGCGCTGCCTCGGTCTTATCAAGCGCGTCGCCAGAACCTACCGCTACTACCTCACTCGCGCCGGAAGAGCCGTCATTGCCGCCGCCTCTCACATCACCGAATACGGCATCGTTCCCGCACTGGCTTGACCAAATCCGTGCGCAAAGTGACAAGATTGGGTTGGTAAGGGACTAATGCCGCTGCGCCATTCCTGCCCCAGCCAGTTCCGCGGCCACAGGGGGATAAAGCTCATCCATTGGCATCGAGCGGCCATTTGTCTGGACAATGCGGCAATGATAGCGTTTCAGCGCCCTGACGTGAGGCACGCCGCAGG
>DAHUXA010000347.1 GCA_027307405.1 Hyphomicrobiales bacterium | reverse complement strand
CTGTTCCCGGACGATCCCTACATGGCGCCAAACCGTCGGGTTACTATTACTCTGATGCGGGAGGAACCGCCGCTGCCGGCCGACCTGACGCCGTAGGATGCCACGGAACCGTGCGGCCGTTGTTCGGTTGTAGTCGTCACGAAATAGGCCCTGTGTTCTCTGGGCCCGTGCGGTGATATAAGGCCCGCCTTCACGGCGATCGGCGGACCACGGCAATTTTCAATGAGTGATGGCGCGAACCAAACTACGGCGTCCGCGCAGATAGGGCATGACGCGCCTCCAGGGCTCTTGCCCCTGGCACTCGGCAGTGTCGGCGTTGTCTACGGCGACATCGGGACAAGTCCGCTTTACGCCTTTCGCGAGGCGGCAATCGCAGCCAGTGGTGACCACGTCGTCAGCCGCGGCGTCGTTCTCGGTGTGCTTTCGCTCATCGTCTGGGCGCTGATCGTAACGGTGACGCTCAAATACGTTCTGATCCTGCTGCGCGCCGACAATAACGGGGAGGGCGGCACGCTTTCGCTTACCGCGCTAGCGACACGCGCGCTCGGCCGTCGCACCGCTTTCGTTTTCATCGTCGGCGTAATCGGCGCCTCGATGTTTCTCGGTGACTCCGTAATTACTCCGGCGATCTCGGTGCTCTCGGCGGTTGAAGGGCTCAAATTAGCAAGCCCCGCGTTCACCGAATTCGTTGTACCGCTCACCGTCATTATTCTGATTGCTCTATTCGCTGCACAAAGTCGCGGCACCGCGAAAGTTGCGGCGATGTTCGGCCCGATCATGGTCATCTGGTTTCTGTCAATCGCGATTGCCGGCGGCCTGCATATTCGCGATGATCCGACCGTCCTTGCTGCCATCAATCCGTTTTATGGCATTGATTTCCTCATCCATCACGGCGCGGTCGGTTTGGTCACGCTTGGTGCGGTATTCCTCGTCGTTACCGGTGGCGAAGCGCTTTATGCCGATCTCGGCCATTTCGGACGGAAGCCTATCCAGGTTGCGTGGCTTGGTCTCGTATTGCCCGCGCTGCTGATCAACTATTTCGGTCAAGGCGCCAAGGTTTTGGCTGACCCCGCTGCAATCGAAAACCCCTTCTACAGATTGGTTCCTGAGACCTTCCTGCTACCGATGATCGTGTTGGCCACGGCCGCAACGGTTATCGCGAGCCAAGCGGTTATCACTGGCGCCTATTCACTCGTGCATCAGGCGATCCAGCTCGGTCTGTTGCCACGGCTGGCTATCTTGCACACGTCGGCCTCGCATGTTGGCCAGATCTATATCCCGCGCGTAACTATTTCGCTGATGATCGGCGTGCTCCTGCTCGTCGGTTTGTTCCGCACTTCGAGCGCACTCGCCTCCGCCTACGGTATTGCAGTTGCGACGACCATGGTCGTGGACGGGATACTTGCATTCGTCGTGATCTGGAAGGGATGGCGGTGGCCTCTTTGGCAGACCGTGCTGTTGATTGTTCCGTTTGTGATCGTCGACGTGGTGTTCTTTTCGGCCAACTTTCTCAAGTTATTTGAGGGCGCCTGGGCGCCGCTGCTGTTCGGCGCAAGCATGGTGCTGCTAATTCTGACGTGGCGGCGCGGAACCGGCATCCTGATCAGTAAGACGCGACGGACCGAAGTCCCGCTCGACACTCTCTTTCGTAGCCTTGAGAAAAAGCCGCCGCATTCCGTGCCGGGTACGGCTGTGTTCCTAACCAGTGACCCGGAATTTGCGCCGACCGCGTTGTTGCACAATCTCAAGCACAACAAAGTGCTGCACGAGAACAATGTCATCCTCACGATTATCACCGCCGACACGCCCCGTGTGCCGGAAGAGGAGCGCGTGCGGATCACCCCGATGTCAAAACAATTTTCGCGGGTGTCGCTGAAATTCGGC
>DAHUXA010000346.1 GCA_027307405.1 Hyphomicrobiales bacterium | reverse complement strand
GAGGAATTCGATGAACTCGCGGCTGCGGTGGCGCTCCCTGACGAGCGCGTGGACCTTGCCGGTGAGCAGATCGATCCCGGCCAACAGGCTGAGCGTGCCATGGCGTTTGTACTCATGATCCCGCGCGAAGCTCGCATGGCGGCCTGGCACTGGCGGCAAATCCGGTGCCGTCGTGGCGATGGCCTGGATTCCCGGCTTCTCGTCGTAGGAGACGATCGCGACCGGCTTCTTCGATTTCTCCGCCTTGGCAGCGGCTTTTTTCAGGACCTGGACCTCGCGGTAGACACACAGAACTTCCGCCATCTTGGGCTCGAACTCGGCGTCGCGGCGTTCCAGATAGTAGCGCACCTTGTGCGGCTTGATTTCCTCTTGACCGAGAAGCTTGCACACTGTGCCTTGAGCTAGACGGGCGAGACATTGGTGACCCGCCGCCGGTCATGAAATTTTCCATGGAAGCCCCCTAGCAGGCCGTTGAAGAAGAATGCCGATTGGCCGGCGCTTATCACTAGCGCGCACAGATAGCGAGATGATGGCGATCGCAAATGTCGGCCTTGACGATCCGCCGGCGGCGGTTGAGTTCGGCGGTGCGCTCATGCCGACGCCGCCAACAGCTTCGGCAGCCGCGTCAGATTGTAGGCGGTGGCAGCGAAGCGGAAGGCCCATCCGACACGATCGCGTCCTCGAAACTTGGTTTGCTCTAGTCCGGCGACCATCTTGATCCAACCGAAGGCTTCTTCGATTCGTTTGCGGATGCGCTGACTGACGGCGTAGCCGGCATGGCGCGTCGTGCGGCCATCGATCGCCGACGAGCGCCCGCTGGTATTCTGTGCCACATGCGGCGTCACCTTCATCGAGCGCAATTCGTTGATGAAATCCTCGGCGTCATAGGCCTTGTCGGCACCCAGCGTGATTGCCTGCGGCCGATCAGCGTGCGGCTCGATCATGTGTAGCGCCGCGACGCGCTCGGCGTGTCCATCGGCTGGCGTCAAACAAGCTTCGACCACCAGTCCGTTGCGGTTCTCCATCAGGGCATGCCCCATGAAGCAGAGCTTGGCCTCTTTGCCAGGCCCCTTGCGATAGAGCCTCGCCTCTGGATCGGTAGTCGAGGCGTGGGTGTCGTTCGAGCGCTTCTCGCCGTGAAAATCCGCCTCCCGGTTCCGCCCGTCTCCGTCCGCGGGCGGTTCGTCCGAGCCATCCTTCGGCTTGAAGCTCTTCATCGACGCCCAGGCTTCGATCAACGTGCCGTCGACGGAAAAATGCTCGGTGCTCAGAAGCCGCTTCACTCGCGGATGTGCAAGAACTGTGCTCAATAGCTTGGCTGCGATGTCGCCTTCCAACAGGCGCTCGCGGTTCTTGGAAAAAACTGAGTGATCCCACGCCGCGTCGTCGACGCCGATGCCCACGAACCAGCGGAACAGCAGATCGAACTCCAGCCGCTCCATCAATTGCCGCTCCGAGCGAATTGAATAGAAGGCTTGCAGGAGCATCGCTCGCAACAGCTTCTCCGGTGCGATTGACGGCCGCCCGATCGGCGCATAAAGCGCCGCGAACTCCTGCTCCAGCGCGACCAGCGCCTCGTTCACAAGTCCTCTGATCGCTCTCAGGGGATGATCCGACCGAACCCGTTTCTCAAGATCGACGTAGCTGAAAAGCTTGCCAGTCTGCTCATCCCCACCCCGCATCGCCCAACCTCCGAATCGCTTCGGAGAAAGTGAATCACTCAATCAGCCAAACCGCGACCTACTTCTTCAACAGCCTGCTAGACGTAAAGACGAGGCGATGGACAATGGTTTCGAACCGATACTGACCACTACAACAAGAAGCCTTGGTGACCGGGTAGAGATCAGGATTCGGGACAACGGAATCGGCATACCGCCAGAGGTACG
>DAHUXA010000345.1 GCA_027307405.1 Hyphomicrobiales bacterium | reverse complement strand
TGGCTCGCTAAACCTTCACCGCGGCGGACTTACACCGCCTACCTTCCGCCGGTCTCCCGGCGCACCCATCCACCGCATCATCCCGGAAGGGGGAGCCCTATCCGGGATCGTAATTCCTTGAGATGTCCGCTTTTGCGATCCCGGCTCGCGCTTCGCTTGGCCGGGATGACGAGGCGCGAAAGGAGGCGTCCAGGATGACAATCGTTGGCCAGATCAGCGAAGTTTGCTTAGGATTTCTTGTGCTCGCAGCAATTTTGTATTTTGGACAGTGGAGATAAACCGACATCCCCGCACCCCTCCCCATCCTCCCATATACGCTAACTTAAGGTTGGAATAGCTAGATAAGGCCGTTTTCGCGGCGGTTCGAGCAGGTGGCGTTTGAGGATTGGCATAGTGTTGAGCCGCGGCATGGGCACAGGCATGATGGCCGCAAGCAGCGCCTTGGCTGCGAGGCATGTGAGCCGCCAAAGCGCCGGTGCGGTTACGCGGCCATGCGGGGAGAGATCTCAGGCGCGCTGGTGTGCGGCTCGAGCAGGAGGATCATCAACAGATGCGCCAGAATCCAGGTTTTGGCGGTTTGCGGGTCCTCGCTTGGCGGCGCTGAGAGGCCGATAAGGCTTTTCAATCGCTTGAAGGCCATTTCGATGCGCCAGCGGGCGCGATAAAGTTCACCGATCCTGTCTGCGGGGAATGCTTTTGCATCGAGCGATGTAACAAGGATGACCCATCCGGCCGCCGCCAATGTGCCGCTAGAAATGGCCTTGCCTTTCCGCTGGGCGGTCTGGCGGGCTTGGGCGCGCGCTGTTTCGGCTGCTAAAGGGGGCTTGCGGATGGCGACGAGACGTAGCGCCAGAGCCGGGGCGTTTTTGCGGGCAATCCAGATGGGTCTGTCGAGAATGCCTGCGTTCTCCGCCGCCTCAAGAGCAGCCAGGAGATCGAAGGGTTTGCTATCCTCATTCAGCCAGCGCGCCCCTGTCCAGGGGGTGCGCACAATGACATCGGCGCCCTGTTCCACGATATGCGCCAGGGGCTCAGGATGCATGTAGCCACGATCCGCTATAGCGATATCGCCTTTGGCAAAGGGCGTGCGGTCAAGCCGCTCTCCACCCTTTTCATCGGTCAGCTCGATAAAACTGAAGCGCTCCTCCGGGAGGTCGAAAGCGCAATGAAGCCGCCATAGGCCGCTGTTTTTCTTAGCCTCTTTCCCAGCCTTGGGGACAGTTGTCCCGTCGAGAAGGCGGATGCGCCGCCCTCCTGCTTCAGGCCGGATACCGTTGCTGAGAAGCGTCCCTGCGAGATGTTCCATCCAGGCGCCGCACTTGCGCAGGCGCTTAAGCAGCGCAACGTTAGAAAGGTCTGCGAGGCCAGCAGATGCGGCCCATGCACTTGCCGATCTCAGCCCCATGCCGCCCAGGCAGTAGGCCAGAACCAACCGCAGCAAATCGGTTGCGCAAACCACAGCCCGACTTCGCAGAAATGCCCCGTTCTCGCGGGCGGACGCTTCAATGGCCGCTCTCCCGCCAAGCCGGGTCAGGGTTGCCTGCCAAAGCTCATTCAGAAGCGATTCATGAGTCATGCCATGCTAGAATCTGACTCGATTCTAGCTGGCAAGCCTTAAGTTAGCGCGTATGGGGGGCTATCCTGCCCTATCCTCGGTGCATCGCAGCGATACAATCCGTTTTTAGCTCTGCTGCCCTCGTTTTCGATTGTCGTTTTGCTCACGGCAAAAGATAAGAACTCGTCCACGTGACGAGTCCAGGAATGACTCCACATTCGTTCAATTCCTGTGTCGGCTCTTTCTATAATTCTTGCATTCCGGAATTTCGGGGGCTCTGCCCCCCGGCCCCCGTTGAGGCTTCCGGGCAGCGTTGTTGAGCGTCGGTATTCG
>DAHUXA010000344.1 GCA_027307405.1 Hyphomicrobiales bacterium | reverse complement strand
ATCCGGGTTATTACGATTATCCGCGTCCACGTGCCCCGATCGGCCCGGCTTATTACAACTAGACCACTTGGACGGACTAGCGAGGCCGCCTCAGTTGGCGGCCTCTTTCATTTCAACCGAGAGTGCGAGGTCCGCTATTGGCACAAAGCGGACATGCACCGGACATCGCAGCATGTCCGCTTTTGGGGTAAGAGCAAAAGCATTTGAAAACCAGCGGTTCGAATGTCGTGGCGACGAGGAGACGTCGTAGGACGCGTAGGAGCATCGGCATGATCTCAGCCGACCAGCCGAATTAGCTTCCGCTGCAAAAGAATTGTCGTCAGCCCTATAGCGGCAAGGCCCGCCAAGATTGCCGGCCAGCCCCACGGCTGAAATTGAATCCCACCCTGCGCGTAAGCACCGACCGCAACCCCAATACCAATGGCAATTGCAATGCCGGCAACACTGGCTACCCACGCGACAAGATGCTCTAGCCGAACTATACGCCTTTCCAGATCCTCCCAATGTGCCAAGCGTTCCAGCCGAGCAATACGGACATAAACATCTGCATCATCCATGTGACCGTCTCCCATGCGACTAATAGGCTATGCAGATTCTCACCGAGTCCGGTGGTAAGTCCGTATTTATTAGACCCCCTTCCAGTGTGTTAGCTTAAATTCGTACGATGCCTTGTCCTAAGCCGCGGGCAGCAATGAGGCGACGCGAGTTCATTACTTTAGTTGGCGGAGCGACCGTTGCATGGCCGCACGCGGCGCGCGCGCAGCAAAGCCAACAGATGCGCCGCATCGGCGTACTTGTCGGGTTGGCCGCCAACGATCCACAAGGCCAAGCTACCATTGCCGCGCTTCTGCAGGCCTTGCAGGAATTGGGTTGGATTGACGGCCGCAGCGCGAGGATCGAATACCGCTGGGGCGCAGGTAAAGCCAACGACATGCGCAAATACGCTGCGGAATTGGTCAATTTCGCTCCGGACGTTTTGGTGGCCACTGGCGGCGCGAGTGTTGGGCCCTTACTCCAGGCGACCAGAACTGTTCCGGTCGTTTTCGCAAATGTCCCTGATCCAGTCGGTTCCGGGTTTGTCGAAAGTCTTTCCCGCCCGGGTGGCAACGCCACCGGTTTCGTGCAGTTCGAATACAATTTGAGTGGGAAATGGCCGGAGCTCTTGAAACAAATTGCGCCGAACGTGACAAATATTGCGATACTTTGGGATCCGACCATACTCGCGGGGATCGGTCAGTTCGCCGTCATCCAGTCCGTGGCACCGTCGTTGGGTGTGGAGGTTCGCGCGATCAACGTTCGTGATGCCGGCGAGATTGAGCGCGGCATCGGCGCATTTGCGCGTCTCTCAAATGGCAGCTTGATAGTAGCCGCGAGCGCATTGGCTATCGGTCATCGCGAGTTGATCGTCGCACTTGCCGCGCGACACAAACTACCCACGATTTATTTCCAACGGATCTTCGTTTCCGAGGGCGGTTTGGTTTCTTATGGTGCCGATTTCCTTGACCAGTACCGTCGCGCCGCAGGTTACGTCGATCGCATCTTGAAGGGCGAAAAGCCGGCTGACCTACCTGTGCAGGCGCCGACCAAATATGAGCTGGCGATCAACCTCAAGACTGCGAAAGCGCTCGGCCTCGCTGTGCCGCCGATGCTGCTCGCCGCGCCGACGAGGTGATCGAATGAATGATGGAATGTCCGCAATTGGCACAAAGCGGGCATGCGACGGCGATCATCAATCTCCGCGTTCTGGGCTAAAGCGGACACGGCGCGGACCTCTCGCTATGTCTGTTTTTGACCCAAAGCGGACCTGGGCGTTTCAAAATTTCTGCAGTACAAACTGACCATCGCGTCCCATTTCGCTAATCCTAATTTCCTGTTTTGATGGTCGTGGTCTTCGAGCCTGGGGGAGGCAATGCGACGA
>DAHUXA010000343.1 GCA_027307405.1 Hyphomicrobiales bacterium | reverse complement strand
TCAAACAGGCGCTCGAACGCGCTGGCTGGAAAACTTCGGACATCCAGCGCATCGAAATTAATGAGGCGTTCGCGGCTATAGCTATTGCGGTCGCCAAGGACCTTGGTTTGCCGCAGGACATTGTCAATGTTGAAGGCGGTGCCGTGGCTCACGGACATCCGATTGGCGCGACAGGAGCAGTGCTTACAACGCGACTTCTCCACTCGATGCAGCGCGATAGCATCAAGCGTGGAATTGTCACCTTGTGCATCGGTGGGGGGCAAGGAATAGCACTTGCGCTCGAAACTGTTCAGTGAGGCCGACGTGAAGCAATTGCCGATCATTTGGCAGCGATTGGTTAGCGCCGACGGAAAGACATGCCAACGCTGCGATGCGACTTATCAACATTTGCAAAGTGCCATTGCGAAACTAAAAGAGGTACTCAAACCGCTAAACGTTGAGCCAACCCTTGAACTTCGAGAAATTGGCGAAAGCTCGTATTGGCGACGGGCAGAATGTTCGCTATGTGCCAGTTATAGAACATTAGCCGTCAACACATGCGTTTCTTCCGGATAAGTAACTCCATCGCCATCGGCATAGCGCCGCAGCTGTTCCATGACACTCGCGCCAATTTTCTTGCGTGCCTCAGGATCGGCGGCAGCAATAGCGGATGCGACTGGCGTTGCGGCCAAATGGTCCAGTACGAATTTATCAAGACGGGGCAGATGGACATCGATTCGGCTGACGCGCACGTCTACTGCTGAAAAGCCCGCCTCCGTTGCGAGAGACCGCAAGTCCTCTGCGGTGGGAACTTGCCGCGAGGCGTTAAAGCGGACGGCAACTTCGTTGCCCACCAATCGAGCAAGGGCGTCACCGACCGCATTGTTATAAAGCCCGGTGCTGTTCCAGACGCTAAGTGCGAGACGGCCGCCATGGTTGAGCACGCGGTGCATCTCTCTCAGTGCGACCACTTTATCCGGGAAGAACTGCAGCCCCTGCTGACAGAGAACTACGTCAAAGCTGGCATCCTCCAGTCGAAGATCGAGCGCGCTCCGTTCAAGCCATTCGATGCGGGCTCCTGCAGGTGCCGAGAGCGATTGCGCAACGGCGATCATTCCGGGATTGAGGTCGACACCAACGACCCGGCCCGTGGGGCCGACACGCTTCGCCGCAATGCGGGTCACCACGCCGGTGCCGCAAGCAACGTCCAACACGCGCTCGTCCGGCGCGAGGTTGGCAGCGTCGACAAGCAAAGGAGCCCAAGGTCCGAGGATGTACCGAGCGGGACAGTGCTCGTACAGTTCGGCCGCTTCCAAGGTGAGCTGCCATTGCTCGTGGGTGGTCATCGCGCTTTGCCCAAGGCAAACTCATAGTACCGGCCCAGCCCACCACTGAAAACAGGCCGTCTAGTTGCGCACCGTAGGCGTTGACAATGTCCGCTTTGGATCAAAAGCGGAAGTGATCGCAAGTACGCGTCATGTCCGCTTCGAAGGCGGACATTTCGGTGGGTCACGCACTAAGAACTAGCGATACTTCGTGGAACGGTTCGCAAGCGTTGGACACGGTAAATCATTGATCCGATCACCGCTACGAAGAGACCGTCGCGCGATTGGCTGATTGGACCCGCGATTGCAGCCCGCGTTATCGAGAGGATATCGTCGATGGGATCGAACATTGCCCAGGCGCAATCACCGAACTTTACCGCGGAGAAAATCTCGGAAAGCGGCTTATTTTGACCCAAAGCGGACATGGTCCTTGGGGAGCTTGGACTCTAAGCCGGTGTGACCCTTAGCCGCTGACCGCGTTGATCGAGATCAATGCCGCCCAGTCCATCGGAGCCGATGAACAAATCCGAAGCTCCCAATTCTCAAACACCGCTTATGACCCAAAGCGGACATTGAAAAAGATGACGTAAAAACGCAATGCGGATGAATGGGTTCCTGCGTACGGCATAA
>DAHUXA010000342.1 GCA_027307405.1 Hyphomicrobiales bacterium | reverse complement strand
GCAAGCTCCAATGGAAGCCGGACTGGGCCATGCGCTGGGTTGCGCTCGGCGTCGATTACGAAATGGCCGGCAAGGATCTGATCGATTCGGTCAGGCTCTCGGGCGAAATCTGCCGCGCACTGGGTGGCACCGCGCCGGAGGGATTTAATTACGAGCTGTTCCTCGATGAGAAGGGCCAGAAGATATCCAAGTCGAGAGGCAATGGGCTCACGATCGAGGAATGGCTGCGCTACGCCAGCCCGGAGAGTCTGTCGCTGTTCATGTATCGCGAACCGAAGGCGGCCAAGCGGCTGTACTTTGACGTCATTCCGCGCCACGTCGACGAGTACTACCAGTTTCTCGACGGTTATGAGCGGCAGGATCCGCGCCAGCAATTGTCAAATCCGGTCTGGCACATCCATTCCGGCAAGCCGCCGAAGATCGACATGCCGATCTCTTTCGGCATGTTGCTCACGCTGGTGTCGTCATCGAATGCCGAGAACGCCGACACGCTGTGGGGCTTCATTGGCCGCTATCGGCCGGGCGTAACGCCGAAGACACATCCCAAGCTCAATGAGCTGGTCACCTATGCCATCCACTATTTCCGTGATTTCGTGCTGACGGAAAAGAAATTCCGCGAGCCGACGGATGCCGAACGCGCGGCGTTGATCGACCTGCGCGACGCGCTCTCGCAGTTGAAGCCGGATGCCAGCGCCGAGGACATTCAGAACGTGGTCTACGAGGTCGGCCGCCGCGATCCGTTCCTGGATCAGAAAAAGAAAGCCAAGGATGGCAAGCCCGGCGTCTCGCTCGACTGGTTCAACCTGCTTTACCAGGTGCTGCTCGGGCAGGAAAAAGGCCCGCGCTTCGGTTCGTTCGTGGCCGTCTATGGCTTGCAGAACACGATCGACATGATCGACGGGGCGCTGGCGCGCAGTGCGTGACGCCCGTTACTGGCTCGCCCAGACGATGCGCGCGACCCAGACGACATCGGATGTCGGCAATGTACGGTCGCGGTGTTCGGCGTTGAGCGATTTGAGCTCGACCGACTTCGCGGTCTTGCGTTTGAGCTCCTTGACCATGACTTCGCCGTCCTTGGTCTTGACCACGACCCGGTCGCCTTTGCGCACCGTTGCGCCCGGCGATACGATGATGACGTCGCCGTCTCGATAGGCCGGCTTCATCGAGTCGCCGGAGATTTCCAGGGCGTAGGCGTGCTCATCGCTGACGGCGGGGAAGGCGATCTCCTCCCAGCCTTTGCCGACCGGAAAGCCGCCATCGTCGAAAAAACCGCCGGCGCCGGCCTGCGCGAAGCCAATCAGCGGCACGTTGTGCATGGTTGCCTTGCCGCCGTCGGTGATCAGGGTAACGAAGGTGTCGAACTTGGTGCTTGTCGCTTGCAGCGCCTTGGCGACCGATTCCGTTGAGGGCCAGCGCGGCCGCCCTTCCGGTGTGACGCGCTTGGATTTGTTGAACGTTGTCGGATCAAGGCCGGCTTTCTTCGCCAGCCCAGACGGCGTCAGTTTTGCGCGCGCGGCCAGCCGGTCGATGGCGGTCCAGATCTGATTGTGGGTCAGCATAGCCATGGACGCGAGCACCCGTGCAACTGTGGTCCTGTAGGTGATAGGAATTATAGCCTTGAGTCGCCCCCCTCCGGCAATAGTTTCCTGTTTGGCGGCCTTGAATAAGCCTTGGCCGGGCCGATAGGGTCGCGTGTCATGCCAATCTGGAGTCCCGCACGGTGATCGGCTTTTTCGACCGCCTGTCGCGCCCGTTTCTGCGGGCCCTCGATCCCGAGGATGCGCACGCACTCGCGATCAAGGCGTTGCGATACATGCCGGTGGTCAGGGCGTCCGCCGATGATGACGCGCTGGCGGTGCGCGCCTTTGGACTCAAATTCCCGAATCCGGTCGGTCTTGCCGCCGGGTTCGACAAAAATGCGCAGGTGCCCGACGCACTGCTGCG